>JAUYTX010000018.1 GCA_030695025.1 Bacteroidales bacterium | reverse complement strand
TATTATAAGATATCTCATAACGTTGCGCTGCTTTTAATGATGTCATATCCTTTTATTTTAAACGCAAAATTAAGGATCACAAATGCATCTAAAAAGGCGGGGCTCAATGAACGGTTACTTGGATTAGAATCGGCTCATTTTTATATGTTTGATAATCTATATTTTACCACAAGCTGGCGCGGAGAAATTTTCTAGGCCTCCTTTAACGCTTGCAGCGAACCTGTGAACTTTTCAACCATTTTGCGGGCATATGGCAGTTTAATTGTGAGTGATTTCTTGGTTTCAGACGGTGAATTGTACATTGCGTCAACCATAATAGCTTCACAAATGGATCTCAACCCTCTTGCTCCAAGTCTGTATTCCAGAGCAGTATCAACAATATATTCAAGCACATCCTCTTCAATCTTCAACTTTACCTTGTCTAAATCAAATAGTTTGACATACTGTTTAATCAGAGAATTTTTTGGCTCAGTGAGTATGCTTCTTAGTGCTTTTCTGTCTAACGGCTCAAGATATGTCAACACAGGAAGCCTTCCGATAATTTCCGGAATAAGCCCATAAGCTCTCAGATCCTGTGGTGCAATATATTTTATAAGATTCTTTGTATCAATCTTTTCTTTAATGTGCAAAGTGCCGTAACCTACCACCTGAGTGTTCAATCTCTGAGATATCTTTCTGTCTATACCTTCAAAAGCTCCACCGCAAATAAAGAGGATGTTTTTTGTATCAACAGCAATCATCCTCTGCTCAGGGTGTTTTCTGCCTCCCTGAGGTGGTACGTTTACAACGCTTCCTTCAAGAAGTTTAAGCATTGCCTGTTGTACACCTTCACCTGAAACATCTCTTGTAATTGAGGGGTTGTCGCTTTTTCTGGCAATTTTGTCGATTTCATCTATAAATACAATTCCCCTTTGTGCTCTTTCAACGTCATAATCAGACTCTTGAAGCAAACGAGTAAGTATGCTCTCAACATCTTCGCCAACATAACCGGCTTCGGTAAGAACGGTAGCGTCAACTATTGTGAACGGAACATCAAGCATTTTTGCAATAGTTCTGGCCAGAAGAGTTTTTCCTGTTCCGGTCTGACCTACAAGCAGAATATTTGATTTTTCCAGATCAAGGTCGTTGTCTGACGGGTTGTTTATCCTCTTATAGTGATTGTAAACAGCCACTGCAAGGTATCTTTTGGCCTCTTCCTGACCAATTACATACATATCCAAAAAAGATGTTATCTCTTTTGGTTTAAGAAGTTTACCTTCGGTGTTACCTTTTTTATTCTTTGCCCTTTTTGCACTAAGTGCCTCTTTCGAATAATCGAGAGCCTGCTGTGCGCATTCGTTGCAAATAGAGGAGATATCACCTGCAATAAGCACATCTACCTCATCTTTGCCTCTTCCGCAGAATGAGCAGTAATCGTTGTAACCGGATGCCGCCATCTACTTTTTGTTTGGGTTAGTTAGAATCTCGTCAATCATGCCATACTCTTTTGCCTCGAGTGCTCTCATCCAGTAATCCCGGTCGGCATCTTTTTCGATAACTTCAATAGGTTTGCCTGTATGGAGTGAAATAATCTCGTAAAGCTCCTTTTTTAGAGTTACAATTTGTCTGGCAGTAATTTCGATGTCACTCGCCTGTCCCTCTGCACCGCCCATAGGCTGATGAATCATCACCCTTGAGTGTGGCAAAACAGATCGCTTGCCTCTGGCTCCTGCCGTGAGCAGAATTGCTGCCATAGAGGCTGCCATCCCTGTACAAATCGTAGCAACTTCTGAACTAACCAGTTGCATAGTGTCATATATTCCCAGTCCGGCGTGAACACCGCCTCCGGGAGAGTTGATATACAACTGAATATCAGATTTTGACTCTGTTGAATCAAGGTAGAGTAATTGTGCCTGAATGATATTTGCAACATCGTCATTAATTGGCACACCAAGGAATATTATCCTGTCCATCATAAGACGTGAAAATACATCCATCGCTGCAACATTTAGTTGCCTCTCCTCAATTATCGTAGGGTTAATGTATGCTCCGTAAAGAGAGTTAACCCTATGAAGAGTCAGACTGCTTATACCTTTGTGCTTGATTGCATATTTTTCAAAATCAGTAGCCATAACTCATTTTTTAATAATTATTTATTTTGTAAGCTCTTGCAATTTTTCAATTGTAATGCTTTTTTTATCAAGTGTCACAACCGAGCGAACATATTCAAGTACAAGATCATCTTCTACCTTTTCAATTATTCTTCTGCCCTCTTTCTCGTTCTTAAGTAGCGATTCGGCATATGTATCTATTTGTTCCTGTGGTGCATTCTGCAGACCGTACATAGCAAACTGATATGCTGCTATCTTTCTTGCATGGTCAAGAAGGTGTTCTCTGGTAATCTGGATCTTCTGCTCATTTGTAATGAACTGACGAATCATCTGCCAGCGGAAATCTTTCAGGAACAAACCAAAATCCTTCTCAATCTCCTCCATGGTAAACTTGCCTTCGTTTGCGTTGTGCAGCCATCTTTTCAGGAATTGTTCAGGAAGTGCAATGGCTGCTTTTTCAATCAAAGCCTCCCTTGCATCAAGCATAAATCTGTAGTCACTCTCCTGTGCAAATTCTGATTTAATCCTGTCAACTATTTTGCTGTCAAACTCCTCTTCAGATTTTACATTCCCTGCTCCAAAAGCTTTGTCGTAAAAATCCTGATTTACCTCCGCCTCTGCAAATCTCTTCACCTCTTTAACAACTACAGTGTAATTAGGTTCAATTGTTGCAAGCTCTTCTTTCTTGATTTTGAGCATTGCAGCTCTGTCTGTCTCATTTTCGAAAGCTTTGTTCACATCAATTGTCAACTCATCACCACTCTTTTTGCCAATAAAGCTCTTCTTTATTTTCTTGTCGGCTATTGACCTTAGTGCTACATATGTGCCTTCAATTCTTGTTTCACCCTGAATAAGGTCGGCAATAATGAAATCATCCTCTTCAATAGCATCTGTATTAACAAGTGTACCAAACTGCCTCAAAAGGTTGCTGCGAAATTTTGCCTTCTCTTCGTCAGTTATGTTTGGCTCGTAGTAGGTAATTTTATCTTTTGAAGATAGTTCCAGTTCAATTTTAGGAGCAATCGCCAGGTCAAAAGAGACTTCAAATTCTGTATCATTTTCCCAGTCTATGTTCTTTTTTTCATCTTCGTGTGGCAGTGGTTCTCCAAGTATATTAATCTTGTTATCTGTGATGTAGTTATTCAAACCATCAGAGATTAAATTGTTGACAGCATCAAGCATAGCGCTTTTGCCGTGCATCTTTTCGATCATGCCCATGGGTGCCATACCCTTGCGGAAGCCTTTGATATCGGCATTCTTTCTGTAATCGCTAAGAATTTTCTTTGTTTTCTCCTTGTAGTCATCTTTTTCGATATTCATGGTGACTACCATTGTCAGGTCATCTACATTCTTTTGTGTGATCTTCATAATATGTTTTTTTCAAAATCTTACTAATAAGTAAAAGGCAGATATCCCAAAGGGTATCTGCCATTTTTTCGTGCGGGCAAAGGGACTCGAACCCCCACGCCTCTCGGCACCAGATCCTAAGTCTGGCGCGGCTACCAATTACGCCATGCCCGCTTTCTTTGAGGACTGCAAAGGTATAACAAAAAATTATTCTTGCAATAGCCTTAATGATAAAAAATTTACTTTTTTACCATTTTTATTACAGTCCAGTTGTCAAGGCTTTTACTAAATACGGGAGTAAGACCAAATTTTTCACCTTCATTTACAATTAAAGGTGAATCTTCTTCATAAAAGCCGCTTAAAACCAGATAGCCACCTGAGATTAGAGCATTGGAATATATCCCTATATCAGATATTATAATATTTCTGTTTATGTTGGCAAGGATAAGGTCGAAAGTTAAGTCTTTGACAGACGAAGCATCACCTTCAATTGCATTTATCTTACTCTCCAATCCGTTTCTGGTTGAATTTTCGATAGCCGATTCAACAGCTATATCGT
Source organism: Bacteroidales bacterium (assembly GCA_030695025.1). Taxonomy (GTDB): domain Bacteria; phylum Bacteroidota; class Bacteroidia; order Bacteroidales; family UBA932; genus Bact-08. The sequence continues at coordinate 15,949 of JAUYTX010000018.1, read as the reverse complement.
CAATATCAATGGCTACCAGTGGATATGCGGCTCCCATTTTTGCAGCAAGAATGGCAAGAATACCTGTTCCGCACCCCATATCCAAAACCCTTTTATTCTGAACATCCATTTCAAGCAGAGTCTCAATCACCAATCTGGTAGTTTGGTGATGGCCTGTACCGAAAGCCATCTTAGGATCTATCGTTATAACATATTTTGCATCCGGAAGATCTTTATGGAAGCTTGCCTTTATAATACACCTGTCATCAACTATTATTGGAGTAAAGTTACTCTCCCACAAAGCGTTCCAGTTTTGATGTTCAATAATTTTAGCGGTACTCTTTAAAACACAATCGGCTTTTTTAAATTCAGAAATAAGTGATTTTACAGCTTCTGACGAATACTCCTTTTCGCTTATGTAACATTTTAACATATTACCTTCTGTAAGGAAACTCTCAAAAGCCAATTCTGATAAATGAGCAATGACGAGCTCTGCAGTCTCTTCTGAAAAAGGATTTATCTCTATACAAACCTCGGTATAATTCATCAGAAAGATTTGATGATTGAAATAAAGTCCTGAGCTGAAAGGGATGCGCCGCCGATAAGTCCACCATCCACATTCTCTTTTCCGAACAGTTCGGCAGCATTTGAAGGTTTGCAGCTGCCTCCGTAAAGTATTGAAATTTCATCTGCAATAGTTGGGAACTTGTTCCCAATTACCCTTCTTATATATGCATGCATCTCTTCGGCCTGATCAGATGTTGCTGTTTTTCCAGTTCCAATTGCCCAAACAGGTTCGTATGCAACAACAACCTTGTTCATATCAATGCCCTTTAGTTTATACAGTACCTCTTTAATCTGTTCTGTTACCACCTCAAAGTGTCTGTTCTCTTCTCTCTCATTAAGTTTTTCACCAATACAATAGATTGGGCATAACCCCGCCGCCAAGGCAAGTTCAATCTTCTTTAACAGAATTTCGTTTGTCTCTCCGTAATACTCTCTTCTTTCTGAATGGCCTATTATAACATATTTACATGATAGATCTTCAAGCATCTTAACAGAAACCTCACCTGTATATGCACCTGATAATTGGTCTGCGCAATTTTGGGCAGATAGTGATACTTTGGAATCCTCCTGCTTTAAAAGTGAGGATATTCCAGCCAAATGAGTAAATGGAGGAGCAATTATTACCTCAACTTCAGTTTCAAGTCCCTTTGTTAAAAAGTTTATCTGTTTTGCCAGAAGCATTCCCTCAGCAATAGAGGTATTCATCTTCCAGTTACCTGCTACAATTTTCTTTCTCATCGATTTTTTCTTTTAGTTAGTTAACGGAGGCTGCAAAATTACTAAAATAAAAATAAAACACATTTATCTTTTTTTGCATTATCTTAGAGGCCTCAAAGGATATAGAATTGAGCATAAAGCCTTCATATTTGGGATGGTATATTTTCATATTCATCTCTTTGTTAATTTTCATCTTACTGAACCTCACACTTGGGTCGGTTATAGTCCCTTTTAAGGAGATAATTAATTTTTTCACCGGAGAAAATACCTCAAAGTTTGTTCAGGACATAATGGTTCCTTATCGTATTCCTAAAGTCATTACAGCCATCCTTTCCGGTGTAGCTCTCTCTGTGTGTGGTTTACAGATGCAGACTCTTTTCAGAAATCCTCTCGCAGACCCTTTTATTCTCGGAATAAGTTCTGGTGCCGGACTTGGTGTAGCAATTTTTGTGATGGGATTTTCGGCATTTGGAATTACTCTTACATCATCTTTGCTTGCATCCGTTGGAACTGCTGCTGCTGCATGGCTCGGAGCATTCGCTGTCACAATTCTGTTGCTGATGGTCTCCTCCAAACTAAGAGATAACACATCACTTCTGATATTCGGAATAATGCTCGGCAGCGTCGTAAGCGCAATCATTTCTCTTATGCAGTACCTATCTTCGTCTTCGGCCCTTAAGGTATTTGTATTGTGGACAATGGGGAGTTTTTCCGGGCTGAACCCTGCTCAGATTTGGGTCCTTTTTTCCCTGGTACTTGCCGGTTTAGCTCTATCAGTTTACAACATTAAAGACCTTAATGCCTTGTTAATGGGAGAGGCCTATGCAAGAAGCCTCGGTGTAAATCTGGAAAATACAAGAAAGCGGATTCTCATTGCAACCACATTGCTGGCAGGAAGCGTAACAGCTTTCTGTGGTCCGATTGGCTTTATAGGAATTGCCGTTCCTCATATTGCAAGAATGTTGTTCAGAAATGCAGACCACAAAGTACTTCTGCCCTCGGCAGCACTTCTTGGCGCAGTAATTATGGTTTTCGCAGACACTATAGCCCAGCTTCCGGGACAGCCCGGAGTAATTCCTATAAACACAGTCAGTGCACTGATTGGTGTTCCCATAATTCTGTTAATAGTTTTAAAAAGCAGATTTGTATAGTATGAGCCCGGCAAAAATTATAAATAGTGTGCTTGAGTTAGAGAATGTATCTCTTGGTTATGACAGAGTTATATATTCTGCCATTAACGCATCTGCAAAAAGCGGAGAGATGATTGCAGTTGTGGGTGCAAATGGAATGGGCAAAAGCACCCTTTTGAGATCTTTGTCAGGAATACTGAAATACCACGGAGGTATTATAAAAATTGACGGAGAGAATGTCAGCAGCTATACTCCCGGACAGCTTTCAATCAAAATATCATACGTTCCATCACAAAGCCCAAGAACGAAAAATCTCTCTCTGTTCGACATGGTTGCAGCAGGGTGTTATAACAGATCTAACTGGCTTGGAATTATTGACAACCAGGAGAGAGAGTTTGTCAGTTCTACAATAATAAAAGTTGGACTGACTGACTATATTTCCAGAGATAGCTCTATGCTAAGCGATGGCGAATTTCAGAGAGCAGCCATTGCCAGAAGCCTGGTACAAAACAGTAAGATAATGTTGCTGGACGAACCAACAGCCTTTTTGGATATTGCAAACAGAATAACAACAGTAAAGCTTCTTAAGGAGATTGCATCAAAAGAGGGGAAAACAATTATTTTTTCTACACACGACCTGTTGCAGGCTATAAAATTGTGTGACAAGATTTGGGTTATGGGCCATGATAGCTTTATTGAGGGAACACCCGATGAACTCATAGAAAAAAGAGCCTTTGACAAAATGTTCAAAGACTCTTCTCTAAAATTTGATTCTGAATTATTTACTTTTCTGTAATTAGAAAGATGTTGGTGATTCTATCGGAGACTGTTGGAACATCTTTTCAATTGCCCTTCCAAGTCTCTTAACACCCTCTTCTGTTCTCTCCTCATTCATAAAAGAAAAGTTTATTCTCATTGTATTCTTACCTGATCCGTCACAGTGGAACGCCTCTCCTATTACGAATGCAACATTTTCTTTAATGGCTTCGTTAAAAAGGACTGTTGAATCATAGCCCTCAGGAAGAGTAACAAAGAGAAAAAGACCACCTTCCGGTTTTGTCCAGGTTACACCTTTAGGCATATATTTCTCAAAGCATGCGAGCATGTGGTTACGCTTATTCCTGTAGAGGTCTATTGTTTTACTAAGATTCTTTTCAAAGTATCCCTTTTCGAAGTATTTGGTAATAACTGCCTGATCAAATACCGGTGTGCAAAGGTCTGCTGACTGCTTGGCTACCACAAGTCTGTCAATAATATTAACCGGGGCGATTACCCAGCCTATACGGAATCCCGGAAGAACAGTTTTTGACAGCGTTCCAAAAAGCATCACCCTTTCGTTGTCCATTGAGTACATAAGCGGTTGTGCCTCTCCTTCAAAACGGACCTCTCTGTATGGGCTGTCTTCAATTATTAAAAGATCATATTTTTTGGCAACATTCAGAACCATTTTTCTCTGTTCAAGGTTCATAGTGATACCGGAAGGGTTCTGAAAATCAGGAATTGTATAGATGAATTTTGGTTTTCTTCCACTTGCTATTAGTGTTCTTATGACCGTTTCAAGTTCCTCATCCTTTTCAACTCCTATGGGCTTTGCCTGATATGACCAGAATGACTGCAATGCTCCCAGGTATGAAGGCAATCCGCAGACAATAGTATCACCCGGGCTAATAAATATTCTGGATGTCAGATCTATTGCCTGTTGAGACGATGTTGTTATCATTACATTATCCTTAGTGATGTCGAGCCCCTGATCACGGTATCTCTGAGCAAGAATCTCCCTAAGCTTACCGTTACCTTCTGTTGGTCCGTACTGTAAAGCTGAGGTGCTCTCATTCGTTAAAACCTCCATCATTATCTCTTTTAAATCCTCAACCGGAAAGGTGTCCGGATTTGGAAAACCACCGGCAAATGAAATCACCTCCGGTCTGTTGGCAACGCTTAAGAGATCTCTGATAGCAGACCTTCTCATACTTTTTGCGTTGTCCGATAAAATGTTTTGAATGTTTATTGCCATAACCTGGATTAATTTTTACAAAAATACTGAATTGTAAGAGAAAATCAAATTTTAATTCTATTTGTTATTTTTTTTATTACAAACTATAATTAAGTAGCCGAATTATTCTTTTAATAATTAAAATTAGTAACTCCCTTTTCCTCTCAGTTTATAAAAAATATTAATACTTTTGCAAAAAAAGTATGTCAATTATAAGAGTAACCAAGGAGTTCAGATTTGAGGGGGCACATGCTCTGCAGGATTACGACGGTAAGTGCAGACACATACATGGTCACTCATACAGGCTGTTTGTAACAGTTAAAGGCAAACCCAACGAGTCTCTTAATCACCCAAAATCAGGTATGGTGATGGATTTTTCAGAACTCAAAAAGATTGTCAACCAAGCAATTATTGAGCCGTTTGACCACGCTTTGATATTAAGAAACGACTCTGCACTTGTTGGAGAGATTGCAGTGGCCTATTCAAATGTAGTAGTGGTTGATTTTCAGCCTACATGCGAAAATCTGGCACTATATTTTGCTCATGCCATTGAAGGTAATCTTCCTTCAGATGTCAGGTTATTTTCGGTAAAACTGTATGAAACTCCTACCTCATTTGTAGAGTGGATTGCAGAGGACAATCAATAATTAAGAGATGAAAAAACTTCTCCTGATAGACGGGCACGCCCTAATCTTTAGGTCTTACTACGCTTTTCTGCGAAGACCCATGATTAACTCCAAGGGAACAGATACATCAATTCTTTTCGGGTTCACAAAAACGATACTGGAACTGCTTATAAAAGAGAGACCAACACATTTTGCAGTGGCATTTGACCCTCCTGCAAAAACTTTTCGTCACGAGATGTTCCCTGATTATAAGGCCAACAGAAGTGAGACACCTGAGCAGATAAAAGCAGCTTTGGAACCTTTGATAGAGATGATGGAGGCAATTTCAGTCCCTGTTTTGATGAAAGAGGGGTTTGAGGCCGATGATGTTATTGGCACTATTGCGTTAAAAGCTTCGCAAGAAGGGTTCAGCGTCTATATGGTGACACCGGATAAAGATTATGGTCAACTCGTTTCGGATTCTGTTTTTCAGTACAAACCTGGAAAAAATGGTGGTGAAGCTGAAATTCTAACAAAAGATGATATCTGTAAAACTTATGATATTGAAGACCCCAAACAGGTAATTGACATCTTGACAATCTGGGGTGATAGTTCCGATAATATCCCGGGAGTAAGAGGCATAGGTGAAGTTAGCTCCAAAAAACTTATAAATAAATACAAGTCAGTAGATAACATATACAACTCTCTTGGTGAGCTCCCCGAGAAACAAAAAGTAGCATTTGAAGATGCTAAAGAATACATCGATCTTAGCAGAAAGCTTGTCACCATTGAAACAAATGTTGAAATCAACTGGAACGAAGAGAGCCTTAAGCTTGAAACACCTGATTTTCAAAAAATAAAAAATCTTTTTGGCAATTACGAATTTGGTTCTCTTCAGAGAATGCTGCCACAGTTAGAGACTCTTTTCTGCTTTTCTACATCTTCGAATAGCTTTTCTCCCACTATAAACATCTCTGAGAAACCAAAAATTAAAAAAGAAAAAGCAGAACAGAAACTTACAGATTTTAGCACACTCCGGAGTGCTGCAGAGAAGGGATCCCAGGTGGGAATAAAATTATTTGAAAAGAGTCTTGTCATTGCAGCGGAAGGCTATGTTTGTCAATATATTCCCTCTGAAGGTAAGGAGAGAGCTGCTGCAAAAGAGCTGCTGGAAAACAGCAATATTACTAAATGCGGTTACGAAATTAAGCAGATAATTAACTTCCTGAAGCAATACGATATAAACCTCAGAGGCTATTTTGCAGATATTGAGCTAATGCATTATCTTTTAATGCCAGAGAGATCGCATAAAATTGAAATTCTGGCTAAAAGCTATCTTGATCATGAATTTGAAGAAGAAGAGAATGTTCAGCCAAGAGATCTGTTCAGCGATTCTTCAAACGACAAAGAGGCCCTGCTGGAAAAAGCTTATGCTGAGGCTTCACTCATGATTCCTCTTTACAATAAATTGTTACCCGAATTAAAATCCGGAGATTTATTGCCTCTGTACGAAACTATAGAGATGCCCCTTATTGAGGTATTGGCAGATATGGAGTACCAAGGCATTAAAATTGACCGTAAAATGCTTGCCGAGTACAGTCTTCAACTGACAGAGGAGCTTAATGAGACCGAAATATCTGTAAGAGAAATATCAGGAGATCAGTCTCTTAATCTCTCTTCCCCAAAGCAACTCGGCATATTGCTTTATGAAAAACTGAAGCTTGTTAAAGAGGCAAAAAAGACAAGTAAGAAAAATTACTCAACAGACGAAGAGACACTCTCTGAACTAATTGATGTCCATCCTGTAATATCAAAAATTCTGGACTTCAGAAATTTGAAGAAACTTCTCTCAACATACATCGACCCTCTGCCTACCCTGATTCAACCTGATACAGGCAAAATTCACACAACATACAACCAGGCACTTACTGCAACAGGCCGTCTGAGTTCCGTAAGACCCAATCTCCAGAATATTCCAATAAGAACAGAAAGAGGCCGGGAGATTAGAAAAGCGTTTGTACCCTCTTTCGAAAACGGACTGATAATGTCTGCCGATTACTCACAGATAGAGTTGAGGCTAATGGCACATATGAGCGGAGATTCACTATTTATTAATGCTTTCCGGGCAGGTAAAGATATCCACGCAGCAACTGCTTCAAAAATATTTGGAGTACCTGAAGATCAGCTTACAAGGGAACAGAGAAATCGGGCAAAAGTGGCCAATTTCGGAATTATTTACGGAATTTCTGCCTTCGGCCTCTCCCAAAGGCTTGGCATACCCAGACAGGAGGCAAAGCAACTAATTGAGGGATATTTTGCAAGCTATCCTCAGGTTGAAAACTATATGAATCAAATGATTCAGTCGGCAAAAGAGATTGGCTACGTTACAACATTATATGGAAGAAAGAGGTATCTGCCTGACATAAACTCAAAGAATCCGACAGTAAGAGGGCTGGCAGAGAGAAACGCCGTAAATGCACCCATTCAGGGGAGTGCAGCAGATATAATAAAGGTTGCCATGATTAGGGTTTTTGAAAGCATACAGCAAAACAACCTTAAAAGTAAAATGGTTCTTCAGGTACATGACGAGCTTGTCTTTGATGTATATCCCGGAGAAGAGCAGAGGCTTGCAACTATTGTCAAACGGGAGATGGAGGGGGTTATTGAACTCTCGGTACCGCTAACCGTAGATTGCCGTTACGGCGAAAACTGGCTGGAAGCTCATTAAAAATCACAGGGATGAAGTTTACAGATACTGACGAACACGAATTGATACAGAGGGCACTCAGCGGCAGGCAGGAGGCATATACCCAGATTGTAAACCATTACAGGAAGTCGGTTTTATCCTACATCTCTACTATTGTGTCAAACACCCAGGATGCAGAAGATATTTGCCAGGAGACCTTTCACAAATGTTTCAGATATCTTGAAGCATACAATTTCAAATATGCATTTTCGACATGGCTATATACTATTGCCCAGAATACAGCCCTTGATTTCCATAAAAAAAGAAAGATCCCTCAGGTAACATCAAGTTCCACCGGACAAGAGAGTACTGCTCCCGATATTGAGAGTACTGTTCCAAGTCCCGAGGAGAACATGATTAATGATCAGGCTATTGAAAATCTAATTAAGTCGATTCAAAATCTTGATTTAAAGTATAGAAAAATTTCAGAGCTCAGATTTATCCATGAATATCCCCTGGAAGAGATTGCCAAGGAGCTGAACATTCCATTAAATACAGTTAAAACAAGAGTCAGCAGGGCCAAAAAATTATTGAATGATATATGGAAGAGTTAATTACAAAATATTTCCCCGACCTTACAGAGGGACAAAAAGAGATGTTTGTTTCGCTGTTTCCCATTTATAGCGAATGGAATCAGAAGATTAATGTAATATCCAGAAAAGACATAGGGAACCTCTATCTTCATCATGTTTTACACTCACTGGCAATTGCAAAGAGAGTTAAGTTCCCCGCCAAATCACGGGTTCTTGATGTAGGTACAGGTGGCGGATTTCCAGGAATTCCCCTTGCGATTATGTTTCCGGAAACCAGCTTTACACTTTGCGATTCTATACTCAAAAAGATAAAGGTTGTAAACGAGGTTAAAGATGCTCTTGGGCTTAAAAATGTTAATGCCATCAGAATGAGAGCAGACGAGACTGAAGGAGTGTTTGACTTTGTTGTATCAAGAGCAGTAACAGATCTCTCCTCTTTCATTCCCTGGGTCTGGAATAAAATCGAAAAGGGAAGCATTGACGGCATAAACAGAGGAATTTTTTATCTTAAAGGGGGTGAGGTGAATGAAGAGATGGCTGCAGCTGCAGAAAAGTTGAGAATTCCAATGAATAAATTCTCCAAAACCGAAATATCGGAGTGGTTCGAAGAGGAGTGGTTCATTGAAAAAAGCTTAATATTTATCAAACGATAGTATAAATATTTGCTATTAAAAACATTTTATTTATCTTTGCACTCCCTTTTTTAAGTATTATAATAAATACAGTATACATATTATGAAACGCACTTTTCAACCATCACTGCGCAAGCGTCGCAACAAACACGGCTTTCGTGAGCGTATGTCTACACCTAACGGACGCAGGGTACTTGCAGCCCGTCGCCGTCGTGGCCGCAAAAAACTAACAGTATCATCTGAAGATCGTTTCTAAAAAGAGAGATTACTACCGATACACGATTAAAGGCGCCTTGAGCGTCTTTTTTGTTATATTTGGACTAAAAATGAGAGGAAGAATCGGGAGAGATGAGGCCATGGCGCTATGGGAAATTCAGGATATGAATACCCTGTCTTCGATGGCTACTCAAATTCGTAAAAGCATAAATGGTGATTCTGTATTTTATAACAGAAACTTCCACCTTGAACCAAGCAATGTGTGCATACACAGATGCAAGTTTTGCTCATACAGAAGAGAGTGCGACACCGAAACAGGTGCCTGGACAATGAACATTCAGGAGATTAAAGATTATTGCAACGAAAAATATGAGCCCGGAATGACTGAAGTTCATATTGTTGGAAGCGTTCACCCAGGGAAAGATTACACTTACTATTATTCTGTTATTGAGGCGGTCAGGGAGGTTCTGCCATCAGATGTTGCTATTAAAGCATTCTCAGCGGTTGAGATTGATGATATGTCCAAAAGTTCAGAAAAATCAATTCAAGAGATACTATCTGACTTAAAGTACAGGGGTGTTGCGGCCCTACCCGGCGGAGGGGCTGAAATATTTGCGCCAGAAATCAGGAAACAGATCTGTCCCGATAAAGCTAATGGGGATAGATGGCTTGAGATACACAAAACAGCACATAACATAGGGATGAGGAGTAATGCAACAATGCTTTTCGGGCACATAGAGAGTCGCGCTCACAGAATAGACCATATGATTGCCCTAAGAGATCTACAGGATAAAACCGGAGGCTTTGACGCATTTATTCCCCTGCTCTATAAGGCAGCAAATAACCCAATGTCGCATCTGGGAGAGGCAAGCTTTATTGAAATTCTAAAGACATTTGCTATTTCAAGAGTTGTACTTGACAACATACCTCACATCAAATCATACTGGCCCATGCTAGGCAAAAAACTTTGCCAGTTATCGCTTCTTTACGGGGCCGATGACATAGACGGAACTATAAACGACAGTACAAAAATTTACAGCATGGCAGGATCAGGAGAGAAGAATCCCAATATGACAGCCGGTGATCTTGAGAGAATTGCTGCCGGGTGCGGATACAAAGCTGTTGAGAGAGACAGTTTCTACAATAAGGTCACAAAAAAATTGTAATTTTGTTCAAACTTTTCATTTATGAAAAAAGATAACTGGATTATTAAAAATCTGTTAAAAGCCGCGGGTGTGGTTATTTTAATACTGATACTCCTCATTTTATTCCTGAAACTCATTACCCGTCATAACCAGGAGCTTGAGGTACCTGATTTTGCAGGACTGACCATGGAAGATGCCATTAAAGCAGCATCCACAGCAAATCTAAGATTAGAGGTGACAGATTCTGTCTTTCTGCCAAGAATGGGAAGAGGAATAATTTTCAGACAGAATCCGCAAGCAGGGAGCTATGTGAAGAGAAACAGACGAATATTGCTGACCATAAACTCATTGCAACCTAAAAAAGTTTACATGCCTTCGGTTACAGGATATTCTCTCCGCCAGGCAAAGGCAGAACTTACAGCCAGACAGCTCAATGTGGGAAGGCTAATTTATGTTAATGATATGGCAACAAATAATGTTTTGTCGCAAAGGTATAAAGGGCAGATCATTTCACCCGGTTCTGCCATCGAGACAGAGAGCGATATTGACCTTGAACTCGGCCTTAGTTCATACAATAACATGACATCAATACCTTCAGTTACAGGATTTTCTTTTGTAACAGCAAAAGATATAATAATCGACAACTCATTAAATATAGGCAGATTAACATTTGACGAGTCTGTTAAAAGTTACTCTGATACTATTTCGAGCTTTGTAATAAAACAGTACCCCGAGCCAACTGACCGTCTCTCCTACATTTTGGGAAGCAGAGTAGATCTGATACTTAGTACAGACAAAACAAAAATTGTGGAGACTAAAAAGAACTGATCCCTTATGAAGGAAGAGCTAGAAGAGATTTATACCGATGCAGATGGCATTGAAGATGATTATGATGCAGGTGAAGAGGAGGATTCAGTAGGCTCTTTTGAACACTTCAGATATGTCTCTGATAAAGGGCAGAGTCAGCTCAGAGTTGACAAATTTATTACCTCCCGTATGGAGAAAACCTCCAGGCACAGGATACAACTTGCAATCAGCGCAGGCTATGTGCTTGTAAACGGTAAAACAGTAAAGGCAAATTACGTAGTTAAGCCCCACGATGTTGTTACTATTGTAATGCCCTATGAAAGAAGAGGTTTTGAGGTAAAACCAGAGAATATACCGCTTGAAATTCCATATGAAGATGAAGATCTGCTATTGGTTAACAAACCTGCGGGTCTGGTGGTACACCCCGGCCACGGTCACTTTTCCGGAACACTTGTAAATGCACTCGCCTTTCACCTGGGAATCAGCCAACCGGCTGACGCCGATGATGAGAGAATGGGTATTCTGGTTCACCGTATTGACAAAAATACATCAGGACTATTGCTGGTTGCAAAAAATGATAAGTCACAACTTGCACTTGCAAAGCAATTCTTTGACCACTCAATTGAAAGAAAATATGTCGCTCTGGTATGGGGCAACATTAAGGAGGATAGTGGAACTATAACAGGTCATATCGGAAGAGACCCGAACGACAGGATGCGTTTCAAAGTATTCCCTGATGGGTCATCTGGCAAACACGCAATCACTCATTACAGAGTCATTGAGAGATTTGGTTATACTACCCTCACTGAATGCATACTTGAAACCGGCAGAACACATCAGATAAGGGTTCATCTGGACTACCTGGGACATCCGCTTTTTAATGACGACAGATACGGTGGGGATAAGATTTTAAAAGGTCCCCTCTACGCCAAATACAAAAAATTTGTTGAAAACTGTTTTGAGATAATGCCCCGTCATGCACTTCATGCAAAAACCCTGGGATTTATACATCCGGCGACAGGGCACCGGATGTTTTTCGAAAATGAAATCCCATTAGATTTAAAAAATGTTATTGAGAAGTGGAAAAATTTCTCTGCGTCAAAAAACGATTAAAACGCTCCCATGTGAGATCTGCCAAATCCGCTACCTCTGAATTGCTGCGGTCTGCCGGAGTCTCCCCTGCTTGATCCGAATTTACCGAATCTGAAAGTGAAACTTAGCATAAAGTACTGCTGAAGTGTATTGTTCTGAACATCCTCAATATAGTTATCAGTTGTGGTTCTCCACATATTTTTTGACTGATTAAGAATATCATAGACCTTTAGTCTTAAAGTGGCTGCATTCTTAATCATCAGCTTTGAAATTTCAGCATTCCATACTGCAGAGGGTTCATTGTAACCTTCTCCAAATCCAATGTAATATTTGTAATCAAAGTCAGTAACAAGGTTAAAACCTTTTGGCAATGTCCAGTTTGCATACATATTAACTGAGTTGGTCCAGGTACCCGGTTTGGTGGTCTGCTCAATTGTATACCAGGCATATGAGTATGAAGCTCTTCCTCCAATACCGGTTTCAATTTTGTCACCTCTGTACGAAAGTCTGACAAACTCTGTCAACGAGAGGCTCTGAGTGCGGTTTCTCAATCCGTTCGAGTAGTTTATACCGTTATTAAATGAGGTTCTTGTATTTGATGAGGCATAGAACTTCGATTTTTTGATTGGTGTACTGTACATCATATTTGCATACATTGAATATACTCCACTCTCATTTACAGGTTCACTATACTGTACTCCACCATCATCATACCAGGTTTTATTAACAATTTTGTCCATTGTATAATTTCCACCAAGACTGACATTTAACGATCTGAATGTCTCTCTTTTTGTATCCCGGAATTCAACCCACATACTATGCTCAAATTCAGGCATCAGGTCGGGATTACCCAGGGGAATATAGAGAGGATTTGAGTTATCGGGAACTGGCTGCAATTGGTTAATCGAAGGCTGTCTTGTATTACCTCTGTAACGCACTCTCATGTTGCTTGCATCAGAGAATCTGTAGTCAAATTGAGCAGAAGGTGAGTAGTTAACAACATCTCTTGAGATATTATTAACACCTCCTGTACTTTCAGTTGAAGATGGCTGAACATTGAATCCAATTACATAGCTGTATTTATCTTCATTTTTTCTAATATTGATCTCAGCCTGTTGGGATATAAATATATTGTTAAAAGAATTTGAATATGTACTGTCGTAAATATCCCATCTGTTAGTTATTTCATTATAGTTAAATGCCTCTTTTTCTGAACTGCTACTGCTGTAACGATACCTGTATGCCAATTCCATAAAATAATTTTTTCCAAGTGGCTCAGTATATGAAGCCCTTGCACTTAAGGAGTAGGAGTTGTTGTTGAGATCAAACCTCTGATTAATCTGTGTTACAGATGGTCTATTTCCGTAGATATTGGTTTCTGATATGTTTCTTCCATCAAGATCATTATTGGAATAGTTGTAATTCATGTTTACTGAGAATGTCCTTCCCGGTTTACCAAGTCTTTGTCTGAACAAAAATTCTCCGCCGGTACTTTGAGATGTGTTGTCACCACTAGAAAGACTGAATCCATCGTTGATTTTTGTTCTGTTAAGTCCATCTGTTGAAAAGTCTCTTCTCTCCTCAAATCTTCCTGTACCTATACTAACATTTGGGCGAAATATGATTGATGTCTTATCTGAAATTGTCCACTCCAATTCGAGTGCAACTCTGTGATTTTCTGAAACATTCTGAGTTCTACTTGTATCTCTGTTAAAGAAACTGCTGTCAGGAAGAAAATTCTGCCTTACCCTGGTGCCCTCTGCAATATTATCATTGCTTCCGTAAAAGTAGTTACCCCCGATCTTTAATTTACCGCCTTTAAGTTCGGTGTTCGCATTGACTCCCCCCATCCATGATGTTGAAATTCCACTGCCACCAAAGCTTAGAGTGGTACCACCTATCCTTACTCCTCCTCCACCTCCTCCTCCGGTAGTTCTGCCTCCACCCATAGAACCTCTCATTGTTCTCATCATATCACCGGCCAGATCAGAAAATGCTCTGTTATTTGTGTTATTTCCATTACCGATTATGCTTATCTGGCTCTTTTGAGTGAAATTTCCAACCATGCCGGCAGCCTGAAATCTGTCTTCAGTACCATATCCGGCAGTTGTATTACCAAACCAACCATTCATCATACCCGGTCTTATAGAGAGATCTATCACCGTCTCTTCGTTCCCGTCATCTATCCCTGTAAATCTGGCCTGATCTGATTGTCTTTCAACAACTCTTACCTTTTCGATAATGTTGGCAGGTAAATTTTTTGTAGCCAACTGGGGATCATTTAAGAAGAATGGCTTACCGTCAACCATTATCTTATTGATCTCTTTACCATTAGCCGTTATTTTACCATCAGCCGAAATCTCTATTCCGGGAAGTTTCTTGAGAAGCTCCTCAAGCATATCATTATCTGTAGTTTTAAATGAGGATGCGTTGTATTCGATCGTATCCTTTTTGACTATAATAGGATTTCCAAGAGCAGAGACAGTTACCGATTCAAGCATATTTAATCGCTCAATCATCCCAATGTTTCCTAACTCAATAACCCTCTGTGCAGAAACGGAGATCTCCTTTTCTACGGTATTATATCCCATGTACTCAATTTTCAGAGTATAATCTCCGGCTGTTACACCGATAATTTCAAATTTTCCCTTGCTGTCGGAGAGTGCATATTTTGTAGGTGTAGTTGTACCTTTTGGTGTGACGGAGGCTGTTGCAAATTCTACTGCTTCATTTCTTACACTATCTATCAGTGTACCCCTTACTCTATAATCTCTTGTCTGTGCGGTAGTTATACCATTAATTAGAAAAATCAGAAAAAGTGAAAGAAAAATCTGTTTAGTATATTTCATATCTATTATTTAGTTACAATTATTATGTTTTGCCAATAAACATTTATTTGACTGTTAAAACAGCCAAAAGTTAAATATGGTTGCAGAAAATTTGAAATTATTTTATTCTGGAAGGATTGTTTTTTACAAAGGCATCCCAGCTACCCCCGGCTTTCCCCTTTGAAGTTCCGGATAAGCTTGATTTTACTGTCGATTCATTTATGAGTGATGACCTGTTTAAACAATGACAGAAAGCAACAGCAAGGCCGTCGGTAGCATCATATGAACCCGGTTTATCTTCAACAGCCAGTATACTTAAAAGAACTGTCGCAACCTGCTCTTTTGATGCAGCACCTTTGCCGGTTATAGACATCTTCACCTTTTTGGGGGCATACTCAGTAATAGGCATATTGTGGTTAAGAGCTGCTGATATCGCTGCACCCTGGGCTCTACCCAGTTTAAGCATCGATTGAATGTTTTTTCCGTAGAAAGGAGCCTCAATGGCAAGTTCGTCCGGTTTATATTTGATTATTAGTGCGTCAACCTCCCTGTAAACAGAGGCAATTTTTGAAAAATGGTCAATCTCTTTTTTTAGATTAAAAACTCCCATTGAAATATAATGGGTTTTATTTCCGTAAATACCAATCACTCCCCACCCCAACATTTGAGTACCGGGGTCGATGCCTAGTATAACCTTATCAGGTTTCATATTTTGATTAGTCAATCTTTGAGAATCCGGTGTAAGGTTTCAGAACTTCAGGCACCTCTATGCCATCTGCTGTTTGATAATTTTCCAGAATAGCGGCAAGAATTCTTGGCAAAGCCAGTGAGCTTCCGTTTAGAGTATGAGCAAGTTGCGGCTTGCCATTTTCATCTTTATATCTAAGTTTGAGTCTATTGGACTGGAATGTCTCAAAGTTTGAAACAGAACTGACCTCCAGCCACCTGCCCTGAGCGGC
>JAUYTX010000015.1 GCA_030695025.1 Bacteroidales bacterium | reverse complement strand
AATTATCATACGACCAGGTGTAATAGGACAAACAAATCCCTCCGGAGCACCTTTTCCTTTACCCATACGAACCTCTGCAGGCTTTTTGGTAAAAGGTTTGTCGGGGAATACGCGAATCCAGATCTGACCCTCACGCTTCATATACCTAACTACGGCCTGACGGGCAGCCTCGATCTGTTGTCCGGTAAGCCAACACGCCGCTGTAGTTTTAATTCCGAAAGATCCAAAAGAGAGCTGATTTCCCCTCTGTGCGATCCCTTTCATACGGCCTTTCTGCTGCCTTCTGAACTTGGTTTTTTTTGGTTGTAACATTGCTTTTTTTACAGTTTAACGATAACAGTAAATATAATTGTGTGCTTTGGTCAAAAAATTTTTAGGGTTAATTCCCTATCCCTTAACTAAATAGATATATTGAATAAGTATTTAGCGGGATGCAAATATACCAAAAAATTTAAATGTGCAAAAGGAAGTTGAAAATATTTTACAAATTCTGAACTTTCAAGAATTTAATAAAATTGCCTCCCCAGAACATTTCAAGCTCCTCCGGGGTGTAACCTCTTTTAAGAAGTTCTATTGTGAGGTTTTTCATTTTTGAGACATTTTCCATGCCAACAACTCCTCCACCGCCGTCAAAATCGGTTCCAATTCCTACATGTTGAATGCCCACGAGATTTTTTACATAATCTATATGGTCGGCTATGTGGGCTACGGTTACAGATTCTTTCGGCAATTCGGACAGGAAAAATCTACCTGTTGCCACCTGGATAAGCCCTCCAGCCTTCGCAATTGCCTTAATCTCTTCGTCTTTAAGATTGCGGTTATGGTTTTTAATAGCCCAGACTCCGGAATGGCTGGCCATTATGGGTTTTGAACTAACTTTTAATATATCAAATACTGATTCGGTAGATGCGTGTGATACATCTATTATAATACCAAGGCGATTCATCTCTTTTACAACAAGCTCGCCAAAAGGGGATAATCCGTTATGTTCCGGAACTTTATCTATAGAGGCATCGCAAATATCATTGTTAAGATTATGGCAAAGTGTAATAGCTCTGACACCCATGTCCCGGAACCTTTCCAGGTTTGAGATATCTTTACCTATAGCATACCCGTTTTCAATTGCAAATACAACCGATGTTATTCCCTCTTTTTTATTTCTGAGGAGATCATCCGAATTGTAAGCAATGGAAACGCCGTTATAATCTTCGACATATTTGCGAAATCTACTCAGGTTATCTGACACATATTGGGTAGCCATCAAAAGGGACTCTTCGTCCCTCTCTTTCTGACCGATATAAATTGCAAAAAGAGCAGCATCAAGGCCTCCCTCTTTCATCATGGGAAATGTAACCTGCCCCTTTGCAACCCTGTACTCAGCTTCGGGGTTGTTTATATGCAATGCGGTATCATTGTGAGTGTCTATTGTGAAGAAGTTCTTATGAATTTGTGAGGCTTTTTGCTCCAGAGACTGAGAGTAGAGAGCAGATGTTGAAAGCGCAACAACCGCAAAGCATACTGAAATTTTTTGAATGATATTATTAGATGTCATTTCGTTTTAATATAAAAAAGGGTTTAAGCTTTGGTCTTTGCCGGGGATATCCACCAGCCCATTTTCTTTGCAAGAATTATTATGAATACCGAAGCAACTAACGCTGCCAGCAGAATCCATGCACCCAGACCGCTGGCAAACATTACAGGAACAAATGTTATCAGCAAAATCTCAACCGGTGCAATAGGAAGATAGGCAAGCGCATAGTCATCCATCGCTTTGCTCTCCATTTTGGGGTCAACTATTCTAATAAGAGCAATTCCCATTGCCATGGTACCTGTCCACCATCCCCAGGCAAAAATAGATCTCTCGAACCAGTAGGTTTTACATAATCTTCTGCCCAGATAGAATGTTATCAGCCAGACAACAGCAATGCCTGTTAAAATTAGAATTATTAAAGGGACAGCATATTTAACCACAACACTGAGCTGAATAGAGGCAACTCCGCATGCAACCAAAAGGTCTGTAAAGGTGCTGCTCAGTCGGGATGTTTGATTGGGGCATATATAGTCTGAGACTTTTGTGGCATCAAATATTTTTTTGAAAATCAACCCGACAATGAAAGAGGCAGAAAAAACAGGAATCTCAAGTTTTGGGTAGTAATATTTCACCCCCTGGCTTAACAGATATCCAATCAGAGCGACCACAAATACAAAGGCTAGGTGAAAAGCAAGCGAATCAATAGAAATTGAAGATGTGGTTACCTGTCCCGCACTCTCCCTTTTCTCTACAGGAATAAGTCCGGTTCTGAGATCGTCAGGCAAATCAGAAAAATCTTTTATAAATTTTGTCTCTCCCCTGGCAGCAGCCCATTTCACCATTATTAGCCCCAGAATTATTGCAACAACAACACCTGTTGTTGCAGTGGTCATTCCAAGGCTTTTTGCCTCGTCCCATCCAAGCCCTTCAAAGGCGCTTCCTATTGCTGCAGCCGTTCCGTGACCTCCGTAAAAACCGGTTGGAAGCATTACTCCAAAAGCAGGATTCAGCTGCGGCCATATAAAATTAAGTACAAATAGTCCGAAGAGGCCCATCACAGCCCACTGAATGAGCATACCCAATTGTGCATAAGCCCAGATAGGGCCTACCCTGCCTGCAACCTCTTTAAATGAAAATTTGGGAGAGGAGAGAGGAAGAGCTGCAAAAACGAGCGCAATAAGAATTCCGGCATAGGTGCCCAGTTGTCCGGAGAATGGTAATAACCCAAATCCATTGGGTCCTAACGCCAAACCCAGAAAACCGGCAATAAGCGATGGGGGAATAAACAGTTTTTGAATAAATTTTACCTTAACCCGGATAAGTTTACCGGCAAGTAAAAGCGCAAAAATAATCCCCAGATCGGTAAATAAGGTCCAGGGACCGTAAACGGAAGAGAGCATAGTTTAAGATTTTCATCAAATATAGTGTTTTTGGTCTAATTCTTGAACATGATGGCTCAAAGAGGTAATTTTGTTTTTATGAAGAGGCTGCTCCTATATTTTATATTGTTTTTTATTGCTCCTGTTTTTCAGTCATTTCTTTACTCTCAGGATGAGAGCTACAAGGTTGGCTACAAAATTGAGGGGAAAGACACGGTATTTCAAATTAATCTGGCTGCCGTTTACCACTTTGCATGGGATAAGAATAAAATGAAGGGTAAGGAGTGGAGAGAGTTTTACAGACTTGTCTACAATTTCAGAAAGACATATCCCTATGCCCTTATAGCAAAACAGAAGATTTTGGAGGCTGACAGTGTTATGAACAGCAAGAAATTCTCTGTAAGGGAGAGGGAGAAATATATCAAGAGCTTCGAGTCCCAGCTCTTTAACGAATTTGAGAAACCTCTTAGAAAAATGACAATCTCTCAGGGGAGGTTGCTTCTTAAACTAATTGACCGCGAAATTGGCCAAAGCTCTTACTCTCTAATCAGAGGTTATAAGGGGGGTGCTGCAGCAGGGTTCTGGCAGGGAATCGCAAAACTGTTTGGATCTGATTTAAGAAAACCTTATGACAGGTTTGGCGAAGATAAACTTACCGAAGAGCTTGTTCAGATGTATCACAGAGGTTCGTTTGATTATCTCTACTACTCTCTTTTCTAGCACTAGCCCACGAAAGCAGCTTTGTTTGTGAATTAAAAATCAGATACTCACAACCATGTATCCACTCTCCTAATATGTAGAAACCCGCGCCCTTAGGCGTTTGTGTATTCCCCGGGGTGTGAATGTGCCCAAAAATAAAGTAGTCAGCTTTATTGGTTTTTTCAAAATCCACAGCAAACCTATACAAGGGATCTTTATCTCCCCTGAATTTAAACTGTTCTCCCTTTGAAAGCCGGTTATGTCTTGACCACCTTAACGCAACTGCAAATGCCCACCGCGGATGAAGAGAGCTGAAACACGCCTGCAGAAATCTGTTTCTGAATATTCCCTTTAAGAATTTTTGTCCCCTTTCATCACCAAGCTCGTCACCATGAGCGAGGCAGAATTTTACACCGGCAATGTCTACAACAGTAGGATCTTCCAAAATTTTAAACCCAACCTCTTTTTCAAGATAGCCGAAGGTCCATAAATCATGGTTGCCTTTAAAAAAGAAAATCTTAACGCCTCTGTCCGAAAGGTTGGCCAGTGCACCCAACGTTCTTGTAAATCCCTTTGGTATGACATATTTATATTCGTACCAGAAGTCAAAAATATCTCCCAACAGATAAAGTGCTTCTGTCTCCTGAGGAAGATTGTTCAGAAAATCAGCAAATGCTGCCTCTCTTTTTACAGGATCAAAGGCTTTAAGCCCCAGGTGAACATCGGATAAAAATATATGAAGGTTTTTAGACATAGTGGTCTAATATAAAGCTGAGTAGGCTATGCTTAACAGCCCAATAACAGCGCAATAGATTGCAAATCCGGTTAGGCGGGCTCTTTTTACCAGCGAAATCATGACCTTACATGCAAAAAGACCGGAAATAAAAGCGGCGGTAAAACCTGCAAAAAGAGAGTATGGGTTTATGCCCGATTCAACAGTAGAGAATCCTCCCGAAATAAGCTCAAGGAAACTCTCTCCTAGAATAGGTACCAAAACCATAAGAAAGGAGAATTTTGCAATCTCCTCTCTTTTAACTCCCATCAGAAGTCCGGCAGAAATAGTTGCACCCGATCTGGAAAGGCCGGGTAGTACGGCAAATGCCTGTGCAACTCCTATTAAAAAGGCATTGGAATATTTAATTTCGTTCTCTCTGGCTTTTACATACTGGGACAGGGCAAGAAGCGATGCTGTTAAAAGCAGACATATTCCAACGATTAAAAGACCTGAACCAAAAATTGCCTCGACCCTCTCCTTCATAAAAAGTCCAACTATAAGAACAGGCACCATGCTAAGTGCAATCTTCAAAATATAAGAACTCTCTTTATTGTACTGTAATTTTAATGAAGAGGTTATCAGCGAGAGAATATCTTTCCTGAATGCTACAATTGTACTTAGTACTGTAGCGGCATGTACTGCAATCTCAAAAGAGAGATTTTGTGCCTCTATGCCCAACAGCTCTTTTCCGATTGCAAGATGCCCGCTGCTGCTAACAGGTAGAAACTCGGTCAGACCCTGAACCAACCCCAGAATGAGTGCCTCTAAAAAAGTCATTTAGCTTTAGGTTTGTGCATAATTGCAAATATCTCTACAGCAAATCCTGCCAGAATAAAGAGAGGTGCAAGCACTATGCGCCTGAAGCTGAACATCTGCTCCCCGGTGAAAATGTTTGGATCGTCTGTTCCGCCGCCAGTCATCAGGGCGTATCCGATAATCATCAGTGCCAGTCCGGCCAGCACATAAATCAGGTTTTTATAGGGAATTGCAAATTTTCCTGAATCCATATTGTCAAAAAGTTTAGTTTAATAATAAATATCATCGCCCGACATAGAGACGAGCCTGCTTACTATAATGAATGTACTGAAAAGGCAAAGCAGTATTCCTAGTAATACTACGCCAGCAAAAACTGCTGCTACCATTTTAAAATCCAGAATGTTGAAAAGCTCCGGCACATCTTTGTAAACAACATAAACTCCTGCCGAAAGAATTGATACAGAGAGAAGCCCAGAAATAAGCCCCTGTACAAAAGCTCTTACAAGCAATGGCCTTCTTATGAAAGATCTTCTTGCGCCTACAAGTTTCATCGTATGAATGATAAACCTTTTGGCATAAAGGTTAAGCCTGACTGTATTGTTTATGAGTACAAACGAGATAAAAAGAAGAAGTAATATAAAGACTCCTACTACATAGCCGGCCTTCTCCATGTTTTCGTTAATTGTCTTAATAAGAGACTCTTGATAGACAACCTCTTCTATACCTTCGATTTTTGCTAATTTTGTCTCAACACCCTTTAAAGAGTCCGGCTCAAGGTAACGGGCCTTCAAAAACAAATCTATTGACACAGGAATGGGGTTGGTTTCAAATATTGAAAGGAAA
>JAUYTX010000093.1 GCA_030695025.1 Bacteroidales bacterium | reverse complement strand
GAGAGCGTAAACCGTATAACAGAGATCGCAAACCATTTGATGGAGAGCGTAAACCGTACGACAGAGAACGCAAACCATTTGATGGAGAGCGTAAACCGTACGACAGAGAACGCAAACCGTTTGACGGAGAGCGTAAACCGTACAACAGAGAACGCAAACCGTTTGACGGAGAGCGTAAACCGTACGACAGGGAGCGCAAACCATTCGATGGAGAGCGTAAACCTTACAACAGAGATCGTAAACCATTTGATGGAGAGCGTAAACCGTATGACAGGGAACGCAAACCGTTTGATGGAGAGCGTAAACCGTACGACAGAGAGCGTAAACCGTTTGACAGAGAGCGTAAACCATACGATGCTGCTCGTAAACCATATGACAGAGAGCGCAAACCATTCGATGGAGAGCGTAAACCATATGACAGAGATCGTAAGCCATTCGATGGAGAGCGTAAACCATATGACAGAGATCGTAAGCCATTCGATGGAGAGCGTAGACCATTTGTAAGAGGGCATAAGCCTTTCGAAGGGGAACAAAAACCTTTTGATGGAGAACAAAAACCTTACGAAACAGAACGCAAACCTTATGTCGAAGGTCAGCACAAATCATTTTTTGACGAGGACTCATTTGTGAGTGATCGTACTCCAAAAATGAGAGTCAGAAAGAGCAAAGCAACTCCTGGTGTATATAAACCGGACACCGGAAACATTAGACTAAACAAGTTTATTGCAAATTCGGGCGTATGCTCAAGAAGAGAGGCTGACGAATATATTGAGGCAGGATTGGTTTCTATAAATGGTGAAATTGTAACTCAACTTGGAATAAAAGTTTCACATAACGACGATATAAGATTCAACGGAGAGAGGCTTAAGGGAGAAGAGAAGGTTTACATTGTTATGAATAAACCTAAAGACTTTGTAACCACAATGTCTGATCCCAATGCTGATAAAACCGTTATGGACCTGATTGAAGGCAGATGCAGCCAGAGGGTATTCCCTGTTGGCCGCCTTGACAAATCAACTACCGGTGTACTATTGCTGACAAACGATGGAGAAATGGCAGAGAAGCTTACTCATCCGTCAAACATGCAAAAGAAAATATACCATGTCCATCTTGATAAAAATCTTTCCGGATCAGATTTTGATCTGATTCTTAAGGGTGTTAACCTTGAAGATGGAGAGGCTCACGCAGATGCTCTTTCCTATGTTGATGGAGAGAACAGTCAGGTTGGTCTTGAGATTCACTCGGGTAAAAACAGGATTGTGAGAAGAATATTCGAACACCTTGGATATAAGGTTAAGAAACTTGACAGAGTCTTTTTTGCTGGGCTTACCAAAAAGAACCTTAAAAGAGGACAGTGGCGCTTTCTTACCGATGTAGAAGTATCTCTTCTAAAGATGGGTGCCTATGAATAGTTCTCCGGAAACTAAAAAAAATCATAAGTCAGGATTTGTCAACATAGTGGGAAACCCAAATGTTGGCAAATCTACGCTTATGAATGCTCTGGTTGGCGAAAGATTGTCAATTGTTACAGCCAAAGCTCAAACAACCAGACACCGTATAATGGGCATTGTAAACGGAGAGGATTATCAGATTGTATATTCCGATACTCCGGGTATTTTACGGCCTAACTACAAATTGCAAGAGAGTATGATGAGTTTTGTACGCTCTGCATTTTCAGACGCTGATGTTATATTGTATGTTACCGATGTAGTTGAGAAGAGTAAAAAAAACCTTGACTTCATCAACCGCCTTAAAGATATATCAACCCCGGTTCTTCTTGTAATCAATAAAATAGACTTGAGTAATCAGGCAGAGCTTGAAGAGATATACAATGCATGGCGCGAAATTCTGCCAAATGCCGAGATATTTCCAATTTCTGCACAGGAGAAATTCAATCTGGATGCGATTTTTAACAGGATTTTGGAGCTGATACCAGAAAATGAGGCTTGGTATGATAAAAATCAGTTTACAGACAGAAACCTCCGGTTTTTTGCGAGTGAGATAATCCGCGAAAAGATTCTATTGCACTATTCCAAGGAGGTGCCATACTGCACAGAAGTTGTTATAGAGGCATTTAAAGAGTCAGAAGATATATATCATGTCGAGGCAATCATCTATGTCACAAGAGATTCCCAGAAGGGAATTATCATTGGCAAAGGTGGTGAAGCACTTAAAAGAATTGGAACGCTGGCCAGAAAAGATATGGAAACCTTTTTTGAAAAAAGGGTATTTTTACAGATATTTGTGAAAGTAAATCCCGATTGGCGCGAAGACGACAGAAAACTCAGACAATTCGGGTACATCCAGGATTAGATAGATTTTTTTTATTAAAAAATGAGCAACCCAGATCTTGATTTCGATTTCGAGGCGGAAGAACCTTTGGAAATTTCTGAAGATACGGCCGAGAGCAGTAAGTATGATAAACTCATAAACGAGGGAGACAAAAGGTACAAGATAACCGGGATGTACAAAGAGTGGTTCCTCGATTATGCCTCTTATGTAATTCTCGAAAGAGCCGTTCCACATATTGATGATGGTCTTAAGCCTGTTCAGAGGAGGATACTCCATTCTATGAAAAGAATGGATGACGGCAGGTACAATAAGGTTGCCAACATTATAGGTCACACCATGCAGTTCCATCCGCATGGTGATGCATCAATAGGTGACGCTCTTGTGCAGATTGGGCAGAAAGACCTTCTGGTTGACTGTCAGGGTAACTGGGGTAACACACTTACCGGTGACAGTGCAGCTGCTCCACGTTATATTGAGGCTCGTCTGACTAAATTCGCAAACGAAGTCCTTTTCAATCCCAAGACCACAGGTTGGATGAAGTCGTACGACGGAAGAAACCAGGAACCGGTTAGCCTTCCGGCAAAGTTTCCTCTTCTGCTTACAATGGGGGTTGAGGGTATTGCCGTAGGACTTGCCTCTAAAATACTTCCTCATAACTTCAACGAACTAATAGATGCTTCTGTTGCCTATCTTAAAGGGGAGGACTTTGAACTCTATCCTGATTTTCCTACCGGTGGACTGGCAGACTGCAGCAAATACAACCTGGGGTTACGTGGTGGCGCGGTTAAAGTCAGGGCAAGAATTTCAAAACTTGATAAAAAAACGCTTGTAATAACAGAGTTGCCTTTCGGACTGACAACCTCTAAGCTCATAGAATCAATACTTAAGGCAAACGATAAGGGAAAGATTAAAATCCGTAAAGTTGACGACAATACTTCTGATGGTGCAGAGATTGTTGTTCATCTTCACAACGATGTCTCTCCTGACAAAACGATAGATGCTCTCTATGCATTCACCGAGTGCGAAACTTCAATTTCGCCAAATGCCTGTGTTATTGTAGAAAACAATCCTCATTTCATAGGGGTAGATGTTATACTCAGGCACAATACCGACAAAACAAGATCGCTTCTCAAGATGGAACTTGATATTCGTCTTGCAGAGTTGAATGATAACTGGCACTACACATCTTTGGAGAAGATTTTCTTTGAAGAGAGGGTGTACCGGTTACTTGAGAAGGATGCCAAAAGTTGGGAGGATCAGCTTGCGACTGTTGAGGAAGAGCTTAAAAAATATGAGAAGAATCTAAAACGGGAAGTTACAAGGGAAGATGTTCTTAAACTGGTAGAGAAGCCGGTTAGGAAAATTTCTATGTTTGACGTCAAGCAACTGGAAGATGCCATCTTAAAAATTGAGGCTGAGATGGAAGAGGTTAATTACAACCTTGAACACCTTACGCAATACACCATTAAGTATTACACTCAGCTTAAGAAAAAATACGGGGCTGCATACCCCAGAAAAACAGAGCTGTGTAGTTTCGAAACCATTCATGCGACCAAGGTTGTTGCGGCCAATGCAAAATTATATGTAAATCGCACAGAGGGTTTTGTGGGAATGGATCTCAAAAGGGATGAGAATGCAGAATTTGTCTGCGAGTGTTCGGATATTGATGATATTATAGTCTTCCTCAAAAATGGCAAATACTCTGTTTCCAGGATTGCAGAGAAACAATTTGTGGGCAGAGATATTATTCATGTAGGGGTATTTATCAGAAATGATGAGAGAACCATTTACAACGCTGTATATCGTAATGGCAAGGGGGGTGAGGTTTTTGTAAAGCGATTTGCTGTGACCGGTGTTACAAGAGATAAGGAGTACGACCTGTCACAGGGAAAAGAGGGCAGTCAGGTTCTCTGGTTTACCTCAAATCCTAATGGCGAAGCAGAGGTTCTTAAGATCTTTTTAAAGCCTCGGCCTAAACTCAAAAAGCTCATTTTTGAATTCGATTTTGCTGCGCTTGCTATAAAAGGCAGAGGCTCTATGGGTAATATTCTGAGTAAAAATCCTATCCATAAGATACAGCTTAAGTCAAAGGGGATTTCACAATTCGGGGGTCAGTCTATTTGGTTTGATCTTGACATCAACAGACTTAACACCGATTCCAGAGGTCAGTTTCTGGGTGAGTTCCTGGCAGATGACCACATTTTGGTAATTTGCAAAAACGGTGAATACTACACCACAAACTTTGATCTGAGCAACAGATATCAGGGAGATATTTTTTCAATAGAAAAGCTTGATTATCACAAGATTTATACTGCATTATACTTTGATGGAGAACAGTCTTCGTTCTATCTCAAAAGATTCTGCTTCGAACCAAATGACAATACTGTACAACTTTTTATAGGTGACTCTCCCGGTTCATACATGGTTGCAATATCCTCGGACAGGTATCCTCGGATAGAGGTTAACTTTACCGGCAAACACCATAAACGCATGGCTGAAGTTATTGATGCCGATGAGTTTATTGCATGCAAGAGCTTTAGGGCAAAGGGAAAGAGAATCACTACATTCGAAGTTGGAAACGTTGCATTTATCGAACCTCTTCAAAAGGAGAGTAATATTGAGATAATTGAAAACGGAGGTGATCTTTCAAATGTTGCAGATGAAATCGAGCCGGATTCAACTGAAAAAGAGACTGATACTCCTCATCAAACAGACCCATCGCCTACCCTCTTCTAAACTAAAGATTATGATAATTGCCCTGACAGGTTTTATGGGTGTAGGTAAGAGCACAATTGCCGAAAGGCTATCGTTGTTTTTATATTGCAAGTATACCGATCTTGATAAAATTATTGAACACAAATGTTCTCAGACAATTGAGACTCTTTTTGCAACCAAAGGAGAGGCTGAATTCAGAAAGGTAGAAGAGGAGGCTCTTGAACAATTTATCTCTGGTAATAAAGATCAAAATCATGTACTC
The DNA here is from genome assembly GCA_030695025.1 of Bacteroidales bacterium. GTDB lineage: Bacteria > Bacteroidota > Bacteroidia > Bacteroidales > UBA932 > Bact-08. Next base: position 35,571 of record JAUYTX010000093.1, on the reverse strand, counting down.
TCTCTTGGTGGAGGAGCCTTGGTTTCTGAAAAAAATAGAAAATTAATCAAAGAGAATACTTTTTGCATCTATCTCAAGGCAAATGAAATAACTTTACAAAACAGGATTATTAAAAGCCATAAGAGCAGGCCGCTAATGAAAAACCTCACTCCTGAGCAGATGTCAGAAAAGATATTTGATATGCTTTCGGTAAGAGAGGCTGGCTATCTCGATGTTTCAAAGGCGGTTGTAAATGTAGATAACCTCACAATAAGCGAGGTTGTTGGCAAAATTATAACTCTGCTTTAGTTTTGTGGCTAGATAGGGTCTTCTATAAGCTTGATATCTCTCACTCTTAACTGCAGATTGGCAATCCCTCTGTAGTAATTTTCTGCAATCGAATAACATATATCTACCGGATTTCCTGATTTAAGGTGTTCAAAATGTTCAGACCTGTTGAAGGCTATTGCTGATATATGTCTGTGGAAGTCATCTTCCTGAATTAACTCCAGTTTAAGGTGCCCCGATTCAGAGCCCACTTTTCTCCCGTTTCCATTATCATAAACCCTTTCCGATATAAATACAGGTGAGAGATTACCCGGACCAAAAGGCTGGAACTGCTTTAAAACATTGAAGAATCTTGGAGTAATCTGTTTGAAATCAAGATATGTATCAATATTTATAACCGGAGTAAGAATCTCGGCAGTTATCTTAGATGCCACAAAATCCTCAAATCTTTGGCTGAACAGCTCAAAATTTTCCTCTTTAAGAGTCAGCCCTGCTGCATACATGTGCCCTCCAAAATTCTCAAGAAGATCAGAGCAATTTTCTATTGCGTCATAGAGGTCAAAACCCGGAATGCTTCTTGCCGAACCGGTAATAAAGCCGTTTGAGCGGCATAAAACGATAGTTGGCTTGTAATAGTTTTCAACTAGGCGGGATGCAACAATTCCAAGCACACCTTTGTGCCAGTCAGGGTTATAAACGACTGTTGATTTTTTATTTGCAAAGCCAGAAACTGTTGTTGCCATTTCACTGGCCTCCAGTGTGATCTTTCTGTCTTCGTTTTTTCTGTCGTTATTGTGAGTATTAATTGTATCTCCGATGGTTCTCGCGTCATTGTCGTTGCGGGAGGTTAAAAGGTCAACAGCTGTTTTCCCCGATTCCATTCTTCCTGCAGCATTTATCCTGGGGCCTATCTTGAATACAATATCATCAATTGTAATCATGTGCTTTTCCAGACCTGAAAGCTTGATAATTGACAGCAGACCCTTTCGGGGTGATTGATTAAGCTGTTTTAGACCGTAGTATGCCAACACCCTGTTTTCCCCGGTAATAGAGACAAGGTCAGATGCTATGCTTACAACCAAAAGATCGAGCAAAGGGAGGAGGCTTTCAAAGGGGATGCTTTTTGTTGAGGCAAATGCCTGCATAAACTTAAACCCTACACCGCAACCCGATAGGTCGTCAAATGGATAAGAGCAGTCCATCCTTTTAGGGTCCAGAACTGCTGAAGCTTCGGGTAGAAATTCGTCAGGTAGGTGGTGATCGCAGATAATAAAGTCAATGCCTCTCTCCTTTGCATAATTTACCTTCTCTACAGCTTTAATGCCGCAATCAAGTGCAATTATTAAAGTGAATCCGTTCTCGCTTGCCCAGTCGATACCCTTGTATGATATCCCGTAACCTTCTGTATATCTGTTTGGAATATAGTACTCAAGATTATCCTCGCCATACTTTCTCAGAAAAGAGTAAACAAGAGAGACGGCTGTGGTACCGTCTACATCATAATCACCGTAAATAAGAATTTTCTCTTTTGATTCGAGTGCCGTTGTGAGTCTTGCCACAGCTTTGTCCATATCTTTCATCAGAAATGGATCGTGTAACTGTTCAAGCTGGGGTTTCAAAAAAGCCCTGGCCTCAGATTGTGACTTTATTTTTCTTTGTACTAAAAGGTTTGCAAGAGTCTGGTCAATTCCAAGCTCCGAAGCAAGTTGTCTTACCAGTGCCGGGTTGCCCGGCTCTCTTACTATCCATTTTTTATCTATGGCCATATCCTCGCAAAGTTAACGATTAATTTCGGGAAATAGATAAAAAAAATTACTTTTGTAGCTTATTAAAATGTTTATAGTAATGGAATTTACTGAGTATAACGAACAGGAAATTATTAGAAGAGAATCGCTGTTGGCAATGAGGGAAATTGGCATTGAGCCCTACCCCGCAGAGGCGTATGATGTAAACATTACCACTCAGGAGATCAAAGATAAATACAATGCAGAAGAGAAGAATCTGCAGGAGATATCAATTGCCGGGAGAATTATGACCCGCAGAATAATGGGTGCCGCTTCATTTATGGAGATCCAGGACGAAACAGGCAGAATTCAGGTTTATATTAAGAGAGACGACATCTGCCCGGGTGAAGATAAAACCATGTATAATACGGTTTTCAAAAAGCTGCTTGACATTGGAGACATCGTTGGAATAAAGGGTTATGCATTTATCACAAATGCCGGAGAACTTTCGGTTCATGCTCAAGAGCTTAAGGTTCTTAGCAAATCACTTAGGGTGCTTCCGATTGTGAAGGAGAAGGAGGGTCAGAAGTACGATGCTTTTACAGATCCTGAGCAGCGTTACAGAATGAGATATGTTGATATGATTGTGAATCCTCAGGTAAGAGATGTGTTCATTAAGCGTACCCAAATAATGAATACAATGCGTGAGTTCTTCAACAACCACGGCTATCTTGAGGTTGAGACCCCTATTCTTCAACCTATTCCCGGAGGAGCAACTGCAAGGCCATTCATCACACATCATAACGCTCTGGATATTCCTCTCTACTTGAGAATTGCCAACGAACTGTATCTGAAAAGACTAATTGTTGGTGGTTTTACAGGAGTATATGAATTCTCGAAAGACTTCAGAAATGAGGGCATGGACAGAACCCACAATCCTGAATTTACAGTTCTTGAGATATATGTTGCATACAAGGACTATTTCTGGATGATGGAGTTTGTTGAGCAGATGATTGAGAAGGTTGCCCTTGCTCTGCATAATAAAACATTGCTTAAGTTGTCGGATAAGGAGATTGAGTTTAAGGCTCCATACAGAAGACTGCCAATGCTGGATGCTATTAAAGAGTATGCCGGGGTAGATGTTGCAGGAATGGGTGAGGATGAGTTAAGAGTTGTTTGTCAAAAACTTAATGTTCCCGTGAACAATACCATGGGCATAGGTAAATTGATTGATGCCATTTTTGGTGAATACTGTGAACAACACCTAATCCAGCCTACCTTTATAACAGACTATCCGGTAGAAACATCGCCTCTTACAAAGAGACATCGTTCAAACCCTGCGCTAACTGAGAGATTCGAACTGTTCGTAAACGGGAAAGAGCTTGCCAATGCATACAGTGAGCTAAACGACCCGGTTGATCAGCTTGACAGATTCCGCGAGCAGGTTAAACTGAAAGACAAAGGTGACGATGAGGCTATGTTCATAGATATGGATTTTGTAAGAGCTCTTGAATACGGTATGCCTCCGACTTCCGGAATGGGTATAGGTCTTGACCGCCTTACAATGTTCCTGACAGATACTCACTCAATACAGGATGTTCTCTTTTTCCCGCAAATGCGTCCTGAAAAGGGTGGCAAACAAGAGAATCAGGAGTCAGGAGAATCAGGAGAATAATTATTTATAATGTATATAGATCAGCTCTCGTCATTCAAAAACCCAAAAATTAAAGACCTTATCCTTCTTGGAGAAAAATCAAGAGAGAGAAGGGAAAAAGGGCTGTTTACCGTAGAAGGTAAGAGGGAAATTTCAAATGCACTTAACGCGGGCTTTGAATGCGAAGAGATTTTTTTCTGTTCTGAAATATTTGATGAGGCTAATCTTACAGATATTAAGGCGTCTCGCTATTACTCTGTCAACAAGGAGCTATACTCCAAAGTGGCTTACAGAGATGGTACCGAAGGTATAATTGCAGTCATGAGACAGCGAGAGTTAATACTCTCTGGTTTTAAACCCGGCAATAATCCTCTTGTTCTGGTACTTGAGAGTGTCGAGAAACCGGGTAACCTGGGGGCTGTAATCAGGACTGCCGATGCTGCCAACGCCGATGCAGTGATAATATGCGACCCACAAACCGATATATACAATCCTAATGTTATAAGATCAAGCATTGGTGGGATATTTTCACGAAATGTCTTTGCCTGCACATCGCAACAGGCTTACGAATGGATTGTGGCAAATAATATAAAAATTTACACCGCAGAACTTCAGGCCGCCGAATGGTACCATAAAACAGATCTTTCGGGTCCAATGGCCCTGGTACTGGGCACAGAGTCCGAAGGTTTGACCACATACTGGAGGGAGAGAGCCCACCACAGGATAAAAATTCCTATGAGCGGAAAACTTGACTCTTTGAATGTTTCTGTATCAGCTGCAGTAATTTGTTTTGAGGCTCTCAGACAGAGAGGATTTAAGAATACCTGACTTTATAATGTACAAATTCGCACTTATAGGCAATAATGTATCAAAGAGCTTGAGTCCTGCACTCTTCAGAGCAGCCTATCCTGATACAGATTGGATTTACGGGCTTATTGAGAGTGATGATGCCGCGAAAGCACTTGACATATTTCTGTCAAACGGTTACAAAGGAGCAAATATAACCTCTCCATACAAAGAGAGCTTTATGGATTTCTGTGATGATCATGATGAAATTTCACAAAAAATTGGCGTAACAAATCTAATACTTAACAGTAACGGTAAATTAATAAGTTATAATACAGATTATTATGGCGTTAAAGACCCGCTCTCTGCCAGAGGTTTTAAATCGGGCAAGGCTGTAGTTGCGGGTGCAGGCGGTGCTGCGCGGGCAGCTGTTTTGGCATTAAAAGACCTGGGAATGGAGGTAACTGTTGTAAACCGGACAGTTAAAAAAGCAGAAGATTTGGCAAAACAGTTCAATGTAAGCTATCAGCCTGCAGAGCAAATTTCAGATTTATTAAAAAACAGTCACCTGCTTCTTTATACTATTGATGAGCCACTAATGGGTTTAGAGACTGCAGATTTTAGAAACCTTACAATTTTTGAGGCAAACTATAAAAATCCCAACCTGAATTCAAAAAAATGTATCGAATACATTTCCGGTAGGGAGTGGCTTGTTTCTCAGGCGATACCTTCGTTCATGCTTTTTACGGGCATTAAACCGGACCTTAATGCCATGAAAATGGTGGCTGTAAATTGCTAATTTTTTTTATCTTTGTCAGAACTAAAAACGGGTAATTATGTCATTAAACAAGGTAATGCTAATTGGTAATGTTGGGAAGGATCCGGACATACGGCACCTTGCAAGCAATTCATCTGTGGCCAGATTTCCTCTGGCAACATCAGAGAAGTTTAAAACAAAATCGGGAGATCTTCAGGAGCAGACCGAATGGCACAATATTGTGTGCTGGCGCTCTCTTTCAGATCTGGCCGAAAAATATATACATAAAGGGTCAAAACTCTATATCGAAGGCCGTATAAGAACAAACAGTTGGAACGATAAAAATACCGGTGAAAAGAAATATGCAACCGAAATTTTTGCCGACAGTATCGTTCTTCTTGACAGAGCCGGTGATGACAGAAGAGGCCCCGACAGAGAGCAGGCTCCATCTTCTCCAAAAGCAGAAGATATCATGAACGCCGGCAATAATAACCTTGCAGATATGCCGGATACGGATGATCTGCCATTTTAATAATTATAAATTTTGATATGAAAGTTGATGTAGTACTGGGTCTCCAATGGGGAGATGAAGGGAAGGGAAAAATTGTGGATGTTTTAGCTAATGGCTATCCCGTAATAGCACGATTCCAGGGAGGTCCCAACGCAGGGCACTCTCTTCAGTTTGAGGATAAGAAATTTGTACTGCATACCATCCCCTCCGGAGTATTCAGAAAAAACACACAAAATATTATTGGAAACGGTGTTGTAATTGACCCTCTTACCTTTCTTGACGAGTGTAGAAAACTGGAAGAGATAGGCGTTCCTGTAAAAGAGAGAATTTTGATTTCTAAAAAGGCCCATCTGATTCTTCCAAGCCACAGAATAATTGATGCCGCATCGGAGCAGGCCAAAGGTGCTTCAAAAATCGGTTCTACCCTAAAGGGTATCGGTCCTGCATACATGGACAAGACCGGCCGTAACGGATTGAGAGTGGGTGATATCCTATCCGGCAACTTTGCAGAAAGATTTCAAAATCTTAAGAATAAACACGTATCGTTTCTTAAGCAGTTCGATTACAACTATAATATAGATGAAAACGAATCTGCCTGGATGGATGCAATCGAGTATTTAAAGGGCTTTAACCTTATTGACGGAGAGTATTACATTAACAATGTTCTTAACGAAGCAAAAAGGGTTTTGGCAGAGGGTGCACAAGGTTCACTGTTGGATGTGGATTTTGGCTCTTACCCTTTTGTAACGTCATCTACTACAACATGCGCTGGTGCCTGCATTGGCCTCGGAATTGCCCCCAGACACATTGGTAAGGTTTCCGGTATTTTCAAAGCATATTGTACCAGAGTTGGCAGCGGACCATTTCCTACAGAACTTTTTGATGAAACCGGAGAAAAACTCAGAGAGGTTGGTGCAGAGTTTGGAGCAACAACCGGCAGACCCAGAAGAACAGGATGGCTTGATATGGTTGCATTGAAGTATGCAGTTATGATAAATGGTGTGGACAATCTTATAATGATGAAAGCAGATGTTCTTGACGCTTTCGACACAGTTAAGATTGCCGTTAAATATAAAGTAAACGGAGAACTTACCGATTCTTTTCCTTACGACACTTTCGCTCAGATTGAGCCTGTTTATAAAGAGTTTAAAGGATGGAAGCGGGACCTTACAAAGGTTACAAAAGAGGAGGACCTTCCGTTTGAATTTATGAACTATGTGCGATTTATTGAGAAAGAGGTTGGAGTTCCAATCAAAATTATCTCTCTGGGGCCGGACAGAAGTCAGACTATAGTCAGAAGTGAAGAATAAGATTTTTCAATTATCAATACACACTAATCATTAATTTTTTTTATGAAAAAAACTACCAATCTCAAGGATTCAGCCGTTATGCGCTGGTCAATGCTGCTGCTGGTGGCGCTGACTATGTTTGCAGCTTATCTGGCATCGGACATTTTCTCTCCGTTGAAAACAATGCTCGAACAGCACAATCAGTGGACAAGTACCGAATACGGATGGTTCAGCAGTTCATACTCTCTTTTTAATGTTTTCCTTGGATTACTTATTCTTGGAGGCATTATGCTCGACAGAATGGGTATCCGTTTCAGCGGTATAACCTCGTGTCTCTTCATGGTTGTTGGTCTTGTCATTAAATACTGGGCAATTTCATCTCCTGAACTTATTCACGCTGCGTCAATTTTTGGGCTCAAGGCTCAGGTTGTTTGGGTTGTTGTCGGGTTCGGAATATTCGGTGTCGGAGCCGAAGTTGCAGGTATAACTGTCAGCAAATCAATAGTTAAATGGTTTAAAGGCAAAGAGCTTGCACTTGCAATGGGTATGCAACTCTCAATCGCCCGTATGGGTTCAGCCGCTGCACTTATTTTCTCTCCTATGATTGCTGCTAAGTATCAAAGTGTTTCTCCTTCTGTATTTTTCGGTCTTGCGCTTATGATTGCAGGTAGCCTTGCATTTATGGTGTACGCATTTTACGACAAGAAGCTTGACACTCAGATGAAGCTTGAGATTGAGGCTGAAGAGTCATTCAACATGAAAGATGTTAAGTCAATCCTTACCAATAAAGGTTTTTGGTTAATTGCACTACTTTGTGTTGTTTTCTATTCTGCAGCATTTCCTTTTATCAAATATGCAACCGACCTTATGGTAAATAAATTCTCGGTTGATCCTAAACTTGCCGGAACAATACCGGGTATGCTTCCATTCGGGGCAATAATCCTTACACCTCTGTTCGGCAGAATCTATGACAAAATCGGTCACGGTGCAGACCTTATGATCATTGGATCTTTTATGATTGTAATTATACACACCCTGTTTGCCATGCCGTTTATTGATCACTGGATTGCGGCTGTTATTCTGATGATCCTTCTTGGTGTTGCATTCTCTATGGTTCCTTCTGCAATGTGGCCTTCACTGGCTAAGATCATGCCTGAAAGACAACTTGGAACAACATATGCACTAACTTTCTTTATTCAAAATATTGGTTTGTGGGGAATGCCTGTACTGATCGGTTATGTTCTGGATAAATATTGCATCATCGGAACACATGTACTTAACGGAATAGAGGTAAACAAATACGACTATACTTTACCTATGATGATTTTTGCCGGAATGTGTTCATTTGCAATACTTCTTGCATTCATGGTAAAAATTGAAGATAAGAAAAAAGGATACGGACTTCAGTTACCTAACATAAAAAAATAAACTCTTATGTTAGTTTGTTGTTATAATGTCCTATGGAGCTATTAAGTAAGATCAATTCACCCGATGATATAAAGGGGCTGGGAAAAGAGGAGCTGCAGAAATTATGTGCCGAAATACGGGAACATATAATATCCTGCTGTTCTCAAAATCCGGGTCATATTGGTGCCAGTCTGGGGACAGTTGAACTTAGTGTTGCACTCCATTACTTATACAACACTCCTAAAGATAAAATTGTGTGGGATGTAGGCCATCAGGCCTACGCCCACAAAATTTTAACAGGGAGAAGAGATCAATTCGTTAACAATAGAAAATATAAAGGTCTCAGTGGTTTCCCGAAAATGAGCGAAAGTAAGTACGATGCATTTGGCGTAGGCCACTCATCTACTTCAATATCTGCCGCATTGGGAATGGTAGTAGCCTCTGAGATTAACAACAACAAAAATAAAGTAGTTGCAATAATTGGTGACGGTGCTCTAACTGGTGGCCTTGCTTTTGAAGGGCTTAACAACGCAGGTGCGAAACAGTCCGATATTCTTGTTATCCTTAACGATAATCAGATATCTATTGACCCCAATGTGGGAGCGCTTCACAACCATTTGTTGAAAATTACCACATCTCAAATCTACAACGAGACCAAAAACAGAATCTGGAATATAATCGGTTCAAAGAAACTGAGAACGCTTTTCCAAAGATTTACATTCAGCACCAAAGTTGCATTTTTCCGTTCAGGCTCACTCTTTGAATCCCTGGGCTTCCGCTATTTTGGCGTTGTTGACGGTAATGATCTGCCCAAACTCATTAAGACATTAGGGCATATTAAAGATATTCCCGGGCCCAAGCTTCTCCATATTATTACAAAAAAGGGCAAGGGGTATATACCGGCTGAAAATGACCAGATTGTATGGCATGCGCCGGGAACTTTCGATAAAAATACCGGAAAAAGAATATCATCTCCTGATGAAAAAAGATCAAGGTACCAGGATGTTTTTGGAGAGACCCTCCTTTCACTAGCAAGGGAAAACGTTAAAATTGTAGGGGTTACTCCTGCAATGCCTACCGGATGTTCAATGAACATTCTTATGAAGGAGATGCCAAACAGAGCCTTTGATGTTGGAATAGCAGAGCAGCATGCAGTAACTTTTTCGGCCGGTCTGGCCACCCAGGGTCTTCTACCCTACTGCAATATCTACTCCAGTTTCATGCAAAGAGCATATGACAATGTAATACATGATGTTGCTACTCAAAAACTTAAGGTGATATTTTGCCTCGACAGGGCAGGAATTGTAGGTGAAGATGGGGCAACACACCATGGGGTTTTTGATTTGGCATACCTGAGATGCGTACCAAATCTGACAATTTTTTCACCTCTGAATGAGGTTGAACTTAAAGACATATTATACTCAGTACAGTTTCCTGAATATGGTGCAACAGCAATAAGATATCCAAGAGGTTACGGAGAGGGGCTGGAGTGGAAGGGTAATTTTAAAAAAATTGAGCCCGGCAAAGCTCAGCTTTTGCAGGATGGTAGTGACATTGCAGTTTTATCAATAGGACCTGTTGGCAATAGCGTAATTATTGCAGCCGAAAAGGCAAAGGAGAGTGGTATAAACATTATGCATTACAATATGCGGTTTATAAAACCTTTAGATATAGACGCAATCAATTGTGCGGCTGCCGGGTGCAAAACAATCATTACTGTAGAGGATGGCTCTGTTTCAGGAGGCCTGTACTCTGCCGTATCGGAATATGTTGCCACTAATTCCCTTAATGTTAAGGTTATTGGACTGGGAGTTCCGGACAGATTTATTGAACAGGGTACCGTTGAAGAACTTATCGGCGAATGCGGATATGATGTAAACGGCATTTATAATACTATAATTAATGTCGCACGAAAAAAATAAAAAACCCCAAGTGGTCTTTGACCACTTTGCATATAAAAGTGAGAAGGAGAATCCTGGAAAGGGTCACCACAGAAGAGGAGAGCACAAAGGAGATCATAAAGGCGGTCACAAAGGACACCATCACCACAATAAACTAAAAGATTTAAGAGAATATAGTCAGGAACAGACCTCCAGACTTGACTCCTATCTTACTCACCCGGTTTGGGGTCTTTTGGCGTTTATTCTAATAATCTGGCTCATATTCTTCTTTACATTCAGACTTGGAGCATATCCTCAGGCCGGTATTGAGCATCTTATGAACCTTGGAGCCATGTTTATCCGGGATAACATGACACAGGGTTGGTTTGCCGATTTTCTGAGTCAGGGTGTTATTATGGGTGTGGGAAGCGTTCTGGCCTTTCTTCCCAATATTCTTATACTATTCTTTTTCCTTTCATTATTACAGGAGACTGAATATATATCAAGAGCCGCTACAATAATGGACAGGTACATGCACAGGATCGGACTGCACGGCAGTTCATTTATTCCTCTGCTTATGGGATTTGGGTGTAATGTTCCGGCAATAATGGCTACCAGAACAATAAAGAGAAAATCGGACAGAATTCTTACAATGCTAATGATTCCCTACATTCCCTGCAGTGCAAGAATCCCCACGTTTTTACTATTCTCCGGAATTTTCTTCCCGGACAATCAGGTTTTAGCACTTAGTCTGCTATATTTCGGAGGAATTTTGGTTGGTATAGGAATGGCCATATTGTTCAGAAAAATCTTCTTCAACTTTGGAATAAAAGATTTTTCTATTCCGCTTCCAAGATACAGGAGACCGTCGTTTGTCTACTCTGTTGAAAATATGTGGGATGCAGCCTGGCAATATGTAAAGAAGATTGGTACGGTAGTGCTCCTGGCAGTAATAATTGTATGGGCACTGGACTATTTCCCGTTAAAAGATAAAGCCAATCCTGATGCTGGAAGGGTATCATATCTGGAACATTTTGGAAGAGTTGTCGAGCCTGCACTCAAACCTCTTGGGTTTGACTGGAAGATGAGCGTAAGTCTTGTTACCGGTATTACGGCTAAGGAATTTATTATTAGCACACTTGGTGTGGTTTATCAGGCAGAGGAAGATTCTGTATCGGATGAGCAGATTAACACATCATTAATGGCCAGGATAAAGGAAGAGAAGGTCTTTAATAAGGCAAATGCACTCTCTTTCATGATTTTTGCTTTATTGTACATGCCTTGTGTAGCTACTGCATTTACAATAAAGAAGGAGACCGGGACCTGGAAATGGGCTCTGATCTCAATATTCAGTACTATTGCAGTTGCCTGGATTGCAGGATTTTTTGCTTACAGAATAGGGTTATTGGTTTTTGTGTAATTCCGGAGTCTCACTTTTTACTTAAAATTTTTTGGAGTTTAATCAAAAACATATATCTTTGCAGTCCCCAAAACGTGGAGGGGAAAATTGACATAACGCCGATGTAGCTCAGTTGGCCAGAGCAGCTGATTTGTAATCAGCTGGTCGGGGGTTCGAATCCCTCCATCGGCTCGAAAAAAGTTTTTTGAAATTATTCATTATGGGGAGATACCAAAGTGGCCAACTGGGGCAGACTGTAAATCTGCTGGCGTACGCCTTCGTAGGTTCGAATCCTGCTCTCCCCACTTTTATTATTTATCGCGGAAGTAGCTCAGTTGGTAGAGCATCAGCCTTCCAAGCTGAGGGTCGCGAGTTCGAACCTCGTCTTCCGCTCTATAGTAAGCCAGTGTAGCTCAGAGGTAGAGCGCTTCCTTGGTAAGGAAGAGGTCACGGGTTCAATTCCCGTCACCGGCTCTACAAGTGTGTAAAAATTTAATTATATTTAAAAATTCAAACATTATGGCAAAAGAAACTTTTAAAAGGGACAAGCCACACGTAAACGTCGGAACCATCGGTCACGTTGACCATGGTAAAACCACTTTGACTGCGGCTATCACTATGGTACTGGCAAGAAAGGGTCTGTCTGAAATTCGTTCATTTGACTCTATCGATAACGCTCCTGAAGAAAAAGAGCGTGGTATTACTATTAACACCGCTCACGTTGAGTACCAGACAGAAAATCGTCACTATGCTCACGTTGACTGCCCTGGTCACGCCGACTACGTTAAAAACATGGTTACAGGTGCTGCTCAGATGGACGGTGCTATTCTTGTAGTTGCGGCAACTGATGGTCCTATGCCTCAGACTCGCGAGCACATCCTGCTTGCACGTCAGGTGAACGTACCTAAGATTGTGGTATTCCTTAACAAAGTTGACATTGTTGATGATCCTGAGATGATTGACCTCGTTGAGATGGAGGTTCGTGAACTTCTTAGCTTCTACAAATTTGACGGCGATAACGCTCCTGTTGTTCGCGGTTCTGCTCTAGGTGCACTTAACGGTGACCCACAGTGGGAAGATAAAGTTGTAGAACTTATGAAATACGTTGACGAGTACATTCCAATTCCTCCACGTGAAAATGAAAAACCTTTCCTTATGCCTGTTGAGGACGTATTCTCAATCACAGGTCGTGGAACAGTTGCTACCGGTCGTATCGAGACAGGTGTAATCAAAACAGGAGAAGAGGTTCAGATTATCGGTCTTGGTGAAGAGCCAAAGAAATCTACTTGTACCGGAGTTGAGATGTTCCGTAAGATCCTTGACAGAGGTGAAGCTGGTGATAACGTAGGTCTTCTTCTTCGTGGTATTGACAAGAAAGAGATCAAACGTGGTCAGGTAATTGCTAAGCCAAACACAATTACTCCTCACACTAAATTCAAAGCTGAGATCTACGTTCTTAAGAAAGATGAAGGTGGACGTCACACTCCATTCCACAACAGATACCGTCCTCAGTTCTTTATCCGCACACTGGATATCACAGGAGAAATTATGCTTCCTGAAGGAACAGAGATGGTTATGCCTGGTGATAACGTTACAATTACTGTTGAATTGATCTACCCTGTTGCTATCAACCAAGGTCTTCGTTTCGCTATCCGCGAAGGTGGACGTACGGTTGGTGCCGGTCAGGTAACTGAGATCGTCGACTAATCAGATTAATAGTTCAGGTTAGTCACCCAAAAGGTGACTGACCTGTTATAATTATACAGGGGCATAGTTCAAGGGTAGAATAGCGGTCTCCAAAACCGTTGATGGGAGTTCGAATCTCTCTGCCCCTGCAACAACGGCAGTTACGTGCCGGAGTTAATAGTAACCGGTCAGAACAACAGCTTCCAATGTTAAAGACCGCAATCATATAAAGATGAACAAGATTAGATTGTACTTCCAGGAATCGTACACTGAGTTAGTAAAAAAGGTGAGCTGGCCAACTTGGTCACAGCTTCAGAACTCGGCAATCGTAGTAATGATTGCCTCTCTGATTTTCGCTTTGGTCATTTTTGCAATGGACTTTGGGTTCAGAAACATTATGACATTTATTTACAACATGTTGTACTAAATTTTATGAGTGAAATTTCCAAAAAGTGGTATGTCGTAAGGGCAGCCGGCGGCAAGGAAAAAAAAGCCAAAGAATACATAGAAAACGAGATCAAGAGATTGGGCCTCGATGACTATGTTTCTCAGGTTCTTATCCCTACTGAAAAAATTTACCAGGTTAAAAATGGTAAAAAAGTTAGTATGGAGAGGATTTTCTACCCCGGTTATATCCTTATTGAGGCAGCCCTAACCGGAGAGATACAGCATCTTATCCGTAATCTTCCTCATGTTTCAGGTTTTCTCACTGAAAAATCGGGTAAAGACAAAGAGCCGGTTCCACTCCGCCAGTCGGAGGTGAACAGGATCCTTGGCCGAGTAGATGAGTTGGCTGATATGGAGGAGGAGAACATTACACCATTTATCATCGGTGAGCCTGTAAAGGTAATCGATGGTCCGTTCAACGGTTTTGATGGAGCGGTTGAGGAGATTCTTGAAGACAAGAAGAAGCTCAAGGTAATGGTTAAAATTTTTGGAAGAAAGACACTCCTGGAGTTGAATTTTGTTCAAGTAATTAAAGAATAAATAAATAATCATTATGGCTAAAGAAATTGCCGCTCTCATTAAATTGCAGATCAAAGGCGGAGCAGCCAATCCCTCACCTCCGGTAGGCCCGGCACTTGGTTCAAAGGGTGTAAACATAATGGACTTTTGCAAGCAGTTTAATGCTCGCACCCAGGATAGGTCCGGTAAGATATTGCCGGTCATTATCACCGTTTACAGCGATAAGTCATTTACTTTTATCGTAAAGCAACCACCTGTGGCCGTCCAGTTAAAAGAGGCTGCGAAGTTACAGTCAGGTTCAGCAGAACCTAACCGTAAAAAAGTAGGCTCTGTGACTTGGGAACAAATCCGCGCAATTGCTACAGATAAAATGCCTGATATGAACGCTTTCACACTTAAGTCAGCAATGACAATGGTGGCCGGAACCGCAAGAAGTATGGGTATAACTGTGTCAGGGAATTTCCCTGATGATGTAAATTAGATTAAATCCTGCGATAATGAGTAAGCTAACAAAAAACCAAAAAATAGTATACGCTAAGGTTGACCCTGATAAGCAGTATAAACTTACAGAGGCTTGCAAGCTGGTAAAAGAGATATCTTTTACAAAGTTTGACTCTTCTGTTGACATTGCTGTTCGTCTTGGTGTAGACCCTCGTAAAGCGAACCAGATGGTGCGCGGCGTTGTGACTCTTCCGCATGGAACAGGTAAAACAGTCCGTGTACTGGTACTGTGTACTCCCGATAAAGAGGCCGAGGCTACAGCAGCCGGGGCAGAATTTGTTGGACTTGATGAATACATCGAGAAGATCAAAAATGGTTGGACAGATATAGATGTTATCATCTGTACTCCTTCCGTTATGGCAAAAATTGGTGCTATTGGCCGTATCCTCGGTCCAAGAGGTCTGATGCCTAATCCAAAAACAGGAACTGTTACAATGGAGGTTGGTAAGGCTGTTACAGAGGTTAAAGCCGGTAAAATCGATTTTAAAGTAGATAAACAAGGTATAGTTCACTCTTCGATAGGTAAAGTTTCATTCTCTCAGGAACAACTTGCAGAGAACGCTCTTGAATTCCTGAATACAGTTATTAAACTGAAACCTCAGGCACTTAAAGGCACCTATGTTAAGAGCGTATTCCTTTCATCTACTATGAGTCCGGGTATTAATGTAGATAGCAAGACTTTTAGTGCTGCTGAATAAAATAACTACTATTTTATGAAAAAAGACGAAAAAACACAAATTATTGAAAGTCTGGCAGCACAGTTGGAGAAAACTCCAAATTTCTACATTGCAGATATATCAGGGCTGAATGCCGAGAAAACTGCAAAGCTGCGTCGTGCCTGCTTCGAGAAAGAGATTAAACTTGTTGTTGTAAAGAATACTTTACTACGTAAGGCTCTTGAGAAGAAAGCACTAACAGACTCAGAAGCTCTGTTTCCAATACTGGAAGGCCCTACAGCAGTTATGTTCACAGAAGTAGTGAACATCCCTGCCAAACTTATTAAAGAGTTCGGTAAAGAGCATGGGAAACCTGTTCTTAAGGGAGCGCTGGTACAAGAGTGCGCATATGTTGGTGAGAACCAACTTGAAGCACTGATTTCAATTAAGTCTCGTGATGAACTCATCGGTGACATAATTGGTCTACTTCAATCTCCTGCACAAAATGTTATCTCTGCACTTGTATCAAGTGGCGGTGGTAAAATTGCAGGTATTGTAAAGACCCTTTCAGAAAAAGAGTAACAGAAATTAATCATTTTAAAAACAAATATAATCATGGCAGATATCAAAAAATTTGCAGAAGAATTAGTAAACCTGTCTGTTAAAGAGGTACAAGAATTAGCAAAAATTCTTAAAGACGAATATGGAATCGAACCAGCTGCTGCTGCTGTAGCAGTTGCTGCTCCTGCCGCTGCCGGTGCAGCTGCAGAAGTTGAGCAAACTCAGTTTGATGTAGTTCTTATATCAGCCGGACAAGCTAAACTCCAGATAGTAAAAGTTGTTAAAGAGCTTACAGGTCTTGGTCTTAAAGAGGCTAAAGATCTAGTAGACGCTGCTCCTAAAGCTATCAAGGAAAAAGTTTCAAAAGCAGAAGCAGAACAAGTTAAATCGCAAATAGAAGAGGCGGGCGGAGAAGTTGAAATTAAATAACTCCACAACCCGTTGATCGGGGAACACCATCAGGTTTAGAGTCATTAAAAGGCTCTAAACCTTTTTGTCGTTATTTTAATATATTTTCAACTAACCCGAATACAATGTCGCAAAAAACAATAAATCAGCGAATTACATTCGCTACTTCTAAATCCCTTCTTGATTACCCGGATTTTTTAGAGGTACAGCTGAAGTCTTTCAAAGACTTCTTCCAGCTTGAGACGACACCAGAAAATCGTGAAAACGAAGGACTTTACAAGGTTTTCCAGGAAATATTCCCAATTACGGACACCCGTAATAATTTTGTCCTTGAATTCATAGACTACTTTATCGACCCACCTCGTTACACTATCGAGGAGTGTCTTGACAGAGGTTTAACATATAGCGTTCCTCTCAAAGCAAAATTAAAACTTTATTGCACAGACCCTGAACATGAGGATTTTGACACAGTTATACAGGATGTATATCTGGGAACAATTCCTTATATGACACCCAGAGGTACATTTGTAATAAACGGTTCTGAAAGAATTGTTGTTTCTCAGTTGCACCGCTCTCCGGGAGTATTTTTCGGCCAGAGTCTGCACGCAAACGGAACAAAACTATATTCTGCCAGAATAATCCCTTTCAAAGGGTCCTGGATCGAGTTTGCAACAGACATTAACAATGTAATGTATGCATACATCGACAGAAAGAAAAAGTTACCTGTTACCACTCTCCTAAGAGCAATTGGATATGAGAGTGATAAGGACATCCTTGATATATTCGGCCTTGCAAATGAGATCAAGGTCAACAAAAGCAGCCTCAAAAAATGTGTTGGCAATAAACTTGCCGCCAGAGTTCTCAAAACATGGAATGAAGATTTCGTTGATGAGGACACAGGAGAGGTTGTGTACATTGAAAGAAACGAAATAGTTATTGACAGGGAGACCATCATCGAAGAACATCATATTGACCTTATTCTGGAATCAGAGGTAAGTACGATACTTGTTCACAAAGAAGATGCAAACTTCAATGACTTCGCTATCATACATAATACATTACAAAAAGACCAGTGTAACTCCGAAAAAGAGGCTGTCTTTTACACTTACCGCCAGCTTCGTAACTCTGAACCACCAGATGAGGCAACAGCAAGGGATGTGATTGACAAACTCTTCTTCTCAGACAAGAGATATGACCTTGGAGAGGTTGGAAGATACAGGCTTAATCACAAGCTTAATCTAAATATTGCTGACGAAACCAGAGTTCTTACAAAGCAGGATATTATCGAAATCATTCGTTATCTTATTCAGCTTATAAACTCTAAGGCAATCGTTGACGATATTGACCACCTTAGCAATCGTCGTATCAGAACAGTTGGAGAGCAGCTTGCAAATCAATTCAGTGTTGGATTGTCAAGAATGGCAAGAACCATTCGTGAAAGAATGAATGTAAGGGATAATGAGGTATTTACCCCAATTGACCTGATTAATGCCAAGACTCTATCTTCGGTAATTAATTCATTTTTCGGAACAAGCCAGCTTTCTCAATTCATGGATCAGACAAATCCTTTGGCAGAGATGACTCACAAACGTCGTCTTTCGGCACTGGGTCCCGGAGGTCTTTCACGAGACAGAGCAGGTTTTGAGGTACGTGACGTTCACTACACTCACTATGGCCGTCTATGCCCAATTGAGACACCTGAGGGTCCAAACATCGGTCTGATTTCATCACTTTGCGTAGATGCAAGTATTAATGAACTTTGATTTATCGAAACTCCTTACAGAAAGGTAGAAGAGGGTAAAGTTGATATGACCCTTAAGGGCATCGTTTACATGAGTGCAGAGGAGGAAGAGGAGAAGATGGTTGCTCAGGCAAACGTTCATATTGACGAAAACGGTATGATGACTGACGAAAGGATCAAGTGTCGTTTCGAAGCAGACTATCCGGTAGTAGGCAAGGAAGACGTCCACCTTGTGGATGTTGCCCCTAATCAAATTGCTTCTATCGC
The DNA here is from genome assembly GCA_030695025.1 of Bacteroidales bacterium. Taxonomy (GTDB): domain Bacteria; phylum Bacteroidota; class Bacteroidia; order Bacteroidales; family UBA932; genus Bact-08. The sequence goes on along the minus strand of JAUYTX010000093.1, from coordinate 17,111 downwards.
GGCTTCGCTGATTCCGTTCCTTGAGCATGATGATGCTAACCGTGCTTTGATGGGTTCAAATATGATGCGCCAGGCAGTTCCGCTTGTCAGACCTGAGGCTCCGATTGTGGGTACCGGTCTTGAAGGCCCTGTAGTTCATGATTCAAGAACACAGATAACTGCAAGAGGTAAGGGTGAAGTTGTTTATGTTGACGCCAGGGAGATTCATATTAAATATGAGATGACCGAAAATGAGCGTTTTGTAAGCTTTGATCCTGAAATTACTGTCTATAAATTACCACTATACAGAAAAACCAACCAGAATACATCAATCACGCTTAACCCAATCGTAAGAAAGGGTGAAAAGGTTACCGAAGGTAAGATTCTTACTGAAGGTTATGGCACAGAGAAGGGTGAACTGGCATTGGGGAGGAACCTTAAGGTTGCATTTATGCCTTGGAAAGGCTATAACTTTGAGGATGCCATTGTTATTTCTGAGAGACTCCTGAGAGAAGATGTATTTACAACAATTCACGTTGATGAATACACTATGGAGGTTCGCGACACCAAGAGAGGAATGGAAGAGCTAACTGCTGATATTCCTAACGTAAGTGAAGAGGCCACCAAAGATCTCGATGAGAATGGTATCATAAGAATTGGCGCCAATATCGAACCAGGTGACATTCTGATTGGTAAAATCACTCCTAAAGGAGAGAGCGACCCTTCTCCTGAAGAGAAGCTTTTAAGAGCAATCTTCGGTGATAAGGCAGGCGATGTAAAAGATGCCTCGCTTAAAGCATCTCCTTCACTAAGAGGAACAATCATTGATAAAAGATTGTTCTCGAGAGTTGCCAAGGAGAACTCCAAGAAAGGTAAATCTGTTTCAAAAAACCAGATTCAACATGCCGAAGAGAATTTTGCCAGAAAAGCAAGTCAGCTTAGACTTAACTTCCTGGAAAGACTCTTTGCACTTTTGACAAATAAAGTTTCTCAGGGAGTATCTGACCTTTATGGTGTTGTTATCGTTGAAAAAGGAATTGATTTTAAATATGAAGTTCTGGATAAGATTGATTATGAAAACATCAATCCTACCAAATGGACAACAGACAAGAGCACTAACAACCTGATTAAACTGCTTATTAACAATTATCTAATTGCTCATAAGGAGTTCGATGCAGAACTTAAGAGAATAAAATATAATCTGACAATCGGTGATGAACTACCAACTGGCATAATGCAGCTTGCTAAGGTTTACATTGCCAAGAAGCGTAAGATTAGAGTTGGAGACAAAATGGCGGGTCGTCACGGTAACAAAGGTATTGTTGCCAAAGTTGTAAGAGACGAGGATATGCCATTCCTTGAAGATGGTTCAATAGTAGATATTGTATTGAATCCTCTTGGTGTGCCATCTCGTATGAACCTTGGTCAGATTTATGAAACAGTTCTCGGATGGGCAGGTAAAGAGCTTGGACAGCGCTTTAGTACTCCAATCTTTGACGGAGCCACCCTTGATGAAATTTGTCAGTATACCGATAACGCCGGAATTCCAAAATATGGTAAAACATATCTTCGTGACGGCGGAACTGGTGACCAGTTTGATCAACCGGCTACAGTTGGCATAATATATATGCTAAAACTCGGTCACATGGTTGATGACAAGATGCACGCCCGTTCTATAGGACCTTACTCACTTATAACCCAACAGCCTCTGGGAGGTAAAGCTCAGTTTGGAGGACAGAGATTTGGTGAGATGGAGGTTTGGGCACTTGAGGCATTTGGTGCTGCCAATATTCTTCAGGAGATTCTAACGATTAAATCAGATGATGTAGTTGGAAGATCCCGTGCCTACGAAGCAATCGTTAAAGGAGATCCAATGCCGCAGCCCGGCATCCCAGAATCTCTTAATGTGTTGCTTCACGAACTTCGTGGTCTTGGACTCAGCATAAACCTGGAGTAATTTGATAATAGTATTTGCAAATCTTTGAAACAGAATAATATGTCTTTAAAGAAAGAGATAAAGGTAAAAAGTAATTTCAATCAGATTACCATAAGTCTGGCCTCACCCGAAGAGATCCTCGAGAGATCTTCCGGCGAAGTACTAAAGCCAGAAACTGTTAACTACAGAACATACAAACCGGAAAGAGACGGACTCTTCTGCGAAAGGATCTTTGGTCCTTACAAGGATTATGAATGTCATTGCGGTAAGTATAAAAGAATCCGCTACAGAGGCATTATATGCGACCGTTGCGGCGTAGAGGTGACAGAGAAAAAGGTAAGAAGAGAGAGAATGGGACACATCTCACTCACGGTACCTGTGGCTCATATCTGGTATTTCCGCAGCACACCAAACAAGATAGGTTATCTGTTAGGTATTCCATCTAAAAAACTTGAAGCAATTGTATATTATGAAAGATATATTGTTATTCAGGCCGGCTCTAAAGCCGTAGACGGAGTAAAAGAGCACGACTTCCTGACAGAGGATGAATATTTAAATATTCTGGATTCTCTCCCAAGAGAAAACCAAATGCTTGACGACAATGATCCTAATAAGTTTATTGCCGGAATGGGTGCCGAAGCGATTTATAAAATGCTGAGCAGGATTGATCTTGACCAGCTTTCATACGACCTCAGACACAAGACAGAGACCGAAACCTCTCAGCAGAGAAAGGCAGAGGCTCTCAAAAGACTAAGTGTTGTTGAGGCATTCCGTGAATCTAAAGCGATTAATAAACCTGAATGGATGATCCTTAAGGTAGTTCCGGTTATTCCACCGGAGTTGCGCCCTTTGGTTCCTCTTGATGGTGGAAGGTTTGCAACATCAGACCTTAACGACTTGTACCGCAGGGTAATTATTAGAAACAACCGTCTAAAGAGACTTATTGAAATTAAGGCTCCTGAGGTGATTCTAAGAAATGAGAAGCGTATGCTACAAGAGGCAGTTGACTCTCTGTTTGATAACTCAAGAAAGTCAAACGCCGTTAAAACCGAGGCAAACCGCACACTTAAGTCACTATCAGACAGTCTTAAAGGAAAACAGGGTCGTTTCCGTCAAAACCTTTTGGGTAAGAGGGTTGACTACTCTGCCCGTTCGGTGATTGTCGTTGGTCCTGAGCTTAAGATGCACGAATGTGGTATTCCTAAAGATATGGCAGCAGAACTCTTCAAGCCGTTTGTTATCCGCAAGCTTATTGAAAGAGGAATAGTGAAGACTGTTAAGTCTGCTAAAAAAATAGTTGACAGAAAAGATCCTGTTATTTGGGATATTCTCGAAAATGTTATGAAGGGACACCCGGTTATGCTAAACCGTGCCCCTACCCTTCACCGTCTTGGTATTCAGGCATTCCAGCCAAAACTTATCGAAGGCAAAGCTATCCAGCTGCACCCGCTCTCATGTACAGCATTCAACGCTGACTTTGACGGTGACCAGATGGCTGTTCACCTTCCGTTAGGAAACGCTGCAATTCTTGAAGCACAGCTTTTAATGCTGGGTTCTCACAACATTCTTAACCCGGCCAACGGAGCTCCTATTACCGTTCCGTCTCAGGACATGGTACTTGGACTTTATTATATTACTAAAGCTCGTCACCAGGCTAAAGGTCATGGAATTAAATTCTATGGTCCTGAAGAGGTAATTATTGGATACAATGAGGGAAGAGCTGCTCTTCATGCAGAAATTGAAGTAAGATTGCCAAATGACTTTACAGATCACTCAAAGGGCTTCTCACTAGTAAAGACTACTGTAGGTAGAATTCTGTTTAATCAGGTTGTTCCTCCGGAAGTTGGTTACATCAATGAGATCCTTACCAAGAAGTCTTTAAGAGACATTATCGGTAACGTTCTCAAGGTTGCAGGAGTTGCCAAAACTGCCAAATTCCTAGATGATATCAAAGAGATTGGATTCCAGATGGCATACAAGGGCGGACTTTCGTTCAACCTTGAAGATGTGATTATTCCGGAAGAGAAGGTAAGCCTTATCGAAGATGGTTACAAGCAGGTTGAGAATATTATGTTCTCATACAATAATGGTCTTATAACCAACAACGAGAGGTATAACCAAATTATTGACATTTGGACATCAACCAACTCTAAACTTACAAATATTGTTGAGAAGAGGATAGCAACAGACAGAGATGGTTTCAATCCTGTTTACATGATGCTTCACTCTGGTGCAAGGGGTTCAAAGGAACAGATTCGTCAGCTCTCAGGAATGAGGGGTCTGATGGCAAAACCTCAGAAATCAGGAGCAAGTTCAGCTGAGATTATCGAGAACCCGATTCTTTCAAACTTTAAAGAGGGACTATCAGTTCTTGAGTACTTTATCTCTACACACGGTGCAAGAAAGGGTCTGGCCGACACCGCTCTTAAAACAGCAGATGCCGGTTACCTTACAAGAAGGCTTGTGGATGTGTCGCATGACGTTATCATAAACGAAGACGATTGCGGAACATTAAGAGGTCTTGTTGCAACAGCAATCAAGAATAAAGACGAAATCGTTGAATCACTGTATGACAGAATTCTTGGTAGAACTACCGTTCACGATATTTACAATCCACTTACCGGAGAGAAAATCATCGATACAGGTGAGGAGATTACCGAAGAGATTGCAACTCTTATTGAATCATTGCCAATTGAACATGTTGAGATTCGTTCGGTTTTAACCTGTGAATCCAAGAAGGGTGTCTGCAGCAAATGCTACGGAAGAAACCTTGCTAACGGCAGAATGGTTGAAATTGGAGAGGTTGTTGGTGTAATTGCTGCTCAGTCTATCGGTGAACCAGGTACTCAGCTTACTCTGCGTACATTTCACGTCGGAGGTACAGCATCAAACATTGCTTCTGAAAATGAAATCGTTGCAAGATATGATGGTAAGATAGAGTTTGAAGAGCTAAGAACACTACTCAAAGAGTTTGAGAATGGAGAGAAATCGGAAATTGTAATTGGACGTACAGCTGAGATGAAAATAGTAGATATCAATACCGGTATCGTACTTTCTACTCACAACGTTCCTTACGGCGCAACTCTCTATTTCAAAAATAACGATACTGTTAAAAAAGGTGACAAGATTTGCGAATGGGATGCTTACAACGCTATCACAATTGCTGAAACCGGTGGTAAGATTGTATTTGACAACCTTATCGAAGGTGTTACATTCCGCGAAGAGGCAGCTGACGAGTATTCACTTCACAAAGAGAAGGTTGTTATTGAATCACGTGATAAATCAAAGAACCCTACTATCCGTATTCTTGATGAAAACAAGCTTGAACTAAGGCAATATAACCTGCCGGTTGGAGCCCACATCATGGTTGAAAACGGTAAAAAGGTTAAATCGGGTGATATCCTGGTAAAAATCCCAAGAGCAATCGGTAAATCCGGTGACATCACGGGAGGTCTTCCAAGGGTAACCGAACTTTTTGAAGCGAGAAATCCTTCAAACCCTGCTGTTGTTTCAGAAATTAACGGTGAGGTTTTAATGGGTAAAATCAAAAGGGGAAATCGCGAGATTATCATCAAATCTAAGACCGGTGAAGAGAAACGCTATCTTGTTCCACTTTCAAAACAGATACTTGTTCAGGAGAATGACTACATAAGAGCAGGTATGGCGCTATCAGAAGGAGCTATTTCACCTACCGATATACTCGCTATTCAAGGCCCGACAAAGGTTCAGGAGTACATCGTAAACGAGGTTCAGGAGGTTTACAGAATGCAGGGTGTGAAGATCAATGACAAGCACTTTGAGATTATTGTAAGACAGATGATGCGTAAGCTTGAGATCGTAGATCCGGGCGACACCAGATTCCTTCCGGAACAACTTGTTGACAGATGGGAATTTATGCTGGAGAATGATAACATTTATGATAAAAAAGTTATTCTTGATGCTGGTGATTCACTAGAACTTAAAGCAGGTATGATTATCACGGTAAGAAGACTGCGTGAAGAGAACTCTACTCTTAAGAGAAGAGATCTTAAGACAGTTGAGGCACGTGATGCCGTTCCTGCCACTTCAAACCAGATACTTCAGGGTATAACCAGAGCAGCATTGCGTACCAACAGCTTTATGTCGGCCGCATCGTTCCAGGAGACAACCAAGGTACTTAGCGAAGCAGCTACATTCGGCAAAACTGACACTCTTGAGGGTCTTAAAGAGAATGTGATCTGCGGACACCTTATCCCTGCCGGAACCGGTACAAGAGAGTTCGAAAAGATAATTGTAACATCAAAAGATGATTATCAAAGAGTTTTCAAGAGCAAAAAAGAGGAGTAATCGTAATCTGTTTGTAATATAAACAGTTAAATATTTAAAAAAGCCTGCTTCTATAAGCAGGCTTTTTTTCTCCGCGCCACTTTTGGACATACACTTATCCAACAGACACTTACAAAACAGACTATGGCAAAAATGACTTAGATTTCAAAAAAAGTCTCATTTGCAAAACACTCATAAACAAACAGTTGTCCAAAACTGGCGCGGAGAATTACTTCACGTACACCGGTGGTGCCAATGGTACAAAAGTTAATGGGTTGAAACTCTTTGTTTGAAGCACTGCTGCCTGTGACGGCTCTTTCAGAATATCTTTGGAAAGAAAACTATTCAGTGAATATGGTTCACCCGCCTTGGCCAGTACTCTTTTGACAATTGCCTCTCTTGATGCTGCATTATAGTATGCAATGTTGTTAATCATACAACTTGTCAATTCTGGCCTCCACACTCCAAATGGATAGTAGTATGCCCCCTCGTAAACTCCTACCCTGTCATATCCTGCTCTTCGGAGAAAATGTTTCCATCTGACTAGAGTAGTATCTGATGTAAGGTCGACGTTAGCTGCATGATTTTTATTAAATCTATCCTTAAGTTTTTGTGTGTCTTCTGCAGTAATGGTCTTTCCGGCATTTGTCGAACTGACATATTCATCGGCCAAACGCCCGAATCCATGGCCTCCTGCTTCATGCAGCAACACACCTTTATAATGGTAACTTGGGTTTGAATTCCTGCTGACAGGAGTTATGGCAATTGTTTTTCCGTCTGACCAAGTCCAGCAAGTACCGGCATATCTGTTTTCATTTACAAGTAAAACAATGAGAAGCTCCCTCAACTTTATATCATCTACTCCCGGAATCAGCTTAGCGCTTGAAAAAACCGCATCACTGTTGGATTCCATTGAAGAGCCACCTTTGAAAGACACACTGTATTTTGTGTTTTTGGTAATATTTTTATCTGTCTGTGTAACACCCTGATCTCTCGAATATCCGGCCTGTTTGTATACCTTAAAGTATTGTTTATAAGATCTATACGGCTCTGTGTCGAATAAATAATTAATACCCTCATCAACCTCCTTGTCAAATTTACCACCCTCCTCAAAATCTTCAGAAATGTAACCATCTCCAATAAAAAGAATTTCAGAAGGAAGTGCACCTGCGGTGTTCTCCTGAGCGATCTTAAACTCTCCGTCAAAATAGCTCTTTTTAACTCCTGTTTTAAAAGTGTATGTTTGAGAATAGGCAAAATCTCCCATACTATCAGTTGCCCGAACTCTCCAACTATATGTTGAGTTTGCATCAAGATATGCAGAGATATTAAGCACAGTATCCTGTATTGATTGAGAAATAGTCCAGTTTGTACCGCCCTTTGAATATTCCAAATTGTATACAACAACGTCATTATCCGGATCTTTTGATGCTGCCCATCGGAAAGTTGGTAGTCGGTTAGCATCTAAATTATTGTTTGCCGGTAATTTTAATTTAGGCGCTTCAGGTGCAGTGTTTTTACCTCTTTGCTGGCTTACCGACACAATTTTCTCAGTTTGAGCATATTTAATAGCTAAGTCTACTGTTCTTAATGCTCCATCATTTGCCAATACAGATATGTTTACATCCATATTCTGCGATCCGCTCAGAGGAGATATATTAATCCAGGTTGTGCCGGGAGGAACAATTATCTGCCAGTTAGTGTTGGAGACAATACTAATCTTGGCAAGAGAGCTCTCTTTAGTAAAAGAGATTGTGGGAGTATCAATATCTAACAGTGTTCTGCTCTGTGAAATTCTAACAGTTTTGGTTAGAGTGCCAGTGGTAAGGATTATATTCCCATTTCGTTCATCTGTTGCAGAATTTTCTGAAAAAGTGACTGTGATCTCACCATTACCATTACCGAATGACGGAGCAACAGTAAACCATGTTTCAGATGAGGCTACTGTCCAGTTTCCGTTACAAGTAAATGCAATTTTCTCACTTCCAGCTTTATTAAGAACAGACAAATTTGTTGACGTTAAAGTTAATTCAGGAGCTGGTTCTTTTTTACATCCAGAGGCAATTAAAACAGTAATTATTAAAAATATTTTATAAAAATTGATTTTATTGAAAAGTATTGATTTTAACATAAATGGTTAGTTTTAAGCGTATCAAAGATACGTTTTTTTATGTTCATTTCATCATTACTGGTGGAGCAAGTGGCACAAATGTTAGTGGGTTTATGCTCTTGGTTTGCAAGAGCACAGATTGAGATGGAGCTTTCTGAATATCTTTTTGCCTGAATATCTCCAGTGAGTATTGTTCCTGCGCAGCAGACAAAATGCGTTGAACCATTTTTTCTCTTGAAGGTGCGTTGTAGTAAGGTTCATTATACATCATACAACTTGTTTGCTCAGGCCTCCATACCCCTAATGGGAAGTAAAATCCACCCTCTACTGCTCCCACTCTGCTGTATCCGGATAGATTGATAAAATGCTTCCATTTTACAGCTGTTAAATCCCCGGTAAGATCAATATTTGGATAGAAACCTGCATTCTTGAATGTGTTGTACTTAGATTTATATTCGTCATTTATGGTTTTTCCTGCATTTGCTGCGGTTGTATATTCATCCGCTAGTCTTCCAAAACCATGCCCTCCAGCTTCATGATAAATTAAGTTCCTGAAATGGGTACCGGCTGCTGTTGAAGTACTGACAGGACATATTGCAATCGCTTTACCATCTGTCCAGATCCAGCATGTTCCGGCATACCTGTCCTGGTTTACAACAAGAATAATAAGCATGTCTCTAAGCTTAATATCATCAACCCCGGAAATCATTTTGGCATATCTGAATACCTCATCTGTGTCAGCAGAAAGTGAAGATCCTCCTAAAAAGTCAACTCCAAATTTTGTGTTTTTAAAAATACCTTTATCTGTCTGTTTTACGCCCCTGTCTCTGGAATACCCAGCTTGTTTATAAATATTAAAATACTCTCTGTAACTTTTATACGGTTCTATTTCAAAAAAGTATTCAATACCATTATTCATGTCTCTGTCAAAAATGCCTCCCTCCTCGTAGTCCTCCGATACGTATCCGTCTCCGATAAACAAAATCTCCGAAGGCCCTGAACCTTTAGTATAAGTTTGAGCAACTTTATACTGACCGTCAAAATAGCTTTTTTTAGTTCCGGTAGTAAACGTATAAACCTGAGATATGCCCTCTCCTCCGAATGAATCAATTGCAACAACTCTCCAGTAGTATTTTTTATTTTCATCGAGGTAGGCAGGAAGGTTGTACACTGTATCAGACACATGAATAGAATTGTTCCAGTTGGTCTGACTTAAGGAATATTCAATACGATATGTAACAATATCTCCATCCGGATCTTTTGAAGCACCCCACCTGAAGGTAGGAAGTCTGTTTGCATCATTAAGATTGTTGACCGGGGATTTCATTATTGGAGAATTAGGAGAAGTGTTAATACTCCTCTCCTGAATTACAACTAGTTCCCTTTGTCCATTGGCATATTTAAAAAATATTTTAGATTCTCGTTGCTTGCCTTCATTTGGAGTTGCCGTAAATGCTATTTCTGCATTACCCTTACCACTATAAGTGTTAGTCGATATCCAATTAGTACCGGTTTGAATCTCTATTTGCCAATTTGTGTTAGAAACAACAGAAACATTTATTGTTGAGCCCAGTTTAGAAAAAAGAATCTGATTTTTGTCAATTTCCAACTTAGAAAAATCTTGTCTTATTGTTGCGCTTTTTTTAACTCCTTTGCTTGTTACATAAAGCACTACACCCCTGTTTTCATCGTTGAAATTATCAGAAGCAGTTATTGTAATCTCTCCGTTCCCATTTCCGCTGGTTGGTGAAATTGAGCACCAGGTAGAAGAAAGTGTTGCCGTCCAGTTTGAATTTGCGCTTACAGTAATTGTTCCGTTTCCGTCAATATTTGAAATAAAAACTTCTTTTACAGAAAGTTCTAATTCAACCGGAGGTTCTGGATCACAACCATACATAAGTAAAATTGCAAACGTAGCATACAAAATATATTTTATTTTTTTCATGCGATGTCGTATTTCAGAACGTCAAATATAAAAAAAACCCCGGAAATATCCGGGGTTTATTAAACAATAAGTTGATTATTATAGCGGATTCTGAACCATTAGTGGATTTGCGTCCATCTCTTGCTGAGGAATCAGGAATACAAAATTCTTGTCTCCGGCAGCAAAATTTGATGCAGCATTCCACTGAGCTGGGTTATGTCCAAGATCTCTTCTGTCAAGACCGTTGTTTAACCTCTTGATGTCAAAGAATCTTTGACCTTCGCCCCATAGATCGGCACGGCGGTGCATAATAATATGGTTAATAAGAGCATCTCCTGTAAGAGTTGTCTTGGCATAACCCGGATCACGTTTGTTAATCAAAGTAAACAGAACATTTTGAGCATCAGTAAAGTTATTTCTTCTTGCTTCTGCTTCTGCTTCAATTAGAAACATTTCACCAGCTTTAATATAGAGATAGTCATTTGTCCATCCACCGGCTCCGGTAAATTTCCAGCCTACTCTTGGTTTACCTGATGTCGTTTTGAAAGCAACTTTACGTGTGTCTGTAGCACTCATAAAATCAAAAACAACTGTACTCAAAAGTTTGTGATTACCTAAGGTTGCATATCCCTGGAAAGCAGGGTCTATGTGAGAGAAAAACGAAGCGTAGCTTGTTTGTTGCTCATCAATAAGAACTGCTCCCCAAATCCACTCAGTAGATACTTTATTGAAACCGTAGTTGTAATTAGCTTCAAGTGTTGTACCTGTTCTGGCAGCTCTTGCGTATGTAACAGCATTTGCCCAGTCACCTGTGGTTAAAGCAACTCTGGCAGCTATAGCATTAGCTGCGTTAAAGTGAATATGAGACATGTTAAGTCTTGAAGCAGTGTTACCTGTCAATAAAGTTATCGCATCTGTCAGGTCTTTCTTAATTTGTGTATAAACTGCTTCTACAGTTGCTCTTGCAAGAGGTTCCTGACCTGGAGTGATTCTTATTGGAATTCCAAGTTGAGTATTACTCTTGGTTACAAAATTGTACCTTTCTGCATACATCTGAACAAGCTGGTAGTGAGAGTGAGCTCTGTAAACCAAAGCTTGAGCTTTGATGTTGTTTCTTCTTGGAACCTCTGAGTCGAATACAGTGATGTTATCAATATTTGACAACAGAAGATTGGCATTATTTATTATGTCATAATAAAAATCCCATGGATAAAGACAGTTTGTAGAGTTCACATTTCTGTGATCAAGGTACTGATACCATGATACAAACCATCCGTAGCCTCTTTCTGTAGGATAGAAGTCTTCTCCAAGACACTCCATAGCATAATCTATGGCCTTGTGGCCGAATTTATCGTGCGCGCCACCGTATACATATCCAAAACGGTGTATTCCCTCCAAAAGGGTCTGAGCTCCTGTCAGTGTTTTGAAAAGGTCGGCCTCTGCAACACTGGATGTTGGTGCAGTCTCCAAATATTCCTTAGTACAAGAGACTATACCCAGAGATGCCAGTAAAAGTAAAACTAGTATATTTTTTTTCATAGTTCTTTTAATTAAAATGTAATGTTAAGTCCTAGTGATATAATCTTGTTAGGAATGTAAGTATGGTCTGATGTACCTCCGAATGTCTGCTGAGGGTCCATACCTTTTCTCTTAGCGTACATAGCCAGGTTATCACCGGTTGCAAACAGCCTTACAGCTGATAGGTTCAATGGCTTAAGTAAACGTGAAGGAACTGAATATCCTAATGTTATATTTCTAAGCGACAAGAAACTTGCAGAAGTTAACCAACGGCTTGATGCTGCTGTTGGTGCAGCATATGCATTCTGAAGTCTAGGAATATTTGTGTTCGTATTTGCTGATGTCCATCTGTTTAACAAATCAACGTGCATGTGTGAACCGAAAGTTCCTGGGTGCATCAAAGCAGCATAGTTGGTGTCATACATTTTACCTCCTAGTTGATAAATCAGGAATACAGCAAGATCAAATCCATAAAACTTAACGGTATTGGTAATACCTCCATATAGCTCAGGAATTGAAGAACCTAAATAATAGTATGATCCTGCGTTCTGATCTTTGGTTGTCTCTCTGCCGGTAACCTTACCTTCAGAGTCTTTGATATCTTTATAATACAAAGCACTACCATCAGCCTGATCAACGCCTGCCCACTCTCTTAGCCAGAAATCAAATATTGAGTGACCAACAGAAAGTTTCTTTGTTCCTGAAATTATTTCCTGGAATTTTCCGTCCGGACCTACAGGCATCTTAGTAATCTCGTTTTTATAATGAGTACCGTTTATGTCAAAAGTCCATACGAAGTCCTTTGTCTTAATAATATCAGCAGCAAGCTGGAATTCAATACCATTATTCTTCATACTACCAATGTTATCCCATTTTATATGGAGACCGGCAGATTGAGGAAGTGGCACCTGGAATAGTAGGTTGTCTGATTTTCTAATAAAGTACTCTACCTGACCTCTTACTCTTGTGAATAGTGAAAAATCAACTCCAACATTAAAGTTGCCATTTTTCTCCCATTTTAGTTCGTTGTTAGCAAGTTGGCTATAGAATGCTCCGTTAAAGTTACCGTTATTGTAACCTGAGATTGTAAACAAACTTTGGTAGCCGTAGTAGTTTCCGATATCGTCATTACCTTGCTCACCATAAGATGCTTTAACGCGAAGATCATCAAGCCAGTGTAGTGTAGACATAAATGGCTCTACATTAGCTCTCCATGAAGCACCTACTGACCAGAAGCCTCCCCAGCGAGAGTCAGATGAAAATCTTGATGAACCGTCATAACGATATGAACCTGAAAGGAAATACTTATTTGAGAATGCATAACTAGCATTTGCAAAATAACCTTCCAAAGTGTAAATATCAGAATATGATGTAGATCCTTCTGCTACTGATCCGGCAACGAGCTCTTTAGAATCGATCTTGAAATTGGTTCTGGTTGCTGATACAATTCTTCTGTCCCACTGATAATTTTCATGACCTACTAGGAAATTCAAATTATGTGAACCGAAAGATTTATTATAGGTAAGTACCTGGTTGAAAGTGTATGACTGTGAACCTGTGTATTGTTTGGTAGATCTACCTGAAACACCGGCTCCTGTTAATGTTACACCTGCATCACCAAACTTGTTGTTCTGATATGTAGTGAATAACGTGTTGGTCATGTCTGTACTTCCTGAAACTCTCAATGTCAAATCTTTCAGAATGGTAAATTCTGCAGACATACGAGCAGAGAGCTGATTTCTCATGTTTGATCTGTCATCTAGTGGCAGAGTAACCATAAGGTTTGAGTTAGGAGCATAAGGTCTTGTGTGACCTGCCCAAGTATAAACGGTGTTTCCACCTCCCATATCATAGGCAGGAGATCCGTCATTCATCTTTTTGATAGAGCCATCATCATTTCTTTGATATATCGGATAAACTGGACCCATCATCCTTCCGTAATAGAAAGGGTTAGATGTATAGGTTCCCTCAGCTAGCAGATTTGCTGTATTAGCTGATGTTCCCGAAATGTTTCCATCAATTTTAAACCATTTGTTAACTCTGGTAGAAAGACCAATACGACCTGTAAAACGATCAAAACTTGACCACTTTAAGTGTCCTTTTTCGTTAATATAACCTAAAGAGAGATAGTATGTTGTCTGGTCAACTCCTCCGCTTACATTAACATTATAGTCCTGTCTGATCCCTTTTTGTGAAAGTGCTTCAATCCAGTCATCCTGATATAATAGTTGTGCAGCAGGATTAAGTTTGCCGTCAAGACCAATAACAAGACCATTTGCAACATTAAAAGGATTATAACCTCCCATTTTTGCAACAATACCGTTAGTAGTGGTACCGCTTGCCTGTGCAGCAGCAGCTTCCGGAGTCATACCTCCTGCGATAACGCGGGCATTTCTCCATCCTTCCCACATCAACTCATAGTATTGTTTTGAATCTACTCTTTCGTACTCTTCAATAGCGCGGGAACTGGTTCCGATGTTAATTTTTGCATTAACGGTTGCCTTTCCAACTCTACCTTTTTTTGTTGTTACCATAATAACACCATTTGCTCCGCGGGCTCCGTAAAGAGCAGCAGCAGCGGCATCTTTCAATACGCTGATTGATTCGATATCATCTGTTGGTATGGCGTTAATGTCTCCATCATATGCAGCTCCGTCAACAACATAAAGTGGTGCGCTTGATGCATTCACCGAACCGATACCGCGGATACGAATATTGGCTGATGAGCCAGGCTGACCTGAACCACCTACTACTTGTACTCCAGGAACGGCTCCGGCGAGAGATTTTGTCACGTTTGTTGACAGAATTCTCTCAATTTGATCTTGTTTAACAGTTGCAGCAGATCCTGTAAATGAAGATCTTCTGACAGTCTGGTATGCAACCACAAGAACATCCTCCAGATAAACAGCATCCGGACTCATTTTAACGTCCAGAATTGCGCGTCCGTTAATAGGAAGCTCCAGGGTAGTATAACCGATAAAGCTGAAAATCAGAATTCCGTTAGCGGGAGCGTTGATGGTGAATTTACCCATCTGATCAGTTGCAACTCCGACAGATGTCCCCTTCAGCATAACTGATGCAAACATAACAGGCTCCCCTGTGCTGGCATCAGTAACAGTTCCTGTTACTTGAATATTCTGAGCGCTGGCTAGGCCAACAGCCAAAACAAGCAACAGACCTGTTAAGATTAGTTTAATTTTTTTCATGTAAAAAAGTTTTGGTTAGTAATTAAGTTAGTTAGTTTTTTAAGTATTTTGGTTTATTCTCATAAGCATTTTATCGGCTTTAAATATTTAACCTAAAAACATAGGCCTAACAAATTTAACAAAAATTTAATTCATAATAAATATTTTATTCATCAAATAATAAATATTTTAGTTCGGGGGGAGAAAAATATATTATAAATCATAATCAATAACAGTGTAATTATATAAAAATATAAGAGAATTCATTTTTGCAATAAAAAAAAGTAGCCACATTAACAAATGTGGCTACCTGAATAAGTTTTAGAATATTTTAGGAAACTGAATTCCTTCTGAGGAATCGGTCAAAAATCTAGCAAAGTCCCTGTTCAAGTGTTGCTCTGGCAACCTTCATAAATCCGGCAATATTTGCACCGTTAACGTAGTTGATAAAGCCATCTTTTTGGGTACCGTATTTAACACACTGCTGATGGATGTTCTCCATAATCTGCTTAAGCTTGTTGTCAACCTCCTCTGCAGTCCAGCTGATGTGCATTGCATTCTGTGTCATCTCAAGACCGGAAACTGCTACACCTCCTGCATTTGCAGCTTTACCCGGAGCGTACAGAACTTTAGCTTTCTGAAGTTCGGCAATTGCTTCAGGAGTACAACCCATATTAGAAAGCTCCCCAACGCAAATTACTCCGTTTTTGATTAGTTCTCTTGCGTCATCACCGTTAAGTTCGTTCTGGAAAGCGCAAGGGAGTGCAATGTCAACCTTAACTGCCCAAGCCTTTTTGCCTGGATAAAATTTTGATCCCGGGAATTTATCGGCATAAGGTGCAACAACATCATTATTTGAAGCGCGAAGCTCCAGCATGTATTCAATCTTCTCTTCGGTCATTCCTGCTTCGTCATGAATCATTCCGTCAGGGCCTGAAAGGGCAATAACCTTTGCTCCCAGTTCAGTGGCTTTTTGAGCAGCACCCCAGGCAACGTTACCGAAACCTGATACTGAAACGGTTTTACCTTTAATATCCATTCCTTTTGTAGCAAGCATGTGTGTTACAAAGTAAACTCCGCCGTAACCGGTAGCCTCAGGACGAATTAGTGAACCTCCCCAGGTTGCACCTTTTCCTGTAAGTACTCCGGTATTTTCACGAGCAAGTTTTTTGTACCAGCCGTACATAAAACCGATTTCACGTGCTCCAACTCCAATATCGCCTGCAGGAACATCTGTGTCAGGACCCAGGTGGCGCCACATTTCTGTCATGAATGACTGACAGAAACGCATGATCTCGGCATCTGATTTACCTTTGGGATCAAAGTCAGAACCGCCCTTTCCACCGCCCATAGGCAAAGTGGTTAGAGCATTTTTAAACATTTGCTCAAAGCCAAGGAATTTTAAAATCGATAGATTTACCGAAGGATGAAAACGGAATCCACCTTTGTAAGGACCAATGGCGTTACTGAATTGAACTCTGTAGCCAAGGTTTGAGTGAACCTCTCCTTTGTCATCCTGCCATGTTACCCTGAATGTAAAAATACGGTCCGGCTCGATAAGTCTTTCGATAATTTTTGCTTTTTGAAATTCAGGATGCTGGTTGTAAATCTCTTCAATTGACTCCAACACTTCATGAACTGCTTGTAAAAACTCTTTTTCGTTACCGTGCTTCTTCTCGAGAGAAGCCATAATGTCTGCAACTTTCATTATTTCTTTGTTTTTAATGTTTGGTATGTTAGTTCTCTATTTAACCTCCCAGATTGCACCGCTGTGCAGCAGTTCATCCATGTTGTGGATCTGTGCATGTTCCCTTGCATCAATAACCTGATCACGAACATTGTCGTCATAAGTTTTATCTTTAACTGCGCGAATAACACCTAGAGCAACAGGCAATTCCGGATACATCATATCAATAAGCATAGAGTGTATTCCCGGATTTTCCTCCTCCGCATCATGTACAAGCAGATCTTTTTCAGTTATTCCGTTCTCCCCTATAATAACTGATTTAATCTTATGACCGTCAAGGATAAGGCCTTTGTTTTTATCCTTACCGTATATCATAGGCTCACCATGCTTAAGAACAATTGTTCTGTCTGCACGGGATTCTTTGTCTGAAACCTGAGCATGAGTTTTGTCGTTAAAAATAACGCAGT
>JAUYTX010000086.1 GCA_030695025.1 Bacteroidales bacterium | reverse complement strand
TTTGTTTTCCGATAATTTTCAGCGGCTACTTTTCGGGAACGACGAGGACTGTCTGACGACCGAAGGGAGGAGTTCCGCAGTCGCCGAAAAGTACCAGGAAAATTTGAGGGTACCCTAAAACAATCGGTTGCCGGAGTTGAGTGATTTGGGAAAATAAAACATATTTCCTTTTTTGACTATCGAAAATTTATGCATAAATATCAAATCCCCCAACTTTAGATCGTGACCCTGCTTGTGCGCTAAATCATAAAAACAAAGCCGCCAAGCTATTGCTTGGCGGCTGTTTTTGTGATCCAGCTGGGGCTCGAACCCAGGACCCCAACATTAAAAGTGTTGTGCTCTACCTGCTGAGCTACTGAATCTTCCGTTTTAGGGAGTGCAAAGATATGCCATTAATAATTTCTTTCCAAATTTTTTTAGTGATAAAATTCCCTTTTTACTCTATTTTTGCCTAATAAATTGAAGCATTTTTAAAATAAACCGTAAGATGGAGAATCCTTTCTTTCTCGAACTCAAAGATTTTCTATTGGAATTAGGAGTAAAGTTCACTTTTGAAAAGAATTTAATCTTTTTCAATGATATTCATTTTATGATTGAGGCCGTAGGGTTAACTGATAAGTCAGATGTCATTGTAAACAGGGCAGGGGACTCATATGCCGTTAATAAATATTGCAGGATTCATGAAGATTTATGGCATTCAAAAGGAGATATCATAAGGGATATCATAAAAGCCAACCTGCAAATGGGAGAGAGGATTTTTGCCCGTAAATGCTCAGTTGTTAATCTGGATGCTCAAACTGCAAAAGATTTCTTTGAAAAACATCATCTTCTTGGCAATACACGCAGCAAATACAGATATGGATTAATTTACAATGGATCTATTGTTGCCATTGCTGCATTCTCTGCATCTAGACCCATGAAAAGAGAGGATATAACCCTGGAATCGTATGAATGGGTCAGATATGCTTCAAAAGGCGCAACAAGAGTATCTGGAGGTATGGGTAAGCTCCTAAGCCATTTTGTTAATGAACAAAACCCACAGGAGATAATGTCTTATGCCGATGCTGAATGGTCATTGGGAGATGTATACGAGAAGTTGGGCTTTAAAAAAACCGGAGCTACTGCCCCGGTTGAATTTCTTGTTAACAAACATACTTTTGAGAGAATTCCTGCCAAAAAGCTGAGCAAAGACAACAAATATAAATCTGTTGAGTTTAATCAGGATGATTGGGTTTTAATTCTCAATTCGGGTAACTTTAAGTTTCTCAGGAGATTCTCCCTCCTTTAGTCCCTCTTTGTCAATTTCAACAATAAGCTTATCCCCGGTTTTAAACTTTGCTGCAATAATTGCCTCTGCAAGAGGATCCTCTATGTATTTCTGGATCGCTCTCTTAAGTGGACGGGCACCAAACTGTGGGTCATAACCCATTTCTGCCACGAATAATCTTGCTTCGTCACTAAGTGAAAGTGAGTATCCGGCTGTATCAATACGCTTAAAGAGATCATCCAGTTCAATGTCGATAATTTTGCAGATATCGTCTTTGGTAAGCGGGTTAAATAAAATCTGCTCGTCAAGTCTGTTCAGGAATTCCGGAGAAAAGGTCTTTTTGAGGACTTTTTCAATTATAAATCTATTGTTGTCTGTAATACTTCTTTTGGTGGAATTGGAAAAACCCATCCCTTTACCAAAGTCTTTAAGTTCTCTGCTCCCTGCGTTGGATGTCATTATCAGAAGAGTGTTTCTGAAGTCAATACGCCTTCCATTGCTGTCAGTAAGCCTTCCTTCATCCAGAACCTGAAGAAGTATGTTAAAGATATCCGGGTGTGCCTTTTCTATCTCATCAAGCAGAATTACTGAATATGGTTTTCGCCTCACCTTCTCACTGAGTTGTCCTCCCTCTTCATAACCTACATAACCCGGAGGGGCTCCAATTAGTCTCGAAACGGCAAATTTTTCCATGTATTCACTCATATCAATCCTTATTAGATTGTCAACTGAGTCAAACAAATATTCGGTAAGAATTTTTGCAAGTTGGGTCTTTCCTACACCGGTAGGGCCAAGGAAAAGAAATGTCCCAATTGGTTTGTTTGGATCTTTAAGGCCTGCACGGTTTCTTTGTATCGATCTTACAACTTTATCAACTGCCTCATCCTGACCAATTATCTTTTTTCTAATTGATTCACCCATTCTTGCCAGACGGTCGCCCTCTTTTTCGGCCAGGCGATAAACAGGTACGCTTGTTATCATGGATAAAACCTCCGCTACGTCGTTTTCATTCACCTCCTGAGGGTTTTTAAGCTGCTCCTCTTTCCATTGCTTTTGAGCCTCGTCAAGCTCCTTTATCTTTTTCTCCTCAATATCTCTAAATTCTGCAGCCTTCTCAAACTCATTTTTACTTACAGCTTCTCTTTTTGCTGATCTTAAAGGTTCTAATTCGCTCTCTATCTGTACAATAAAATCAGGAACCTTGAGGTGCTGAAGGTGAACTCTTGACCCGGACTCATCCAGTGCGTCAATTGCCTTGTCAGGGAGACATCTGTCTGTTATATATCTCTGGGATAGCCTTATGCAAGCAACTATTGCCTCTGGTGTATATTTTACGTTATGGTGCTTTTCGTACCTCTCTTTTATGTTTATAAGTATATTATAGGTCTCATCGTAGGTTGTTGGCTCTACCATTACTTTTTGAAACCTTCTTTCCAATGCTCCGTCCTTTTCAATGTACTCTCTGTATTCATCAAGTGTAGTTGCTCCAATACACTGAAGCTCACCTCTGGCCAAAGCAGGCTTTAACATATTTGCAGCATCAAGAGACCCGGATGCTCCACCGGCCCCTACAAGAGTGTGGAGTTCATCA
>JAUYTX010000084.1 GCA_030695025.1 Bacteroidales bacterium | reverse complement strand
TCTGCTGCCTATGCTGCAAGACACATTGCAAAGAACCTGGTAGCTGCGGGAGTTGCAGACGAGGTACTGGTTCAGCTTGCCTATGCGATAGGTGTGGCAAAACCGGTAAGTATTTTTGTAAACACATACGGTACTGCCTTTAAAAACAACAGCACAAAATTTAAAAATGATAGTGAAATTTCAGAGATTGTAAACAAAATATTTGATCTGAGACCTGCAAGCATCATTGAGAAGTTTGGGCTAAAGAAGCCGATTTATGAAGTTACTGCAGCATACGGTCACATGGGAAGAGACCCGTTTGAGGCCGAGGTTGAAATAGGTAACTGTAATGGAAACGGCCATAAGGTCATGGAGATGGTTCAGTTTTTCTCATGGGAGAAGCTTGATTCAGTGGAGCTTGTTAAAAAGGCGTTTAACCTTTAAGACTCTCTTTTCCAGATGATTTTTTTACCGAACCCCAATCGGTTATCGGTAAATTTAAGTTCTGTAATTTTGAGAATCCACAAATCACCACCCTTTAGAATAGCATATGGGAATCGCCTGAGGTAACTCAGGCGATATCTGTTTACATACGTTTCTGTACATAACTCCATTCGGGCATTAAACTGTACTCCCCTGATAAGGCCTATCTGTTCTGTCTCCAAACCTATTGCTCCGGTTATGATATCAGACTTGCTTTTTCTGAAGATGCCAATATGCCTTGTCTTCTCCTCAGAAGTAATTACAAATGCACTCTCCTCTTCAAGAAAGACATAAAATGCATGCCAGCTCCAGATTTCGACTCCATCTGTTGCGGCGAGAGCTGCCAAATGGTGCTCTTTTATGAACTCAACTATTCTGTTATCTATTTCCGGAAGTTGTTCACTCATTGCTTTTGTCTCCAAACATTCTGTTATCTCCAAAGGTAGATTTTATCGCTCCTTCTAAGTTTTACCCCCTCAGGTACAGGAATTGAGCAAAACTCACCCTTTACACTTTTTTCAACCGGCTCAAGTGCAACGCGGATCTCACTTACGGTATGTTCAACTACTCCTGTTGTAGGGCCTATAATAAGAAGTTCATCCCCGACACAAATCTCGCCGGTCTCTACAAGAACCTCAGCAACTGAAAGATTGCCAAAAAAGTTGGTAACCTTTCCTACATAGCTCTTCTTCTTTGTCGCCTTGTTTCCGTAAACATCGCTCCACTCTCCCAGACGCGCTCCCTGATAATACCCATCCCAGAATCCTCTGTTGAATACCGATGAAAGTCTATTTTCAAGCTCTCCGGCCAGCTCTTCTGTGAACTCACCCTTGCATACGGCATTTGCTGCCTCTCTGTATGCGGCTGTTACACTCTTTACATACTCAGGAGCCCTTGCCCTGCCCTCAATTTTAAACACTCTTATGCCAGCATCAACAATCAAATCTGCAAACTTAATGGTAGATAGATCTTTTGGCGACATAATATATTTATTGTCAACCTCCAGTGACATTCCTGTCTCCAGATCTGTCACCTCATATCCTCTTCTGCAAAGCTGATAGCATGATCCCCTGTTTGCTGAGGCGTTGTACTCATGAAGGCTCAGGTAACATTTGCCCGAAACGGCCATGCAGAGTGCGCCATGACAAAAGAGTTCCAGCTTTACAAGTTGGCCTGACGGGCCTTTAATTTCCTCTCTGACAATTGCTTCGTGAATTGATTTCACCTGATTAAGCGTCAACTCTCTCGCTAGAACAATAACATCGGCAAACTGTGCATGGTATTTTACGCTTTCAATATTTGATACATTAAGTTGGGTTGAAACATGAACCTCCATTCCTGCTTTTCGTGCATAAAGAATGGCGGCCATATCTGAGGCAATGATTGCAGAGACTCCTGCTTTAACGGCACGGTCAACTGCGCTTCTCATCGGCTCAATATCCTCATCGTACAGAACAATATTGAGTGTAAGATATGACTTCACTCCTGCTTCACGGCAAATTCGAACAATCTCCTCAAGCGAATCTTCCGAAAAGTTATTCGCAGAGTGTGATCGCATATTAAGATTACCAATTCCAAAATAGACAGAATTTGCACCCCCCTGAATGGCCGCCATGAGAGATTCAAAATTCCCGGCCGGGGCCATTATCTCGATATCTTCAGGCAGTATTGCCTCAGAATTTGTTGTGTATTTATTTTTCATTAATGGTGGCTTAAGCTACAATTACTACAATTGTCCGCTGAAAAAGTTGAGAATTTTCTGCTCTGCCATATCGGTTGTTATCTGGTCAAGACAGGCATAATCTCCTCTGAAACACTCTTTTTTCCCGAATATTGAGCAAGGGCGGCATTCTATATCACTTTGAACTGCCATAGAAGAGCTCTGACCCAGACCATAAAAACCCGCATAAATATGCGTTGCACCCCAGATTGAAATTACCGGAACTTTAAGGCATGATGCAAAGTGCATATTTGCTGAGTCCATACATACCATCAGATCTGTCTCCCCTATCGCATTAAGCTCCTCTCTAAAGCTGCAGGTGCCTGCAAGTGACTTAACTCCTGAGTATTTTTGCTCCCATCCTTTTAAAATGGCTATCTCCTTTTTACCTCCTCCAAAAAGCAAAATTCTGAATCTCTTATCCTGGCTCAGCCTTGATACCAACTCCTCCATTCTTTCAACAGACCAGATTTTTCCTTTGTGTGTTGCAAACGGAGCAACCCCTATCACATAACTCTCCTTGTCGTAGCCTCTCTTTGGCCTTATCAGATCACTATTTTCGCTTTGTAGTCCAAATTTCAGATCCTGAAGTCCAAGTTTAACGAGTGCCAGCTCGTATCTTCTGACTGTTGGAATCAATTGTCTAAGTACTTTTCCCTCTTTTCTTGTCAACTCCCTCTTCTCTTTCCGTCCCTTTCTCATATAGGCTAACGGGATAAGTTTAGCGGTAAAAAAAGCTCTGAGAATAAAGGTTCTCAGAACAGAATTTATGTCTGCCACCTTGGTAGGTTTCAGCCCCATAAGCTCTTTAAAAAGTTTGTACAGCCCCTTTAGTCCATTATGCCGGCCCCTGAGATCTGTTGCAAAGAAGGAGAGATTGCCCTCCCCCTCGAACAAGGGCTCAAGCATTGGTGATGAGACCATTGTGAATTTGACATTGGGGTTGGCACGGGCATACATCTTTAGCAGAGGCGATGCCATTGCGGCATCTCCCAATGCTGAAAAACGCAATATCAGTATATGTTCAGGAGTTTTTCCCGGCATAAAGTACAGGATTTAGTGAAGGGTCGTTATACATCTTCATTTGCTTGTAAAACTTCATGTACTTTCTTCCCTCTTCGATATCTTTAAGCAGCGTCTCTATTGCTCCGGTTAGATCTTCTCTCTGTGTAAGCAAAACCGTAAGTTTTTTGCTGCAGCTCTCTCTGTGTTCCGGGGTTGCCTCAGCCCTCTCTGCCTCGGCTCTCATATGGTAGATTTTAAGGGCCAGTATCGATAGGCGATCTATTGCCCAGGCAGGAGTTTCGGTGTTGATTGTTGCATCTGCTGCAACCTTAACTCCTGAGTATTTGTCCATAAAATAGCTGTCAATCAATTCGACGAGGTCTGTTCTCTCCTGATTGGATGAGTCTATCCGTCTTTTAATCGACAACGCCTTTACGGGATCAATTCCGGGCTCCCTGATAATATCTTCAAGGTGCCACTGAACCGCATCTATCCAGTTTTTTGAGTAAAGGTGACACTGAAGTGTGTTTTTTGGATATGGGTTGTTCTCGGGTGCATCAACATTGTCTGCAATATGGTAATCGCTAACGCTTTTGTCAAAAATAATATTGAATTCTTCGCTAAAAGTCATAATGTAATATCTCAAATTTTATTTGTTTTTTATTGTTACCTCTTTATCCTATTTCTCTCTATCGGTTAAACTTCTGGCAAATTCAATCAGCTGTTCTGTTTGTTCTTTGCTAAGGTTGCAGTCTCTAAGTGAATCTATCGCTTTATTGTGGTAGAATTCCATAGCCTCTTCGGCTGCCTCTCTTATACCAAGAGATTTGTAAATTTCCAGAACCTTTTGAATTTGTGCGTCACCCTCTGTTGCAGGAGTTTTAAGGTTGCTGTACAGCTCCTGTCTTGTTTTTGCATCTGCCCTTTTAAAAGATTCTACAAGCAGCCATGTCTTCTTTCCGCAAAGTATATCACCTCCAATCTTTTTGCCAAAAACATTGCTGTCGCCAAAGCTGTCAAAGTAGTCATCCTTGATTTGAAAGGCTAGTCCCAGATTATATCCGTAATTGTAGATGCAATCAGCACTTTTTTGTGTCGCGCCCCCAATTATAGATCCAATTTTTGCGGATGCAGCAATCAAAACCGCTGTTTTCAGCCCAATCATCTGTATATAATCATCCATGGTTATAAATGGCATCGACTCAAAGTTCATGTCATATTGCTGACCTTCGCACACCTTTGCTGCCGTTTGGCTGAACAGATCCAGAACGTTTTTAAGAACAGGAGCCGGAGCATGAGAGATATATTGATATGATTTTATGCACATTACATCTCCTGAAAGAATGGCCACATTGGTATTCCATTTTTTGTGGATTGTTGCCCTGTTTCTTCTGAGGTCGGCATTATCCATAATGTCGTCATGAATGAGAGTGAACCCGTGAAAAATCTCAAGGCCCATTGCCGGATAGATAATTGAGTAGTCAATTTTGTCTGAGAAGAGGTTAAAGGCGAGAACGGCCAATTTGGGTCTAACCCTTTTACCTCCTATAGCTATAAGGTATTCAATAGGGTCATAGAGTTCACCGGGTTCTCCTTTAAGATCGAGGGAGTATATTCCCTTTTCAACCATTGAATCAATCTCACTTATGGTAAACATATATAAAAGAATTAATTTTGACAAAGCTAATCCATTTTCTACAATTTTGTATCTTCGCGGCCGTGGAAATTAGAAAGACAGAAGAGGGGACTGTTGTCAAACATACGGGCAGTCAATACCTTGTGAGCAACCTACCTCACTGGAATGTAGTAACCTGCGTTCTTAAGGGCAAATTACGTCTTAAGGATTCGCATACCACAAACCCTGTGGCAGTAGGAGATCGAGTCGTTTACGAGACAGAAGATGGCGTCACAGGAGTGATTAAGGAGGTACATCCACGTCGCAATTACATAATTCGTAAATCAACCAATCTTTCGAGACAAGCTCATATAATTGCATCCAATCTAGATCAGGTTTTTCTTATAGTTACACTTGACTTTCCCAAAACAAAACTTGAATTTATTGACAGATTTCTGGTAACATGTGAAGCATATAAGGTTCCTGTAAAAATTCTTCTTAACAAATCAGATCTCTACACCGTTGAATTTGAAAATGAGACGGAGAGGTTTTACGAAATATATGGTAAGAGTGTCGGATATGAGATAATTCAGACATCTGGATTGACCGGACTTAATCTAAACGTTGTAAGAGAGAGATGCAAAGATAAGCTTACCCTCTTTTCAGGAGTTTCAGGAGTTGGAAAATCATCTCTGATTAATGCCCTCGATCCCGACCTTGGTCTCAAGACAGGTGATATCTCAGATTATCACAAAATGGGTAAACACACCACAACATTTTATGAAATCCATCCGCTGGAAAGCGGCGGTTTTATTATTGATACGCCCGGAATAAAAGGATTTGGACTTCTTGAAATGAAGCCGGAGGAGTTGAGTCACTACTTTCCCGAAATGCTCAGAATTCTTGAGAAATGTCGTTTTACCCCATGCACCCATACCCACGAACCCGGTTGTGCGGTTAAGGCCGGTGTTGAAACCGGAGAGATTCTGGAGGAACGATACTACTCCTATTTGAGTATGCTTGAAGATGAGGAGAAGTACCGATGAATAAAAGGGTTTTAAAGCTGGCTGCGCCAAGTGTTCTTGCAAATATAACAGTTCCGCTTGTAGGTATGGTCGACCTTGCAATTGCCGGGCGACTGGGTGATGCCGCCAGTATTGGAGGCATTGCAATTGCCACCATGTTGTTTGACCTGCTTTACTGGAACATGGGCTTCCTGAGGGTTGGTACCGGGGGTTTTGCAGCACAGGCATACGGTAGAAGAGATTTTAAGGATGCTTTTAGGATTCTTGTTCAGGCGGTAGGAACGGCCCTGCTCTCCGCTTTGGTCATTTGGGTAATTCAGTTTGCATTTCTTGAATCGGCATTCCTGATTATCGATTGCACAACTGAGGTTGAAACACTTGCCAGAAAATATTTTTACATAAGAATATGGGCTGCACCCGCAACTTTGTCGCTTTTTGCATTCAAGGGGTGGTTTATTGGAATGCAAAATACAATAAGCCCAATGGTTGTGGATGTCTCTGTAAATCTATTGAATCTTGTATTAAGCGTTGTTTTTGCAATAGGCCTGGGAATGGGAATACCAGGGATAGCGTTGGGTACATTATTGGCACAATATACAGGTCTGGCAATAGCAGTTGTCCTTTTGGTGATTTATTACCGAAAACTTTTCAGATACATCCACATTAAAGAGAGTCTGAAACTTAGACAGATGAAGGATTTTTTCGTTTT
The DNA here is from genome assembly GCA_030695025.1 of Bacteroidales bacterium. Taxonomy (GTDB): domain Bacteria; phylum Bacteroidota; class Bacteroidia; order Bacteroidales; family UBA932; genus Bact-08. Next base: position 18,033 of record JAUYTX010000084.1, on the reverse strand, counting down.
AAACGGAAACCTGTTTCTAAGATCCGTTTCACTTTTACTGGTCTATTCCGGGTTCACCAGTATAGCAGCACGTTATGGCGATAATTTACTTGCAGTAAGCACAATTATGATGAAACTCATGTTGCTTTACTCATATTTTATTGACGGATTTGCTTATGCAGGGGAAGCTTTGACAGGTAGATTCATAGGTTCGAAAGACATAACCTCTCTTAAAAGGGCCATAGCAGTTCTTTTCCGATGGACACTCATTGTTGCCGCAGTATCTACAGTTGCTTATGCTTTTGCAGATGAGTTCCTTTTCAGACTTATGACCAATAACCAAGAAGTTTTGGCATCGGCTGCTGATTACCTTCCGTGGCTTTTAATTGTCCCTCTGCTCAGTTGTACTGCATTCATTCTTGACGGAATATTCATCGGAGCCACTGCATCAAAGGCGATAAGAGACACAATGTTGCTTTCGGCAGCATCGTTCTTTATCACCTTTTATACATTGGAAAACCAGATGGGCCTTCAGGCTCTCTACCTGGCGTATATGATACACCTTGTAGTTAGAACCGTAATGATGTCCTTTCTGATGAAAAGAAAAGTGTTATCTAAAGCTCTTATTTAAAATCTGGCTGAAACAATATCCCAGTCAACAATGTCCCAGAGTGCTGCAATATAATCTGCCCTTTTATTCTGGTAATCGAGATAATAGGCGTGTTCCCAAACATCAAATGTAAGAATGGCTGTCAGCCCGTTTTTAACAGGAGTTCCTGCATTACTCTCTTTTGTAATAGACAGCTTACCATCTTTGTCCTTAACCAACCATGCCCAACCTGAGCCAAAAACTGTTAGTGCTGCATTGGAAAACTCTTTTTTGAAATTATCAAAAGAGCCCCACTCACTATCAATAGCTGAGGCCAGAGGACCCTTGGGAGCTCCTCCTCCTTTAGGTTTAAACGAATGAAAGTAGAAGGTGTGGTTCCAAACCTGTGCTGCATTATTGAAAATTGCGCCATCTGATTTCATAACAATCTCTTCGAGGTTCATCTTGGCGAACTCTGTTCCATTAATAAGGTTGTTGAGGTTTGTTACATAGGCCTGATGGTGTTTCCCGTAGTGATACTCCATTGTTAACGGGCTGATCACAGGATTAAGCTCATCTGCTTTGTAAGGCAATTTTGGTAATTCAAAAAACATATCTGTCTGTTTTAGTTTGATTAAAATATTTAAAGTACATCTCTTATTCTGTCTGCAGGATGATTTTTTATTAACTTTGGCTAAACAATCAAATTAATGCGTACCTCTCTCACAACTATACTCTTTTTAGTGCTCTTTCTGGGTAATTTTAGCATCATTCGCTCTCAGAGCTATTATGCTCCTGATGAGTCCCCCCAGAACAAAGAGAAGTCATTCACGCTAATTTACACAAAAATTCATAATTCCGAAAGACTGTCTGAATTAAATGCCGGTTTTGCAAGTTATCTTTCAAGCCATAAAATTCAATCAAGGGTAAGGACACTGACCGTCGACAATACAGGAGAGGGAGCCTATTACAATAAGCTTGAACGGTTTAAGCAGGTTCTCCAAACACCTTTTATCAGATTCTCAACCGATATCTTAGTTGCAACTGACTCAGAGGCACACAGACTCATTATGGATGCTGACTCTCTTATTCCCAAAAGAATTTCTCTTATTTCTGTTGTCTATAACGGTTCAAATATTCAAAAGTCTGACAAAATTTCTACTGTAGCTACCCAGCTCTTTTTCAAAGAGAACTTTAAGTTGGGAATGAGGTTATTTCCTCAGACAAAGAACGTTCTGGTTTTAACAGATGAAAGCCCATATGGAGATATTGAGGTGGACATTGCCAGAGAGCAGCTTGGCAGGAGTATAGATGGTGTTTTAATCCATTATATAAGGATTAAAAAAAACAATTTCAGGGAGTTTATTAATGAGGTTAAGCAATACCCGTCAAACACATTTATAATATTATCTTCTTGGCAATTAGATAATTACGGCAACTACAAACTAAGTATCTCAACAGAACCATTTCTGACTGAAATTGAACAGTTTCCAATTCTGGCCACCCAATACCTCTCTTTTGGGTCAGGGGTAATTGGAGGTTACACATCATCAACCTGGGACATTGGGTATAAGGTCGCAAAGATGGCTAACCGTCTGGACTCCTCTGGTGTATTCCATGATACATTAAGGGATTACAGACTTCTGTTTGATTACAATGCAATGAACAAGTGGAAAATATCCTCGAAAGACCTTCCTAGAGGCTCTAAGTTTCTGAACAAACCTGACTCTTTGCTGGAAAATTACCGAATTGAAATAAATTTCCTTCTGGCTCTTTTTTCAATTCTACTGCTTTCTCTATTGATTTTCACTCTGTATCACATAAGGCATAGACGACTTACGCTTGAAAACGAACATCTTGCCGCAGAAAACTTAAAGAGAAAAGAGCTTCTTGACAACACACTTAAAGTAATGTCCGAAGGCGTTGTATCTCTTGACCGGGATTTTAATATAATCGAGATAAACAAAAAAGCAGAAGAGATGTCCGGCTCTCCCGGACCTCACATAGGGAAGAATTTTAATGAGGTTTTTAATCTGTCTCAGCCGGCAGGAAAACCCTCCTTTGAGAATTTCATGATTCTTGCCCTCAAATCAGGAGTGCCCCAATCTCTGCTTCCCGATTTTGTTCTAAAAGTTAGAAATTCTGAATACAGATTCATTACCGGAGAAATTTTTCCGGTAGTTGACACCAAGGAAAAGATTAGGCAATTGGTTTTTGTGTTCAGGGACATTACAGAATTTTACCGACTGTCACGCTTTTTAAGGACTGCAATGGAGTCTGCCATGTTTTACACTTGGTATTATAATCCCTCAGAAAATCAATTCATATTTGACGAGAGTTTCAAGTCTGTTGCGGGCAAAAATTTTGACGAAACAAGAAAATTAGAAGATTTTCTGGAGATGGTTCACCCTGATGACAAGATACTGCTTAAGGAGCACCATAATTCCACCGGTTCCAACAATATGGAGGAGATCTCCTCGACTGATTTCAGGGTACTCAAAGATGGCAAGTATGAGTGGTGGCAGCGCAGGAGTATTATTCAGCTTAACAGAGAGGGAGATTCCGTAAACACAAATGTTTATGGAATGGATATCAACATAAACGAGTATAAAGAGAGGGAGAAAGAGCTTATAGAGGCGAAAAAAAGGGCAGAGGAGTCTGATAAGCTCAAAACAGCATTTCTCTCCAATATGAGCCACGAGATTCGCACCCCTCTTAATGGAATAGTAGGTTTTTCTGCCCTTCTCTCAGATAATGAATACACAGAAACTGAAAAAGCAGAGTTCTCCGACATTATCAGCTCAAATGCAAAGATGCTTTTAGGTCTTATTAACGACATACTTGACCTCTCCAGAATTGAATCCAATTCAATTAAATTTGATGTAAGAGAGTTTTCCCTTAACAAGCAAATTGAAGAGATAATGTCCATTCACCAGCGTGTTGTAAAAGAGGGTGTGAAAATTACTTCTGATCTTGGAGAGAGTGATATTTTACTGGTTTTTGACAGACTTCGTAACTATCAGATTTTGAACAATCTTGTTGGCAATTCCATTAAGTTTACAGAAAAAGGCGAAATAAGAATCGGAGCCAGAGTTAACGGTGAATTTACAGAGATTTATGTTTCGGACACCGGAAAAGGGATGACTAACAGTCAATTGGAAAAGGTCTTCAGCCGCTTCTATAAAGCAGATGAGTTTAGTTCGGGTTCGGGACTGGGACTTCCAATCTGTAAAGCGCTGATAGAGTTTTTCGGTGGCACTATAAGAGCTGAATCGTCAGTGGGAAAAGGCACAACTATAACCTACTCTCTTCCACATAAAACATTACCGAATAATTATTTAAGTGATTTACATCCAACAACTGATATGAATATGGATAATAGCAACACTCCGGCCGGCACTCCCCAAAACGGTGCCACGCCTAGTATTCTCATTGCAGAAGATCTTGAGAGTAATTACATTTTGCTGAAAATTATTCTCTCAAAATATTACAAAATATTATGGGCCAAAAACGGAATAGAGGCTGTCTCTCTTTTTAAATCTCACAAGCCGGACCTTGTTCTTATGGATATTAAAATGCCAATGATGGATGGCCTTGAGGCAACAAAAATTATCCGTTCAGAGTCGTCATTTGTTCCAATTATTGCTCAAACAGCAAATGCCTTTGAGGCTGACCACCGGGAGGCTTTAGAGGCAGGATGCAACGAAATAATAACAAAACCTATTAAATCAACCAAGCTGCTTGAGGTTGTTGAAAAATTCATTAAACGGGCATAAACAGATTACTTTATGAAAGACCTTAAATACCTGCGACTGCTTGCCAAAAGCTTTCCAACAATTTCTGACGCTACAACAGAGATTATAAATCTGGAGGCTATTCTTAATCTCCCCAAAGGAACCGAGCATTTTCTTACCGATATTCACGCAGAGCATGAAGCCTTTAGCCATGTTCTAAAAAATGCGTCGGGTGTTATCCGCAAAAAGGTAGAGATGATATTCGGGCACTCTCTTCGCGAATCAGAGAAGAGGGAGTTATGTACTCTTATCTATTATCCAAAGGAGAAGCTGAAGATTATTAAGGAGAGAGAGGGAAAAGAGATAGACGAGTGGTACAAAATTGTTCTTGTCAGGCTTATGAGGGTATGTGGTAATGTATCTTCAAAATACACCCGCTCCAAAGTGAGAAAGGCCCTTCCAAAGGAGTATTCTTACATTATACAGGAGCTTCTTCACGAATCACTTGCTGAGCCAAATAAACAGGAGTATATCGCGGCAATTATCTCAACAATTGTCTCTACCGGAAGGGCAAAACATTTTATTATTGCTATTTGTAATGTAATACAACAACTTACGATAGACTCCCTCCATATTATTGGAGATATTTATGATCGTGGCCCGGGTGCTCATATAATAATGGATCTGCTTTGTAACTATCACAACTTTGACATTCAGTGGGGCAACCACGATTTGGTATGGATGGGTGCTGCTTCGGGAAGCGAGGCCTGCATGGCAAATGTAATTCGCATCTCACTAAGGTATGCAAACCTTGCAACTCTGGAGGAGGGTTACGGAATTAACCTTATGCCACTTGCAACATTTGCAATGGAGATGTACGGCGACGACCCATGTGCACTGTTCAAGCCAAAGGCAAATCAGGATGAGCCGGTTAAGGGTAAGCACATAAAAATGATATCTCAAATGCATAAGGCTATTTCGGTAATTCAGTTTAAACTGGAAGGGGCTGTTATTGCAAGAAACAAGGACTTTGAGATGGATGACAGGAGGCTGTTGCACCTGATTGATTTTAAGAAAGGCACTATTACTCTAGAGGGTGTAGAGTATGCTTTAAAGGACACAAACTTCCCAACCATAGACCCTGCCGACCCTTACAAACTGACAGAGGAGGAGCATGATCTGGTTGATAGCCTAATGCACTATTTCTTAACAAGCGAAAAGCTGTATAAGCACATGAGGTGCATCTACAACCACGGCTCTGTTTATTTGGTGAGAAACTCCAATCTGCTCTATCATGGATCTATGCCGCTGAACGAAGACGGTACACTTAAAAGTATTCGCATTTCAGGAGAGGAGTATGCCGGAAAGGCCCTTTTTGACAAATTTGACAAAATGGTCAGGCAGGCGTTCTTTGAAGAGAGGGGAAAACCCAATAAACATACGGCAAAAGATATGATCTGGTACTTGTGGTGCGGTCCCTACTCTCCACAATTCGACAAAGAGAAGATGGCAACCTTTGAAAGGTATTTTATTGCCGAAAAGGAGACACATAAAGAGAAGAAGGGATATTACTACTACCTGAAAGATAACAAGCAGGTCTGCGAAATGATCCTCAAAGAGTTTGGGGTTGAAGATAGTCAGTCGCATATCATTAACGGTCATATCCCGGTTAAAACCGGCAAAGGAGAATCTCCAATAAAGGCAGGCGGAAAGTTGCTTGTAATAGATGGTGGTTACTCAAAAGCCTATCAACCTGAAACAGGTATTGCTGGGTATACCCTAATCTACAACTCTCATGGTCTGCTTTTGATTCAACATCAGCCATTCATATCGACTCAAAAGGCTATTGAAGATGGAGACGATATAATATCTGAGACTACCGTTGTTGAATTCAGCAATAAAAGAAGGCTGGTAAGGGACACAGACATAGGCGCCGAACTGCAAAAGCAGATCGACGACCTTATGAATCTTGTGTCAGCGTACAGGAACGGGTTAATTAAGGAGAGCTAAATAAAAATCTCTGCCATCATACATCTGGCAGAACCGCCTCCGTTATTCTCGATTATTTCAAGTTCGGGTGCAATAATTTTGCAATATTTTTCGAGTTTTGCAACCTGCTCATTAGTGAGTGCTCTCTTTGCACGGGCAGACATAACAAGCAGCTGTTGACCCTCTTTACCCCTCACTTCAAGCATGTTACCTGCAAACTCCTCCATCTGCTCAAGTGAAATTTCAATAATCGCCTTATCGCTCTCTTCTATGAGGCCGATAAGATCTTCTCTTTGGTTAATGTCATCTATTGCGTCCAGGCATACTACTGCAAAAGCGGTACCTACGCACATCATTACATTTGTGTGGTAGATTGGTTTTCCCGAAGCGTCACACGCATCAAAAATCAGATAATCGTACTCTAGTTCGTCACAGAATTTTTCAAGCACAATTTCGTCCGTTCTTTGCGAACGGCAGGCAAAGGCTATGCAGTTATCTCTGTCCAGAATCATGCTTCCTGTACCTTCAAGAAACTCCCCCTTTTTCTCAAAATCTGTGAGATCTACAACCCGTTTGATCTTAAAGTTGCTCTTGAGAAAGTTGATAACTCCCTCTTTTCTCTCAAGTCTGCGGTTTGGCGCAAACATAGGGTAAAGTACCAGCGTACCCCCTTCATGTGTCGAAAACCAGTTGTTTGGAAAAACAGAATCAGGAGTGTGAGGTTCGGGAGTATCATTTATTACCATAACCTCAACACCGGCATCTTTTAGCATTGCCGTAAAATTATCGAATTCAGCTGTAGCTTTTTCGTTTGCCATCTCTGCGAACCCCTCTTTCTGAAAAGCATTATTTGCCGATGTTTGACTATTAAAGCCAAAGTTAGATGGTCTGACCATCAATATTTTGTTTGTTGACTGCATCTGTCCTTTTAAAGTTTATACTTTATAATATTCCGATTTACACTTTAATTCTCAAGAGATTTTATTGAAGCTTTAATTATCCCTATTGCCTCCATCAACTCCTCTTCGGTTATTACCAAAGGTGGCGCAAATCTGATTATATGTTTGTGAGTTGGTTTGGCAATCAGACCATTTTCAGCCATTTTAAGACATACATCCCACGCCTCTTTTCCGTTGGATGGCTTAATAACTACCGCGTTGAGCAGCCCTTTACCTCTAACAAGCTCAATGAACGGCGAATCAAAAGCCTTCATTTCGCTTCTGAATATTTTACCCAGATACTCGGCCTTTTCGGTCAGTTTCTCATCTGTTACAACCTCGAGTGCTGCTTTTGCAACCTGGCAGGCTAGAGGAAATCCGCCAAATGTTGAGCCATGCTCACCCGGTTTAATCGTAAGCATTATATGGTCATCGGCAAGAACTGCAGAAACCGGTAATACTCCACCGGAGATTGCTTTACCCAGAATTACAATATCGGGACGAATCTCTTCGTGGTCGCAGCAAAGCATTTTACCGGTACGGGCAATGCCTGTCTGAACCTCGTCGGCCACAAAAAGAACATTGTGTTTTTTACATAATTCATAACATTTTTTCAAATATCCCTCGTCCGGAACAAAAACACCGGCCTCACCCTGTATAGGCTCCACAAGAAAAGCGGCTACATGTTCCCCCCTCTCCTCAAGTACTTTTTCAAGTGCCTCTGCGTTGTTGTATGGAATTTTCACAAGACCCGGAGTGAATGGGCCGTACATTGCGTAAGAATCGGGGTCGGTTGAGAGAGAGACAATAGAGATGGTCCTTCCGTGGAAGTTGCCTTCACATCCTATGATGAGGGCTTTGTCTTCGGGAATACTCTTCTTTATATAGCCCCATCTTCTTGATAGTTTCAGCGCGGTCTCTACAGCCTCTGCACCGGAGTTCATTGGCAAAACTTTATCATACCCGAAGTAATTGTGTATAAACTCTTCATAAGGTCCAAGCTTGTCATTATAAAATGCCCGTGAAGTGAGGCAAAGTTGTTGTGCCTGTGTGGTTAGAGCCTCTACAATTTTTGGGTGACAGTGGCCCTGGTTAACTGCTGAGTAAGCAGAGAGGAAATCGAAATATCTCTTTCCGTCTACATCCCATACATAGGCTCCTTTTCCTTTGGAAAGGACAACCTCCAAAGGGTGGTAATTGTGTGCTCCGTAACGATCTTCCTGTTCAATAAATGACTTTGCTTTTTCTGAAATTTTCATGATATGGCTTTGTTGATTTTTTTAATGCGACTAACATAGCAAATTTAGGCCATATTTCACATATAAAATGTTCATAAGTTGTTTGTAATTAAAGAAAATAATCTTACCTTTGCAACCCGTTTTGTATAACGGAAATAGTTAAAGTTAAGAATAACAACTAATTATGCCAACAATTCAACAGTTAGTTCGCAAGGGCCGCGAGGTTATCGTAGAGAAGAGTAAATCTCGTGCGCTTGACGCTTGTCCTCAAAGACGCGGAGTTTGTGTACGTGTTTACACTACAACTCCTAAGAAACCAAACTCAGCTATGCGTAAAGTAGCTCGTGTGCGCCTCACCAATCAGAAGGAGGTTAACGCGTATATCCCGGGTGAAGGTCACAACCTTCAGGAGCACTCTATTGTGCTTGTTCGCGGTGGTCGTGTTAAAGACCTTCCTGGTGTTCGTTACCACATCCTTCGCGGTGCACTTGATACTGCAGGTGTAGACGGACGTAAGCAAGGACGCTCGCTGTACGGTACTAAGAGACCTAAGAAGACAGCAGCAAAACCTAAAAAGTAATTATCAATTCAATTATCTAAGTAATGAGAAAAACGAAGCCTAAAAAGAGGATTCTACTTCCCGACCCCAAATTTCACGACACTAGTGTTACCAGATTCGTGAACAATTTGATGTTACAGGGCAAGAAGAGTATCGCCTATCGCATCTTCTATGATGCACTAGACATTGTCGGCGAAAAGATGAAAGATTCTGAAAAGGCTCCTCTCGAAATCTGGAAAAAAGCTATTGAGAATGTAACCCCACAGGTAGAGGTGAAAAGCCGCAGAGTGGGTGGTGCAAACTTCCAGGTTCCAACGGAGGTGCGTCCGGAAAGAAAGATTTCACTTTCAATGAAAAACCTGATTATGTATGCACGCAAAAGATCTGCTCATACAATGGCAGATAAACTTGCCGCAGAAATTATGGCAGCTTATAACAACGAAGGCGCTGCATACAAGAGAAAAGAGGATATGCACAAAATGGCAGAAGCTAACAAGGCATTTGCGCATTTCCGGTTTTAAGCACCCCAGAACCAATTAAATGGCAAGAGATTTACAATACACAAGAAACATAGGCATCATGGCTCACATTGATGCCGGAAAGACGACTACATCTGAGAGAATCCTGTTTTATACAGGTAAGACCCACAAAATGGGTGAAGTACACGACGGAGCTGCTACTATGGACTGGATGGTTCAGGAGCAGGAGCGTGGTATTACTATCACTTCAGCTGCAACCACAGCATTTTGGAACTACGACGGAAACCAGTATCAGATAAACCTTATTGATACTCCCGGCCACGTAGACTTTACTGTAGAGGTCGAGAGATCACTACGAGTACTAGACGGTACTGTTGCAACATTTTGCGCAGTAGGCCGCGTACAGCCTCAGTCTGAGACCGTATGGCGCCAAGCCGACAAATATCATGTGCCAAAAATGGCTTATGTTAACAAAATGGACCGTGTTGGAGCAGATTTTTATGCGGTTGTAGAGGAGATAAACAGTAAGCTTGGAGCAAATGCAATTCCTATCGCACTTCCTATAGGTGCAGAGGATAAATTCGAAGGCATAATAGACCTCGTTTCAAAAAAGGCATACTATTACGACCAGGACAACAAAGAACTTGTTAACTACGTAGTTAAAGAGGTGCCTGCAAATATGGTTGACGAGGTTGATGAGTGGAGAGGAAAACTTATCGAATCAATTGCAGAGTATAATGATGCAATTCTTGAGAAGTTTTTTGATAATCCTGACTCTATTTCTGATGATGAGATTATAGCAGCACTGCGCAAAGCAACCATCGATATGGCTGTTGTGCCTGTAACCTGCGGTTCTTCATTTAAAAATAAAGGTGTTCAGCACCTGCTTGACTCAGTAATGCGCTATCTTCCTTCTCCGCTTGATATCGGAGATGTTAAGGGTATAAACCCTGATACAGAAATGGAAGAGATTCGTAAAACAAATGTAAAAGAGCCGTTCTGCGGTCTGGTGTTCAAAATTGCAACCGACCCTTTTGTTGGCCGTCTTGCATATATCAGAGCATATTCAGGCAAGCTTGATTCCGGTTCATATATACTCAATACAAGATCAGACAAGAAAGAGAGGGTAGCCCGCCTCTACCAGATGCACTCCAACAAGCAAAATCCAATCGATTTTGTTGAAGCGGGAGACATCTGTGCAGCTGTTGGCTTTAAGGAACTTCGCACAGGTGATACTATCTGTGTAGAGAACCACCCGATTGTACTTGAGTCTATGTCTTTCCCTGATCCTGTTATCGGTCTGGCTGTTGAACCAAAAACACAGAAAGACCTTGACAAACTGGGAATGGCACTTTCAAAACTTTCAGAAGAGGATCCTACATTTACTGTTCGTTCAGATCACGAGACCGGCCAGACCGTTATCAGCGGAATGGGTGAGCTCCACCTGGAGATCATTGTAGACCGTCTAAGGAGAGAATTTGGAGTTGAAATTAACCAGGGTGCACCTCAGGTTAACTACAAAGAGGCTATCCGTTCAACCGTTCAGCATCGCGAAGTATTCAAGAAGCAGACCGGTGGTCGTGGTAAATTTGCAGATATCATCATTGAAATCGGCCCTGCAGACGAAGGTATTACCGGACTTCAGTTTATTGATGAGGTTAAAGGTGGTAATATCCCAAGGGAGTATGTTCCATCTGTTGAGAAAGGTTTCAAAGCAGCTTTGGCTAACGGTGTTCTTGCCGGATACGAGGTTACCTCACTTAAGGTAATTCTTAAAGACGGTTCATTCCACGCAGTTGACTCAGATGCACTATCATTTGAAATCTGCGCAAGACAGGCATTCCGCAAAGCTTGCCCGAAAGCAAATCCATATATTCAGGAGCCTATCATGTCTCTTGAAGTTGTTACTCCGGAAGATTACCTTGGTGATGTTATCGGTGACCTTAACAAACGCAGAGGCCAAATTAACAACATGGATTCCAAAGGAAATGCAAGAATCGTTAAAGCCAAGGTTCCGCTTTCAGAGCAGTTTGGCTATGTAACTGTTCTTCGTACACTATCTTCAGGAAGGGCAACCAGCACCATGGAGTTCTCTCACTATACCGAACTTCCTGCAAACCTTGCAAAAGAGGTTATCGAGAAGGCCGGCGGTAAGAAATTTGATACCGATTCAGACGAATAAAAGAGAAAAAATTAAAGATATGAGCCAAAAAATAAGAATTAAGCTAAAATCTTACGATCATATGCTTGTTGACAAATCGGCAGACAAGATCGTAAAAACAGTAAAAGCTACCGGCGCAGTTGTAAGTGGTCCTATTCCGCTTCCAACAGACAAAAAGATCTTCACTGTTAACCGCTCTACATTCGTTAACAAGAAAGCTCGTGAGCAGTTCGAACTGAACTCGTTCCGCCGTCTGCTGGACATATACAGCTCTACTCCTAAAACAGTAGATGCTTTGATGAAGCTTGAACTTCCTAGCGGAGTTGAAGTAGAGATCAAAGTCTGATAAATTGAGTGTAAATAATTGTAAGGTTTTAAGGAATTTTACTATTTTTGCACTCCGTTTCGGGCCCATAGCTCAGTTGGTTAGTAGCACCTGACTCATAATCAGGGGGTCGCTGGTTCAAGCCCAGCTGGGCCCACAAGAAAAGCACCTGCAAAACCGCAGGTGCTTTTCTTATGGGCCCCGGGCCCATTGTTTATTACCCTCCCCCAAACCCCCTCCCATGAGGGGGCTTTTGCGGCTAATGCCGCGTTTGCAACAAATAATAAGCACCTGCAAAACCGCAGGTGCTTTTCTTATGGGCCCCGGGCCCATCGCTTTTTTCCCACCCACAAATCACTCAACTCCGGCAACCGATTGTTTTAGGGTACCCTCAAATTTTCCTGGTACTTTTCGGCGACTGCGGAACTCCTCCCTGCGGTTGTCAAACAGTCCTCGTCGTTCCCGAAAAGTAGCCGCGGAAAATTATCGGAAAACAAATGTTGCCTTTGAGTTGAGTGATTTGTGAGATTATTGGAAGTGTGCCCATTTCCGAAATTTAAGTACTGCTCTATCTCTTTGTTAGTCTGTTAATTACAAAATCAATTAGTCAATATTAGCTGAATGCATTTGATAATGCGCTGCTATACAGACAATTCCACTAACATTTAAAAATAATTATTCCGTCCTGAAATAGGCTGGCGCAATACTTCGCCTTAATTATGCACTGGTTTCATATTTTATTCATCAAGTCAATAATTATCCTCAATCTTGTATGATCTCCATAAGGTAAACAACATTCTATAGCTTCATTAATATATTTCAAGTTCAGTAGGGATTTCATCCTATCCTTTAAATATTGCTTTAGCTCTTTATCATGGCATTCAGTGATAATCTCAACGAGTCTGAGATTGTTATTCAAGATATAAACAACATCTTCAAAATCCTGACTTGTTCTTAGATCGGCCATACCTCTATGAAATGTTGCCTCTAGTTTTGTGGCGAGATAATAATGTACCTGAAATATGAAAATTTTTAAATTGTTGTCTATCTCTTTTTCAATTCTATTTTTTACTCCGGCTTTATACCATCTGTTGGAGAATCCTAAAATATCCTCATCATCCGGCATAATATCTACAATTACATCTTTGTATATCCACCTGCAAATTGGAGCTCCCGGTGTAGTATCATTTTTGAAACCTTTTCTCCTTAAGCTATCTTCCATATGATAAAATGAGCCTCTGGATGCCAACTCTATTACGCAATCTACATCCAATGTTGGCCTGATTTCTGTGGATGCTGGGTCATTAGCATATAGCTCTGTTACAGCTCCTCCAATAAAAACAACACTATCTTTTAAGTCGCCTAATCCAACAGCAACTTTTCTTATCATTTCAATATTACTTGATGCCATCTAACCTTTTATTTAATTCCTCTATAGCAATAGAAATTTCCCTCGCTCTCCCTACCCGTATTGTGTCTATAATAACCAACAGTTCATATAGTTCCTTGTCTGAATTTACAACCTCAGGAACTGTTTTATAAAGAGGCTCAATAGATTGTCCTCTGATATCTCCCTTTTTATATTCCCATACAAATACTTCATTCCCGGCAACAATTTTTTCGCTAATCGGAGGTGCTGAATGGGCAGTAGGTATACCTCGAACTATCGGCCCGGGTTCTACCGGAAAGACATATTTAAGACCAGATACGAGAAACTCCTTAAGAGCCATTCTATATATTATTTTTTTAGATACATCCACTAATTTTGCCATACGGCATCTTTCCAAGGCTTCAAAAACTTCCGATGAGCTAATATGAATGGCTTCAGCAATATCTGAGTATGTCCAAAGACTCTCTTGCAAAGAGAGAATTTTCATTAAAACCACAATATCTTGTGGGCGCATTCCATTATGTTTCTTCATAGTATGCCGGTTTATTTGTGATTCGCGAATTGCAAATATATGATAAATGTTTTATAAAACAAACTTAGCACTATTATTAAATTTCAAATGTTCATTGAAACTTACATACCCCAGTTGATTAGATACCAGTTTCGTTTTACCGATAGTTATTTCCCCGATATCTCTATGTGAGTGTCCATATATCCAATAATCCACACAACTTTCATCAATAAGATTATATTGTTCAGAGACAAAAGCGTTACTCAAAATGTCTCCTTTAAATTGTTTAGCCATGCAGGCAATACTTGGAAGATAGTGAGTTACACAAATTACCTTTGTCGCCCTTTTTGGTATTAAAGAGCCCTTAAGAAAAGCTAACGAATCGCTGTGAAGTTTATTAAAATCATGGGCTTGTAGTTTTTTATTATGATATCGAATACATTTAAAATCTGAAATTCTACTCTCGACAATATATTCTGCACCGGGGGGAATATATGACCAAAGTGGAGTCAGAATAAATTCAACATCTTCGATAACAACTGATTTATTGTAATACCAATGAATATTATTTCTAATTTCACCCACAGCGCCCGACTCAACATTTTCTACATCGTATCCGGAATAAAATTCATGATTACCTAAGGTTATCAGTACCTGTTTGAAATTATCCGAAGCCCAATCCCAAAACGGATGGTCTGAATAAGTGTAATGGTCCAAATATCCAATGTCTCCGGCCAATATTAAAATATCGGCTACAGGTAATATCGGATTTCTTAGCAAATATTTAGAATTTTCCGGAAACTCGAGATGCAAGTCAGAAGCATATTGAATTGTCATACATTTTTACTATTGGAATCCTTGTTAAATCAGTTATTGAATCAATGCTGTTTAATTTTTAATATTGTTTTCAAATGTGCTTTCTAATTTCTAAATCATTTACTCCTATTATTTTATACTGGTCTTACTGTATTAGGCATAATACGTTTAAACGTTTCCAATATTTAATTGGAAATAAAAACCGGATGAAGTTATGCTATTTCTGTTTTAGTTCTAAATCCAAAATGGTATGTAACATTAGTCTATTTCTTTATTCAATATTTCTAAAGTCTCGGGGATGCTTTGTTGTATTCCTTTTAACTTTTTAATATAAAAGGTAAGTACTTCACGGGAAGCTCTTACAGTATTGCCATATTCATAAAGAAATTTTTCGTCGTCATTAATAAATTTTACAATGGTAGTTGGTTTCAAAAAATTAGTCATGTCATTTTCATCTGAGTTGATGAAATGTTTCATGTTGAACAACTTGATGTTGTAATTATTCAAATCACCCAAAGAGTTCATTGCAAAATAATCCCCCTGACATTCCGCATCTTCTGTTGTTTCATTGTAAACTGTAATAATATCTGATACTTTCCTGTTGGGAAGTAATCTCATTCCTCCTGAATTTTTTAATTGAGAAATTGTTCTTTGGGTAAAAGGTACTGTATATGCGCTTCTGGAGTGTCTTAAATGCAGAATATATATTTTTTTAACAATACTGTCATTATATGGCTGATTTAAAACAAGTTTTGATAAGCTGTCCAAGCCTGATTCTTGTTCTAAGCAGTATAAAAGAGACCTATTAATTTTAACTGAATCTGCAATAATATCAGCAATCATTGATTCTACATATTGCTTCCCTTTTTCATTTTCAATTTGATGCTCTAATAAATACTCCGCCAAAAAACCACAAAAAACAGCTAAAAAAAGCATTAAGAATTCCCAAAAATATGTGAGTTTGGGTTTTTTGCCTTTGTGATGAGCTTGATGAAACACTTCCATAATTATTTGTTCTTCATTTCGGGTTAAAATATTCTGTTGATTTGAAATATTATTTTTTCCATCTGCTTTTTCCGGTTGATCATTTTCAGAAGTGTTTCTATTGTCAACTTCTGGTTCAATTTTATCGCTCATTTATCTATGTTTATTAAAACGCATAAATACTTAAGGTCGCTGTTATAGGAATCGTCAACAAAATTAATTTCCAATTTTAACTACTCCGTCAGCAACTCTTGGAAATATTGAAAAGATAAGGTCATCGTGTCCGGGAATTATGAACTTCGGATCGGGCACTAATGTCTTAATTCTTTTCATTGCCTCTACATATGAATCGGGGTCAAGGCAAAGTGTAGCCGGAAATAAATTGTCAAGATTATAATACAACCATATTGCATCGGAAGCGAGAAGTATTTTATTTGTATTTGAGTTTGAATTGACAACTAGATACATATTTTCATATGAATGTTTTGAACCAGTATAGGCTCTAATGCCAGGCATTATTTCAATATCATCTCCGCTGACAAGATTTAACCTTCTCTGTAAATTGACATCAATTATATTCCTGACATCATCTTTCAGGAGTGCATATGGTTTCCCATTTTCTTGCCAGGCTTCGCCGACAAAATAATGGAAATCATCCTTATTCATCCAGATTTTTGCTTTAGGAAAAAGGGTTATCCCTCCTATATGATCGTAATGCGGATGAGTAATGATAATATCAGTTATGTCATCCGGATAGACATTAATCTTTTGCAAAGCCAAGTCTGCTCCCTTAATTAACTTCTGTGAAGTTTTGGCAGTGTCCAGATATCCGGCATCCACAAGGATATTCTTCCCATTTTCCCCTTTTAGAAGCCATACCATAAAACAACCTTGAATGCTGTCTTTTGGGTTTGCACCAACAGCATAGTCCCGGGCAGGAAAAGTAAATGAACCATCATGTAATTTTAGAGCATAAACCTGATATTCATCCAAATTTTGACAGTTTGCAGATATACTAAACAGTATTAGCATGAAACCAAATGAAAGATTCTTGATCATGTCGTTGAATTTTTATTTGATAGTGAATTATTAAACCAAATATATGGTTAATTGAAGTTTGCTTAAGTAAAACTCATTTATAAGAGTACATAAGTTAATTAGGGTCTTGAAAATTTAAGACTGACCAAAACCTTCGTGAGAGATTATTTTAAGTTGTTTTCAATTTCTGGGATATTACAGAAGGAGCGGAGTGTAATCAGTAGCCTATAAAACATTTATAAAGTTATATTAATTTTTAAAACAATACTCATGCAGAGCCCCTCTACATTGTACTTTATTGGGATTGGGTAATGACGATTTGCACAAAAAGGGTTATAATCCAATTCTTTAGGGATGGTTAGCAAATAATTCGTACTTTTACGAAATCAACATTGACCATAATATTCTAAGAAAACCATTATTCTCTAAGCAATGGCGAGGTGGTCTTGAAAAGATTTACATGTAGAAAATTATATTAAATAAGTGTGATATGAAATTTGTTTTGAGATTATTGAGCCTTTTTTTAGTAATGTCGTTGTTTGGAGTGTTTTCCTCTTGCAATAAATATGATTCTCCATGGAATGGGATCAACCCGTTTGACAACGGAGGCAAAGAACGGAATATGATTGTAGTCATAAGTGATATCCATCTTGGAGCAGACCTTGCTTACGCAGAATGTAATGAAAACCTTGGACTCCTTGAAGAGTTACTAAAACGGTTAAAAAAGTCTCCTAATGTAAAAGAGCTTGTGATTGCCGGAGATTTGCTTGATGAGTGGTTTGTTCCAGCTACAATTGACACATATCAGGGTAAGGATCAGGCTGACTTTGTAAAGCGCATTGCTGCTGCCAACAAAGGGGTAATAGATGCGATAAACAGCATTATCAAAGAGAAGAAAATTTTAGTTACATATGTTCCCGGCAACCATGATTTGACTGTTACTGAAGAGAGTGTAAGTTTAATATTTCCGGGAATAAATCAAAAGCGAGATCCGGAACTGGGTTTAGGGACCTATTCTCCGGCTGGCATCCCGGAAATTGCAATTGAACACGGGCACCGTTACAACATCTTTTGCGCTCCTGATCCAATTTCTAACCAGGATATTGCCCCTGGTACCATAACGCCCCCTGGTTACTTTTTTACCAGGCTGGCAGCTCTGCACGTAATTCAAAAGAAACCGGCCGCAGCAGATATTGTACCTGTTGTTACCCGAAACTCATCCGGAAATGAAAGACAGGATTTAGTTTTTGCTTACTGTAATTTATGGGAGTGGGAAGTTAATCTTTTTACTGTTACAAACAAG
>JAUYTX010000061.1 GCA_030695025.1 Bacteroidales bacterium | reverse complement strand
TAATTGAAACAAGCAAGGGTTATTTACTTTTAAATCAAGTAATTAACCCTTTATTTTTGCGAATAAATCTCTTTCTTTCCGAATTTGGCGCAGCTATATATGAAAAAGAGGGTGACTTTACTTTTTAGTCACCCTCTTTTTTTATCAGAAAACTGCGCTGCAGCCTATGTAAAAGAAACTATGAATTTGAAACTACTTTAATTTAATTTAACCCCCACAAACTGCAGCGAAGTCTCATGATTTTTGCGGAACCCAAACTTAAATAATAAAATTCGAGATTGCCTCTGTTGCGGGTGTTGTTATAAAATGTTTCGTTTTCCTAGCTTCTAAATAACAGTAATATAGCGGGTTGAATTTTACTTGTCGCAAAATGTTTCAGGAATTTGTGTCTGACGCATCATCATTTTGCTGGATTTTTTTATGAATTCTGCCCTTTAAAGATCGTATGCTGGACTGAGTTGTGTTGAGGAAATCTCCGATCTCCTGATTGGTAAAACCGTCTTCACTCAGAATATATATTAACTTTTCGTAGTCGGTAAGCCGTTCCATGTTGGGAAGGTGCGAGTACATATCCATGAACTCTTCCCGTGAAGTAATTGATGCAAGCGCACTTCTTGTCATTAAATTAGCCTGATCAATTACAGAATTTAGACTATCGAATGTTTCTGATGAAACTCTTCTGCACCTCAAAGCCTCCTTGTAAACGCTGTCAATAAGCTGTGGCAGAACAAAAGAGGTGGTTTTGCATATTTCAGAGGTTATCCATAATCTTCGGTTATCCTGTTTAAAATGAACCTTGTCTTTAAGGGCAAGAACAGCCTTGCGGTGATGTCTCTTTAAAAGTCTCATTAAAATATAGACTGTGGCAAGAGAGAGAATTGTGGCCAGTATTAAAATGAAAATCAGTATAGTTCTCTGATTTTTTAGAGATTTAATAATTGCCTCTTTGCTCTTGATGTCATATTTTCTCTCTATCTCTGTTACCCTCTCCTGAGAAAATTTTGTAATTGCTTTAATATAAATGCTGTATGCTTTTCTGTAGTTTTCCCAGGCCTCTTTGTAATTTCCCCTGTCAGAATATTGATCTGCAAGGTATTTATAATGGAAATGGCTGTTTATTGATATTGAATCTTTTATGGCTTCTACCGAAAGTTTGCTGTAGTGCAATGTGCTGTCCCTATTCCCCTGTCGTTTAAAATTTGCAGCAACTAGATAGTGTAGCTGTGAATAGTTAACATCAAGTTTTGCCTTTTGAGCAACATTAATTGTCTTTCTGAGATACTCTACGGCAATTGTGTAGTCTGTTTTTGCAGTATGATAGTAATAAAGAGCATGATTCATATTATAAAAGAGGAACGGTGGTAAGTCAGTCTCATCGGCGAAATAGATTAGCTGAGCAAGTGCATCTGAATATTGTTTTTGCCCGAAATGTATCCAGAACATTTCAAGCCTGCCATTAAAAAGGGTTATTTTGTTGGCAGCTTTGATACTCATTTCAATAGATTTATTTATGCTTTTTGCAGCCTCTTCTCTGTTACCTCTTGCACGGTACATTCTTCCCATGTAGAGGTTTAGGGTCCCCCCCAGGTTATAATCTTTGATACCATTTCTGTTGTATAGATTTTCGGCATCCCTGATCAGTACATATGCGGTGGAATCGTTTCTGTTTGAGTTGAACATAGATATACCGTTAAAGAGCAAGGCCCTTGTGTAGTTATAGGTATCTTCCTTTGCACGAAACAGATTTGCCTGAATAAGAATAGATGTATCAGGTTCTGATTTGCCGTTAAGAAACTCGTACGAAATTTTTCGAATGAGCTTTGAATAGTTCTTGTTTTCTGCATTTAGAATCATATTGTCGATTCTGTTCAAAGAATCAAGCACATCACCGGGAGAGGTGTAAATTAGTTTATCCAGATTTGTTAGTCTCTGATTGATTAACTTCTGGGATCCGTTCTCTTTCACAGTAGAGCATGAAACCAGAAATGCGGCAAGCAAAAATACCAGGATTTTTTTCATTTCAATTTATTAGTTATTGCAAATATAGCTATTTGCCAGTATCTCGGCCTCATAAAGGTACCCTCGTCCGAAAATATTGAGGTGGTTAAGCACATGATACAATTTATAGATATTTACCCTTGACTTCCATCCCGGTTTTAAAGGGAACTCGGTGTGATACGAATCGTAAAATATCTGCGGGAAACCACCAAAGAGCATGGTCATAGCCAGGTCAGCCTCTCTGTGTCCGTAATAAACTGCGGGGTCAATTATTACTGCCTCTCCGTCGGCGCCACACATAAAGTTTCCGCTCCACAGGTCGCCGTGCAGAAGAGCCGGCGGCTCTTCACTCTCTTTTAATATTTTACTTAAACTCTTTTCCAGATTAAATATCCCTTTTGCCAGAGATTTGGAGGCATACCCGTTCTTCTCTGCCATTCTGTATTGGAACATTAGCCTTTTGTTCATATAAAATTCACACCAGTTTGTTTTTTCGCTGCCGGTTGCAGTGTTTACCTGAATACTCTCTCCTATGAAATTGTCTTCAATGAAACCGAATTCGGCTGCGGACTCTTTGTGCATCTTTGCAAAAGCATTACCGAAGTTCTCAAAAAAGTTTTTGGTATGGATTCCACTTTCTATAAACTCTGTGATTATGAAGCTGTCGTTGCAGCATGCAACCCTTGGTACTCTAATGGTAGCTGATTTTGCAATCTCGTTTATTCCATTTGCTTCACAGTAAAACCTTTTGCTTTTAGGACCGTATTTAATAAAATATCTTTTACCGTCCTCAGATGTGATAATATGATTTCTAATATACATATTATCAAGATCTAATGGAATGTTAACTATGGGTTTTCCAAGCTGTTTTTCTATTTCAACCTTAGATATCATACACAAATTTGCTAAAAAATTGTTATTTTTGAACTATCAATCTTTTAATATGAATTTAAGAATATTTAGATATACCGCTCTTATTCTGATAACTGCGGCCGTGGCGTTGATTAGCTCCTGTGAAAAAAACCCTTTCAATAAAGATGAATACAGAAAGGTTATAATATTGTATATGGCTGCTAATAATAACTTAAGCAGTTATGCTCAACAAAATATTTCAACCTTGAAAGGGGGCTTTATACCGGAAAAAAACAGCAGGGACATTCTTATTGTTTATGCTCATCTTGCAGGGAGTAATCCTAAGCTCACCAGGTTATATAAAGGGAGTGACGGAATAGTAATTGAAGACCCTGTAGCGGCCTACGAAGACCAGAATTCTGCTAATGGTGATGTTCTAAAGGCTGTACTCAATAAAGTTAAGACAATCTTTCCTGCTAGGGAATACGGTCTTATTTTATGGTCTCATGCAACCGGTTGGCTTCCCCAGGGATATTACAATTCAACATTTCAGGGAACATATTTTGAAGACCCTTATGCAGGAATTGTAAAAAGCTTTGGAGAGGACAGGGGTGTAGAAATGGAGATTAAAGAGCTGAAATCTGCACTACCGTACCACTTTAGTTTTATAATATTTGACTGTTGTTTCATGGGTGGTATTGAGTCAATTTATGAACTTAAAGATAAGGCATCCTACATTGTTGCATCACCAACTGAAATTCTCGCAAATGGATTCCCTTACAGAGATATAATGAACCCTCTGTTCCAGACAAAGTCCAACCTTGAGGAGGCTTGCAGACTCTTTTACGAATATTACAACTCCCTTTCGGGTGTTCATCAATCTGCCACCATTGCTCTATACAAAACAGACCAGATTAAGCAGTTATCTAATGTTACAAAGTCAATATTTAACAGCCACAGGAATAAAATTGCAACTTTGAACATGGGTAACATTCAGCCCTATTTTCGTCTTAATAAGAGATGGTTTTGGGATCTTGGAAATCTGATAGAGGCAATTGCTACACCATCTGAATACCAGAATTTTAATACTGCACTCAATAATGTCGTGGTTGCAAAATGGAATACAGAGTATTTTATAGACATAAAAATCGAGAAATTCTCCGGTATCAGCACCTATATCCAGAACCCTTCAAACTCATTCCTTGATACATTCTACAAGGGGTTTGACTGGAATTTTGATGCAGAGATGATTAAATAGATTCTGTGTTGCAAGGGTGTAAATTTTTTGTATCTTTGCGACCTCTAAAAAAGGAAACTTTTTTGGTGCAATGGGATCCGGTTGGTTCCGGGTTGAGTAACACATTTTAAATTATTATTATGAAGTCAATTTCGTTGAAAGGTAATTCAAGAGAGATTACCAAAAAAACCGCTATCAAAGCGATGAGAAGAGAGGGTCAGATACCTTGCGTACTTTATGGACCTGAAATTAAAAACATTCATTTCTCTTTGTCAGACAGAGACCTGATGCTGATTCTTAACACTCCAAACTCATACATCGTAAATCTTGATATTGACGGCAAATCTTACAACTCAGTATTTCACAGTGCTCAGTTTCATCCGGTAACTGATGAACCTCTTCACATAGACTTCCTGGCTGTCTCAGAAACAAGGCCGGTTGTTATTAATGTGCCGGTTGTTATCAAAGGTAATTCAGATGGTGTTCGTCAGGGTGGTAAACTAATTCTTACAACAAGAAAGGTTAAGATTTCTGCCGCTTTAAAAGATCTTCCGGATAGTATTGATATTGATATTACTGAACTTAAGATTGGTAAATCAATAGTTGCAGGTGATATTAAACTTGAGAACATTCAGGTACTTACTCCAAAAACAACAATCATCTGCTCTGTTAAGATGACACGTGCTGCCATTGGAGCTGCCGCTGCTGCTGCTTCTGCTGCAGGTAAATAGTAAATTATTGAGTATGAGCTATCTGATTGTCGGTTTGGGAAACATCGGAATAGAATATGCTGATACTCGTCATAATATCGGTTTCTTAGTATTGGATGTCTGGTCTCAGGCATCCAATATTATTTTTGAGAGTGGGCGTTACGGAAGTATTGCCGAATTAAGATATAAGGGGCGAAAAGTTATTCTTCTCAAACCATCTACCTATATGAATCTTAGCGGTAAAGCGGTAAGCTACTGGATGCAAAAAGAGAAAATTCCGCTTGAAAATGTACTTGTTATAGTAGATGATCTTGCACTCCCTCTTGGAACATTAAGAATGAGAAAGCAGGGTAGTGACGGAGGCCACAACGGGTTAAGAGATATTACTGAAACTCTCGGGACATCAAATTTTACCAGAATAAGACTTGGAATAGGAGACAACTTTTCTAAAGGGAGGCAGGTAGATTATGTTTTGGGCAGTTGGAGTGAACAGGAGAGAAAACTGCTGCCGGAGATTTGTGATAAGACACGCGATGCAGCTTTATCATTTGTCACAATAGGTCCGGATAGAACAATGAATTTTTTCAATACTAAATAGATCCACAGTGCTTTTTAATGAGCAGACTTGACAAATATCTTTGGGCTGTAAGGATTTTCAAAACCAGAAGCGAAGCTGCTGAGGCATGCAAGGGCGGGAGGGTTAAAGTTAATTCTACAGAGGCGAAACCTTCAAGAGAGGTTAAGCCGGGGGATTTGATTGATCTAAGAAGGGTAAATGTCAATTATAAATACAAAGTTATTCAGCAGTTGGAAAACAGGTTGTCTGCCAAACTTGTTCCGGAGTATATTGAAAACTTAACTCCTCAGGAGGAGCTTGATAAACTGAACGCGCCAAAAGAGAGCATATTCATTTATCGTCAGAGGGGTACAGGCAGACCTACCAAGAAAGAGAGAAGAGACATAGATGAAATCCTGGATCAATATGATCCGAATGATGAACTTGTTTGATATTCCGGCTTTTCTAAACTTTGGCAGTTATTTCAAGAAGTGTGCATTTTCCTGTAATAGAGTACTCACCCATCTGCGCAGGAATCAGAATAACCTCTCCCTTTTTAATAGATTCAGAAGAAATGCCGTTAATCACGGTTGCCTCACCTTGGGTGCAGAAATAGATCACAAAACTTGGAAATATATAGCTCATATTTCTGTAAGTATCAGAAATGTCAATCCGTTTGATTTTAAAATATGGATTCTCTGCAGAGCCACCCTTGAAAATAACCTTGGATGTGTCAAGCTTTTCGTAATCAATGCAGTCAATTGCCAAATCGATGTGCATCTCCCGTGCTGTTTTAGGGTTATGTTCTCTTCCCCAGTCGTAAACCCGGTATGTGACATCTGAAACCTGCTGTACCTCAGCTACTAAAATGCCTCCTGTCGCTGCATGCAGCGTACCTGGTTTAATGTATATAATATCTCCCGGAACGGGTTTGATAACATTTAGTGCATCTACAATTGTCTCATCGTTGCATTTGTCGTAAAACTCTTGTGCGGTGAGGTGGCGGTTTAGTCCAAGATATATCTTTGCATCAGGAGATGCATCAAGTATATACCAACATTCTGTCTTTCCATAGCATTGGTGTCTTTCAATTGCGATTTCGTCATCCGGATGAACCTGAAGCGAAAGGCTCTCTTTTATGTCAAGTATCTTAATTAAAAGAGGAAACTCGTTGCCGTACTTTTCATATACGGTATCGCCCACCAAATCTCCAAGATAGGTCTCTATAAGGTCATTGATGTCATTACCTTCAAGAAATCCATTGGATATGTAGGAGATATCATCCTGAACTCCGCTCAGCTCCCAACTTTCTCCAATTATGGCATCTCCGTTGTACTCTTTGCCCAGCTTTGTTTTTATGCTGTCTCCGCCCCAAACTCTCTCTTTAAGAATTGGGCTGAATTTTAAGGGATATAGTTTTGTCATAGTATTTGTTCATTAAGTGCAGGACTAGTGCTGTATATATGAATGCAGCAATATATGTAATAAAGTACCACATTCCGGGAATCAAATCATAAAAGCCTGTCTCTGCCGGTAATTCAGGGTAGAAAACAGTTATCAGGTATGAGAAACCGTTGTTTATAAAATGGATGAGGATTACAATCCAGATTGAGTGGGTTTTGAAGTAAATCCATCCCATCAAAAGGCCAAGAATAAATGCCGGTATAGCCTGCCAGGGGTTCATGTGCATTATTCCAAACATTAGTGCTGACCATAAAATAGCCTTTGACGGTGACATGTGTGCCAGTAATCCTCTCAATATGATTCCTCTGCAGAAAATCTCTTCGAGTATGGGTGCGAACACTACAACAGCTATGAAGCTGCTTATTTTATTTGACTGTACCTGCTCAAGAAACTGTTTAAGGAATTCAGGAACATCCATCCACATTGTGAGGGGCTCAGTGATAATATTAATTGAGAAGACTAAAGGTATTGTTAACAGTATAGTCGCTAAAGCTCCTATTTTGCCGAAGTCTGGTTTGTCAATTGGTACAGAAAGTGGCTCGTAATCTGTGTTACCAATATTTTTAGCCCTGTTTTTAAGAGAGATACGAATTGCAAGGTAAGGAGGAATAAAAATCAGGGGATACATTATGAGCTCACCCCATCCTTTAAATCCAGGGAAAAAAAACATGAGAATAAAACTTACCAATCCGCCTAAAATAGAGCCGGCCAGGGCAAGAAGCATAATGAGAATCCAGCTTTGTGTCAGGTCGGGAAGGTATGATGAGTATCTTTTTAACATTGTTTGCTCTTTTGTAAAGAAGAATAATTAAACGAAAAGCGGAGTGGGGTAGGCTCCCTGACTAACCAGTTCTGTTATTTTTTTTGCAACTGCCTCTCTGTCCTCTTTGTATGTTACTCCAAACCATTTATCGGGTGTAGAGAGTACTCTGCATGTGGCATAATTGGTTTTAATAAGTTCGTTTACAATAAAAGGGATGTAAAATTCTGCTTTAAGATCGTCTCCTCTCTCTTTAAGAAATTCCGAAAAGAGGCTGTTTCCCTCTTTGAAAAGATCAGGGGTAAAACCCCACATATTCATTGAAACAGGGCGATTGGAGTCAATAATCACTCTTTCTCCCTTGCAGTTATCTCCCAAAATTATATCGTTCTCTTTTTTGATGTTATGGTGCTCCTCTACCGAGGTCAGGTATCCTGTTTCGTTTACTGAACAGACTCCGCGTGAAACTACACCGGATTCCGACAGTGTGTTGCCGGTACAGAACCCTACCATTGAAAAATCTCCCTTTTTACCTTCACTTTTGGTTAAGTAATCTGCCAATACGGCAAAGGAGGTTTGCCCGTAATAGTCATCAGCATTTATCACTCCGAATGGTGTATCAATCAGCTTGGCTGCTACAAGAACTGCATGGCCGGTTCCCCAGGGCTTCTCCCTGCCTTCGGGTACTGTATATCCATCAGGAAGCCTGTTTAACTCCTGTTCTATAAACTCAATCTCAATATTGCCTGCATATCTGTCTCTGACACGCTTCTCAAAATCGGCTCTGAAGAACTCCCTCACAACAAATACAACTTTTTTAAAGCCGGCTTTTGCTGCTTCATATACCGAATAGTCCATGATTGTTTCACCATTCGGTCCCACACCGTCAAGCTGTTTAAGTCCGCCGTATCTGCTACCCATTCCGGCTGCAAGTATCAATAAAGTTGGTTTATTCATTACTATGTTAAATATTAAAATATTCTTCAACAAAATTATTATTAATTTTGTAAAAATTTGAACAATTGGGAGTAAAAGAGCAGTGGCATAATTTTGCGGATTCACGCTTTGCCAGAGTTATTAGGAACAAATATCTTATTGCAGCTGCAATCTTTGTGGTATGGATAACTTTTTTTGACTCAAACAATCTGATTGACTGGTCAAAGGTGGTTTTGAACATAAGCGAACAGGAGTCTCAGAAAAAATACTATAAACAGGAGATCAAATCTATTGAGGAGAAACTTAATGAGTTAACTTCAAACCGCGACTCTCTTGAGAAATTTGCACGGGAGCAGTACATGTTTAAAGAGGACAGCGAAGATCTGTTTATTGTTGTACCTAAAAAGTAAGCAGGTCTCTCAGGTCATTTGAATCGTAAGTTGGCCCGCCATCACAAGGAACAGATTTATAGTTGTAGAAAAACTGATCAATTCCAAAAATCATAGCCCCCTCGATATCGTTGGTAAAATCATCACCTACCATTAGTGATAGCTTTTTATCTCCACCAATTGCCTTCAATGCTCTTTTGAATAAGATGGGTGATGGTTTGTGAACTCCCTGCTCTTCGGATATCATAACTGCGTCAAAAAAAATCGCAATTCCGCAATTTTCAAGCTTCTTGTACTGAACCTCTTTAAATCCGTTTGAAATAATAGCCATTCTTACTCCTCTCTCCTTTAGTCCCGACAGCACCTCCAGAGCGTGAGGCATCAGGGCCTTTTGCAAAGGCATACTGTTTAGGTACTCCTCTCCAAATTCCGCAGCTATCTCCGGGTTATCTATGCCAAACTCCAGAAATGTGCGGTAAAATCTCTCTGATCTGAGTTTTTCCTTTGGCAACTCACCTTTTTCATAAGCAGTCCAAAGTTTGTGGTTGATATAATCGTACCTTGTGTAAAAGAGCTCTTTATCAATATTAGTTAATCCGTATTTGTCAAGAAGAGTGCAGATGTTGTTTTTTGCGTTTGTGTCAAAATCCCAGAGGGTTCTGTCCAGATCAAATAAAATAAACTTGTATTCTTTCTTTAGCATTATTATTCTCCTCTTAAATATGCCTTTTCAGTATAAAAGTCTATCATTTTGTTGATTGCCTCTGTGCATATAGGGCAGAAGCTTTCTGCCGTATTTGATTTCATTCTGCAATCCAGGTAGGGCCGGTATATTCCCTTTGACATGTAACCTCCCCCCTCAAAGAGACCTGTTACCCCCTTGTAGGCCTCTTGGTTTGGAGTTGGTACGGGCGTTCCGGATAGTATTTTATCTCTCCATTTAGAGTCAAAATCGACAAGTGTTGTTAGGTTTGGTTCCCAGGGTTCGGTTTTAAGATTATAAAAATCTTCATATGCAACTGCCGAACTGTAGTATTCATCACCCAGACCGGCCAGACTGTGACCCAATTCATGAACAAAAACAGCTGCAGAGAGTTGATGATCTGACATACTTAAACCGTAAAAGTTATAGATTCCTCCTCCACCATATATATCTGTGTTCACAATCACATACATAGCATCAAAGTGTGAACCCGAGGCAGCTGCGGCAACAATTTTGTGATTGGGCGCTGTAAGATATCTGTCAATCCTGAATGTGTAAAAATTTGAGGAGAGTATGGTGTTTTTCCAGATATCTTTATGAGGGATGTCTGTTCCTGATTCTTTTGATACTGAATTGAGCGCCCAGATGTTAATGTCCTTTTTTCTCGATTTATAAGGTTCTGTGTCAAAAAGATACCTTGAAAATCTTAGGGCATCATCTTTGAATTTATCCATTTGGTCCTGTGTGTATCCTTCGGCTATAAACAAGATGTCAAGTTTTACGGACGGATCTCCATTATAAAGAATTGTATCTGTTTTAAATTGATTCTGACTCCCTGTTGATATTACTTTGTCGCTTGGATTAACAGGAAACCTGCCTAACTCAGAAAATTGGCCACTCTCTTTGAGTCTTTCGTAGAATATAACTGTAACCCTCTCCTTTGGAAAGGGTATGTGATAAGAGCCGTTAAATGCCTTCTTAAGGATTTTTGCTTCGGCTGTAGTTCTCCACTCCTGAAACAGATTATTAAACCCTTTCGAAAATATTACTTTTCCGCTGCTGTCTATAACGCAGTATTTGTACTCTCCGTAGTTAAAGGGGTCTGTCAGGTTCTCTCTTGGTCCGCTCCAGTATGGCTCTCTGTGCAACTCCTCCAGAAAAACAGACTGAGAATATGCATCTCCGGCAAAAATTACATCCAATCGAAGCCTTTCGCCGGTAAAGTGTGTGTCAAAACGTTCTCCGCCGTAAATTGTTGTTGAGGTTATGACCAGAGCGTATAAGATAATTGCTGTCCTGAGAGCTCTGTGAAGATAATTTTTCATACTCCTGTATAATTTTCCGGTGTTATTGCTCTTAACTCTTTTTTAACACTCTCATTTACATTCAGATTTTCTATAAACTCTGCAATTGACTCTCTTGTTATGCTCTTATTTGTTCTGGTAAGATCTTTAAGTGCTTCGTAGGGGTTCGGATATGCCTCTCTTCTGAGTATTGTCTGTATTGCCTCTGCCACTACTGCCCAGTTGTTCTCAAGGTCTCTTTTAAGTGCATCTCTGTTGAGAATTATCTTGCCAAGCCCCTTTTCAATGGATTTTATTGCAAGCAGAGAGTGTGAGATTGGAACTCCAATGTTACGCAAAACCGTAGAGTCTGTCAGATCACGCTGAAGCCTTGATATTGGAAGTTTGGCCGAAAGATGTTCAAACAGTGCATTTGCAATTCCAAGATTTCCCTCTGCATTTTCAAAATCTATTGGGTTTACTTTGTGTGGCATAGCAGAGGAGCCTACCTCTCCCTCCTTTATCTTTTGACGGAAGTATTCCATTGATATATAGGTCCACAGATCACGGCAAAAGTCAATAAGAATATTGTTAATTCGTTTAAGGTTATCAAAAAGAGCGGCCAGATGGTCGTAATGCTCTATCTGGGTTGTGGGGTAGGAGCGTCTGAGCCCAAGTTTTTTCTCAAGAAACGTTACAGCAAATGAGTTCCAGTCTACCTGAGGATAAGCAATGTGGTGTGCATTAAAGTTGCCTGTTGCACCACCGAATTTTGCAGCATGTGGAATCTTGTCAAGAGTTTCAAGCTGCTCTTTTAATCTGGTTGTAAATACCTCTATCTCTTTTCCCAAACGAGTAGGAGAGGCGGGCTGTCCGTGTGTGCGGGCAAGCATTGCAACATCTCCCCACTCCTTTGACATTGTTGTCAGGGTTTCAATGACTCCTTTAAGATGAGGGACAAAAACCTGATTTATCCCTTCAAGAAGCGATAGGGGAACAGAGGTGTTGTTGATGTCCTGTGAGGTGAGGCCAAAGTGTACAAATTCACGGTAAGCATGAAGATTAAGCTCTTCAAATTTTCTTTTTATGAAGTACTCAACCGCCTTAACGTCATGGTTTGTAGTTTTTTCTATCTCTTTAATTTCATTTGCATCGGCCTCGGTAAAATTTTTGTAAACATCTCTCAGCTGCGAAAAGAGCGACTTGTCAACACCCTTAAGTTGTTCGAGTGGTATCTCACAAAGGGCTATGAAGTATTCAATCTCTACCAGTACTCTGTATCTGATGAGTGCATATTCCGAGTAGTAAGGTGCCAGCTCTTTGACTTGTGAACGATATCTTCCGTCAATTGGAGAGATGGCTGTTAATGTGGAGTTTTGCATAATTGTTTAGCTTATGTGTTCTTTTTAATAGTTTCATATAGAGTAATCACCTCTTTTGCCTCTTTTACATCATGCACTCTAAGTATGTTGGCTCCGTTAAGAAGAGCTTGCAGGTGTAATGCGGTTGTGGCACAAAGGGCCTCCTGGGGTTCTATAGACAAAAGTTTGTAAATCATACTCTTGCGCGAAATGCCAACGAGTATGGGATATTCACCTCCCTCATCATTGCTAAGTTTTAGTTCTGAGAGGTTGTTTAGAAGAGTGTAGTTTTGATTTAAATTTTTTGCAAAGCCAAAACCGGGGTCAAGCACAATCTCTTTGATGCCTGCCTCTTTTGCTTTAATAATAAATGATTTAAAATATTGGGCAACCTCATTTACAACATCTTCGTACTGACACAAACTTTGCATAGTTTCCGGAGTCCCCCTCTTATGCATTGCAATATAAGGCAGTTCTAACTTTGCTGCCATCTGAAGCATATTTATATCGTCCTCCCCGGCAGAGATATCGTTAATAATGAAATCCCCAACAAAGTCGTAAGCTCTCTCAACGATTGATGATCTGAAGGTGTCCAGTGAAAATTGAGAGGTTGGGAATACTCTGAGTATCTTTTTCAATGCCGGCTTTAGCAACTCCCACTCCTCCTCTTCAGATACCGGTACAGATCCCGGGCGGGTTGAGCAAGCCCCAATATCAATAATATCGGCACCCTGAGATATCATTAGTGCATACATCTCTTCAAACTCACCCTCTGTGAGACATCTGCTTCCGGAATAAAAAGAGTCTGGACTCAAATTTATGATGCCCATTATCTTCGGCACATCGTTCAGGATCATAACTGATTTACCGTTTTTATGATAAAATGTCTAACTTTGCTTTGAATCACAAATATACTACAAATATGTTATTGGTGCTAGAAGGTTTGGACGGAGCCGGTAAATCTACACAGGTTGCCCTATTGCAGAAATATTTCACAGAGAGAGGTGTAAAGGTGAAATTTATGCATTTCCCCAGATTTGATGCTCCTCTTTTTGGAGATCTAATAGCCCGGTTTCTCAGAGGCGATCTGGGCAGCATAGATCAGGTTCACCCTATGCTTATAGCACTTCTCTATGCCGAGGACAGAAGAGATGCTGCTCCTTTGCTCAGGAGCTGGCTTGATGATGGTTACTGTGTGATTCTGGACCGATATCTCTTTTCAAACATAGCTTTCCAGTGTGCAAAATATTCGGATGAAACAAAGGCCAATGAACTCAGAGACTGGATTCTTGAGACTGAGTATAACCATTTTGGAATTCCTAAACCAGACATTAACCTCTTTTTGGATGTTCCGCTCAGATTTGTCGACGAAAAACTAAACAAAACAAGAGAGGGTGAGGATAGAGATTACCTTATGGGGAAAAGAGATATTCACGAAGAGAGCATATCATTTCAATCAAAGGTAAGGGATGTGTATCTTAAGGAGTGCGGTTCCGGCCTGTTAAAGAGAATTGATTGTTCTGATAATTCGGGTAATATGCTTAAAGCAGATGAAATATTTAAACTTATAGCCTATGAAATTTCTTAGGGCAATATCGAGACTTATTATTGGTCTCACATTCATCTTTTCAGGTTTTGTTAAGATTATTGATCCTGTGGGTGCAGGTTTAATTGTGGAGGAGTATTTCAAATGGTTGGGGCTTGGAGAG
>JAUYTX010000051.1 GCA_030695025.1 Bacteroidales bacterium | reverse complement strand
ACCGTAAGATATAACCCTGCATTATTTTCCCTTTTTGACATTACTGTTTGTGAAGTGACTTTTCTATAGTTGCAAGAAGGATACCAATTGCAACAAGATTATGACCTCCCTGGGGAATTATTATATCGGCATACCGTTTACTTGGCTCTATAAACTGAAGGTGCATAGGTTTAACTGTTTTGTCATACCTCTCAAGTACCTTCTCTATCGTTCTCCCCCTTTCGATGTTATCTCTTGTTATAACCCTGCCAAGTCTGTCATCGGCATCGGCATCAACAAACACCATAATGTCCATACATTTTCTTAAATCAGGGCAGGTAAAGATCAAAATGCCTTCAATAATAATAACTTGAGTAGGATTTACAGGGACAGTCTCTGTTTCAGATCTGGAACATGTAAGGTAGGAGTATATCGGCTGATTAATCGGCTTTCCCGCCTTAAGCTCCTTAACATGTTTCACCAGAAGTTTAAAATCAACAGAATCAGGATGGTCAAAGTTCAGTTCCAGTCGCTCTTCCAATGGCAGGTGACTATTGTCTTTATAATATGAATCCTGAGGTATTACCACAACCTCTTTATCTCCGAGAATATTCACAATTTCTCTGACTACAGTAGTTTTTCCTGACCCGGTTCCCCCTGCGATACCAATTACGAGCATATGTGTGATTTTTAAAATTCTGCGTTTTTGGGAGCTCTCGGAAATGGAATGACATCCCTTATGTTGGCCATTCCGGTAACAAAGAGTAATAGCCTTTCAAAACCAAGCCCGAAGCCTGAGTGAGGAGCCGAACCATATTTTCTGGTTTCGATATACCACCAAAGTGTCTCTCTGTCCATTTTAAGTTCGTCAATTCTGCTTTCCAGTTTTTCCAGTGACTCCTCTCTTTGAGAGCCTCCGATTATTTCACCAATTTTCGGGAAGAGAATATCCATTGCCCTGACAGTTTTGCCATCGTCATTCTGCTTCATGTAAAAGGCCTTAATATCTTTTGGATAATCTGTAAGAATCACCGGTTTCATAAAGTGCTTTTCGACAAGATACCTCTCATGCTCGCTTTGAAGATCTGTACCCCATGATACAGGGTATTCAAATTTCTGTCCTGAATTCATAAGGATCTCAACCCCCTGTGTATAAGGTAAACGTACAAATTCAGTGTTTACAACACTTCTGAGCCTTTCAATAAGCTCCTTGTCGAACATGTCGTTAAGAAACTGAAGATCATCCATGCAATTTTCAAGTGCATATTTTACAAGATATTTGATGAATTCTTCTGCAAGATCCATGTTATCTTTAATCTCGTAAAATGCCATCTCCGGCTCTATCATCCAAAATTCAGATAGGTGCCTTGGAGTGTTTGAGTTCTCTGCACGGAATGTTGGTCCAAAGGTATAGATTTCACCCATTGCCAGTGCTCCAAGTTCGCCTTCAAGCTGGCCGCTAACAGTCAGGTTTGCTGATTTCCCAAAGAAATCCTGAGAGTAATCAATTGTTCCATCCTCTTTTTTTGGAGGATTTGTCATATCAAGGGTTGTTACCTGAAACATTGCTCCGGCACCTTCGGCATCAGATGCTGTTATTATAGGCGTGTGCAGATTGAAAAAGCCTTTATCGTTGAAAAACTTATGAATCGCGAATGACATTGCATGCCTTATTCTGAACACGCAACCAAAGGTGTTTGTCCTAGGTCTCAGGTGACCGATCTCTCGTAGGAACTCCATACTGTGACCCTTCTTTTGCAATGGATAAGAATCGGGGTCTGCCGGGCCTAAAACAGTAACTTCTTTAGCCTGAATCTCTACACTTTGACCACTTCCCAATGATGCGGTCAGCTCTCCTTTAACAGCAATGCAAGCACCGGTTGATACCTCTTTAAGACTCTCTTCACTGAAAGAGTTCATATCAAATACGATCTGAATATTTTTGACAGTTGACCCGTCATTAAGTGCAACAAAGCTGATGTTTTTATTCCCTCTTTTTGTTCTAACCCATCCCTTTGCCAAAACTTCGGCTCCGGGCTCCCTCTTAAGAAGTTCAGAAACTTTTACTCTTTTATGGCTTTCCATATTAAAATTTTGAAAATTATATCGTTAACGGTTTGTCAGATTTTAAAGCTGCCCGAATTGCCAGCTTCTTAACCCAAACTACAAATATACCGGTTAAAATTAAGTTTAACACTAATGTGAGAACAGAAATTACAAGTGCCGGTCCTCCAATATTGTATCCCAGTGCAATGAAGATAATTCCGGCACCTACTTCACCTCTTGTAAACATCCCTACAGAAATTGCCAGTCGCTCTTCAATGAGTCTGTCTCTGTAGAAGAGCAGTGGAACAAGTTTTCCCAGATTTGAAAGGAGTGTCACAAATAAAACATGAAGCGCAATTGTTCCGGCTGGTAACATAGGCTGATTTCCCAAAACAGAACCACTATCTATGGCCGCATCCGTAAGAAGTGAAGACCCAAGAAAATGAGGCATGCTCATTCCTACCAAAAGCATAAAGATTAGCGATATTCCTGTCGTGAAAGCTCTTTCTGATTTGTTGTCTATGTGAACGTGTCTCATTAACATTCCAAGAACAAATGCGGGTAGCAGAACCTCAATGTGAATACCTTCATCGTCAACAAAGAGGGTAGAGGTGATGAAATAAATAGAATGGGTTACTGTTACTACAATAATTGAGTACAGTAAAATGTACTGCCAGTTTTGTCTTATATTAAATCGCCCCAGATATCTCCAACCAAGGTAAATCATAAATATAACTGACAATACCACGGCTATCATTTGCCATCTCAAACCAATCATAATAATCTGCAAAGGAATCATAAGCAGAATAGTATCAAGATCATCGAATATGGCAAGTATCTGAATTTTCTTGTAAACCCAGCTGGTGCTTAACCCTATTGCTGCAAGCATGGCAAAGAGTATCCCGGCTGAAGTTGGAGCAGCAAACCGGCTTAACAGGAGGCTCTCCTTCCAGGTTTCCCAACTGGTGTTATACTCAACGGGTAAAAGAATAAAGACATAATAGCATGCCACAAAGATCCAGGGCAAAGCAGCCGTGGCCATTGCTATAAAATAGTCGTTTACATACGATTTCCACCTGGTCTTGTCAAGTTCAAACTCCCTCCCTACATTTATCATAATATATGCAAGAGTAATGTAGAGGAGAATGTTGGTGACCTCCCTGAATGAATGAAACTTTTCACCCATAACATCTGGAAGCAACTGAGAAAGAACAAGACCTATAATCAAAAACAGTGAGAACGAGAGAACTTTTTTCATTTTAGTACTTTATCTTCAGGGGTTTTGATGGTGTGCTTTCATTCCAGCACCTGTCTATTGTGGTTATCACAATGCTGTATTTCTTATTTTTTCCCTCACTTTTTTCAATACTAAGTTCAGGTTTTGAAACAATTTTCACAAGGTATTTACTATCAGCGATATCAATTTTTACCCCCTCGGGGAATTTATATACCGCATAAAATCTGGCTTGCTGCATTGGATCTTTCGAAACCGGCCCTTGCCAAATCAGGTTACCTCTATTGAACGACATTTTTGATACAGCACCCGGACTGATTGTGTCAAGCCTGGTATATGCAGGAATAAGTGCCGGAACAGCCTGATATTTTAATGCCAGAGAATCTGCAAACCCATCAGGGTTCTGGCTAAGTCTCCATCCGGACCACCAAACATTTCCGTGAACATTGGGTAGTTCTCTTACGAGCTTCATTTTAGCCTCAAATTGAGTTTTGTTTGGATTGTCAACATCAGGTTCAGTAAATGTGCTTATATTTTGCCCGATGTAAAGATGGTCTCCATAATTTGAATTATTCCACCACTCGATTAATGTTTTGTAATCAGCGGCGGGATGGCCTATTTTCCAATAGATTTGAGGCACATTATAGTCAATCCAACCATTTTTCACCCAGAGCGGAACATCTGCAAATAGCTGATCGAAGTTAGAAAGACCATTGGTCTTACTCCCGCTGCCATCCGGAGTATCCTTTAGATTTCTGTGAATACCAAACGGGCTTATACCAAATCTCACCCATGGTTTGAGAGATTTAATGGTGTCATTCAGAGCTTTGATGAGAGTTGTTACATTATTTCTGCGCCAGTCACCCTTTTGCCAGTACTCAAACCCCTGAAAAGCTGCATACTTCACAAAAGATGCATCATCATGAAACTCTTCAAATGCAATGGGATAGGGGTAAAAATAGTCATCAAAATGAACGGCATCAAGATCATACCTGCTAACCATATCAGCAATAACTTTTACTGTATGCGCTACAGATTCAGGTTCACCCGGATCAAAATAGAGTTGTGTGCCATATCGTTTAAATATCTCTGGTTTTTTAAAATAGAGATGATCGGGATGAAGCTGCTCTTTATCATTAGAGGTTACCCTGTAGGGATTGCACCAGGCATGAAGTTCCATTCCTCTTTTGTGTGACTCTTCAATCATAAATTGAAGAGGATCCCAGAGAGGATCAGGTGCTTTTCCCTGTTCTCCGGCAATAAAACGACTCCACGGCTCCAAATCGGAGATATAGAAAGCATCCGCCTGCGGTCTTACCTGAAAAATAACAGCATTTACGCCTGCTCTTTCAAAGATGTCAAGGGTTTTCCTGAACATCTCTTTAACAGAGTCGGTATGCATGGTTTTAAACTGCTGGTTGCCAACAGTGTGAATCCAGGCACCTCTGAACTCTCTTTTCGGAAGGTTTTGTGCCGTTGATGCAAACACAAAAAACAGGAGAAAAGAGAGAAGTATAATTTTCTTATTCATCATTGTTGTTGCAATCCAAGAATTGTCATTAATCTTTTTGGAATGTCGGTGTTGTCCATTCTTCCTGAAAATAACCTGCTTCCTGCTCCTATAGTAAATATAGGAACAGCAACACCTGAGTGAGATGAGGTCGCCCATCCGATATTCGCTTTTTTGTTTAGCTCTGCGTATGCCGGAGTGTTATCTTTATCAACAGCCATTGATTTTTTCTGAGGTTCAAGTTCATTCAGTTTTAACTCGTATCCCTTTTCTCTTCCAACTACCATACCGCCTGTTTCGTGATCTGCAGTAACAATAATAAGTGTTTCATTAGGGTATTTTTTGTAAAACTGAACCGCAACATCAATTGCATCGGAAAAATCCAGCACCTCAAGAATTGTTGTTAAACCGTCATTACTGTGTGCAGACCAGTCAATTTTTCCACCTTCGGCCATTATGAAGAAGCCCTTTGTACCATAGAGGTGGTCAATTGCAGCTGCCACAACTTGTTTAAGAGTCAGATCCCCGGGAGTACGATCGATAGCATAAGGCAGATCTGCCTCTTTTCCTCTCTCCTGAAAAAGTGCCATCTTTTTTGCACCCTTTTTTGAGACATATTCCTGAATTCCTCTTGCTACAGTGTAGCCTCCATCTTCCAGTACTTTATAAATATCTTTTTGATCTTTGTCCGGTCCCGTAGGCTGAACAAAACCACCGCCACCAAAAAATTCAAATCCGCTTTCCGGTAGTTGGACAGCTATCTCATAATAGTTATTGCGACTTGTGCTGTTAGCGTAGAATGCTGCTGGTGTTGCATGGTCAATTGTTACGTTTGAAACAATACCGACCGGGCTGCCACTTTTGTGAATATCAAAAGCAATGCTTCTTAAT
>JAUYTX010000046.1 GCA_030695025.1 Bacteroidales bacterium | reverse complement strand
CTTCAGGATATTAACTCTCTTTCTGAAATTGTTGACAGACTAACTGCTTTAAGAAAATATTACGACGAATACCGCCCCATTCTGCTAAAGGTCTCTCCTGATCTTGACAATGAACAACTTGACGAAATTATTGAGCTTATCTTAGTATCCGGGATGGATGGGATAGTTGCCACCAATACTACAAAATCAAGAGAAAACCTGATTACTTCTGAAGATAGGGTTAATTCAATTGGTGAGGGAGGTCTTAGCGGTGCGCCCCTTTACAAAAAGAGTCTTGAAATGGTCAGTTATATCAGTAAGAAGACCAAAGGTCAGCTTCCAATAATTGCAGTTGGGGGAATAATGACTCCAGCTCAGGCTCACGAGATGCTTCATGCCGGAGCTTCACTGGTTCAGATTTATACCGGATTCATTTATAACGGCCCTGCATTTGTAAAGAAGATACTGAAATACCTCTCAAAAAAGGGTGATGTATGATAAATGCAGCAATTTGCACAATTGGTGACGAAATTCTTATAGGCCAAATAGTTGACACAAACTCGGCTTACATCTCGCGGGAGTTAAATAGAGACGGAGTGAGAGTTACTACAAAAATATCAATAGGCGACAACTTCGATGACATTCTAAAAACATTACGAATTTGCATCAACGAGAACGATCTTGTAGTTGTTACAGGAGGTCTCGGCCCCACCAAAGACGATATTACAAAAAAAGCACTTTCTGTTTTAACTAATTCACAATCTTTTTATTATCATGATGAACAATTGGAGTTCATTATAATGATATGTAGCAAAAGAGGATTAGAGGTATCAGATCTTAATCGTGATCAGGCTCTGGTTCCAAACAATTGCATAGTTATTCCAAACAAAATGGGCACTGCACCGGGAATGGTATTTGAAATAGGTGAAGAGAGCAAAAAATTGCTAGTTTCACTCCCTGGAGTACCATACGAAATGGAGGGGATGATGCCCTCTGTTAATGATCTGATTTCAAAAAAATTATCACCCGGTTACATCCATCATAAAACTGTTGTTACTTATGGAATTGCTGAGGCATCACTTGCTAAAATGCTGGAGGCATTTGAAGATAATCTCGATAATGATGTTAAACTTGCATACCTGCCTAATCCATCTATAGGTATAAGATTGAGGCTGTCTATTTACAACAGGGAGAGAGAAAGCTCTATTGAGATTGTAGAGAGGTATCTCTCTGAACTAAAAAGTATATTGGGTTCTTTGGTCTATGGTGAGGGGGAAGATACTCTTGAAACACTTATTATTAACACTTTAAAAAGCAAAGGGAAACGATTGGCTATTGCAGAATCCTGTACCGGAGGAACAATTATGTCAAGATTGGTTTCAATACCCGGCTCATCAGAAATCATCAGCGGCGGTGTTATTACATACTCAAACGAATCTAAGATAAATCTCCTGAAGGTTAGAAGCGAGACACTAGAAAAGTTTGGTGCAGTTAGCAGGGAGTGTGCCGAAGAGATGGCAATAGGGGTAAAAGAGCTGTATAATGCCGATTATGCTATAGCAACAACAGGCATTGCCGGGCCAGGCGGAGGAACAGATTTTAAGCCGGTTGGAAGCGTGTGGGTTTCGGCAGCCGGAAATTTTGGTGTTGATTCAAGTTACAAAGTCTTTACCGGTGACAGAACAAGAAATATTACAAGGTTCTCGTCTGAAGCACTCAATTTCTTAAGAATTAAAATAATATGAGAAATTTTTACTACTTAATTATTGCATTGGTTATGGTTTTTTCCTGCAAAAGTTCAAACGACTCACAAAAAAAAGCGATGTCGGATATTGACTCTCTCTTTACATCTCTCTACCCTGCCGGTGAACCAGGGGCTGCGGTACTGATCCTTAAAGGAGACGATATTCTTTTTCAAAAAGGATATGGAATTGCTGATATGAATACAAAAGCAATGATTGACCACAATACCTTTTTTAATATTGCCTCTGTATCAAAACAGTTTTCTGCTGTTGCACTAATGATGCTTGCAGAGGAGGGAAAACTCTCTTTAGATGACAATGTTAAAAAATGGTTTCCCGAATTTAAATCTCCGCTTATGGAGAAAGTCACTCTCAGGCATCTTCTCTCCCATACCTCAGGAATACCAGATTCAAGAGACAGAAGCAATAGGTTCTTTGTTACAACAGCAATTGATACTCAGTCATATGCCTATATTTCAACATTGGAAAAACTCAACTTTGAGCCAGGAACTTCATACGAATATATGAATCCAACATTTCAGCTTATGTACACAATTGTAGAGAGAAGTTCCGGAATGTCGTTTGATGACTTTATGAGAGATAAAATTTTTGATAAGGCATCAATGGGTGAAGCTACATATTTTGAGGCCGGCAAAGAGATTCCGAGAATGGCTCACGGATATCTTCAAGATAAAACCAGCAGTATTTTTAACGAATATGATTACCTGGAAGAGTCATTTTTTGCAACCAAAGCTGACGGAGGACTATACACATCTGTAACAGAATTTGCCAAATGGGAACTGGCTTTGAGAAATAATGTTCTGATTTCGGAGCAGTCAAAACTGGAAGCTCATTCACCTAAGATTGATATTGCCGATATGCCATATAACTCATATGGTTACGGATGGTTTATTGAAAAAAGGCCGGGCTTTCCGGTTAAGGTTTATCACACAGGTGATAACGGTGGTTTTCAGATATTTGCGGGTAGATATCCGGAAAAGAAAATTCTCTATCTCTTCTTTTCAAATAGAAATGACAGAGACAGAGAACAAACTGCAAGTAAACTGGAAGATATTATGAAATCTGCCGGTTGGCTTGATTAAATCACAATTTTCTGTTAATAAGAGAGACAGAAGCCTGAGCAGTTGGCATAATCACCACATCGGAGATATTAACATGAGGTGGAGCAAGTGCTACGTACCTGACTACATCTGCAATATCATCTGCTGAAAGTGGTATAAAACCTTTGTAAACATCAGCGGCCTTATCAATATCACCCTTGAACCTTACCTGAGAGAATTCAGTCTCTGCGGCACCGGGACAAACCTGAGATACTCTGATGTTGTGGGTGTAAAGATCCATCATCATACCTTTTGAAAGGGCATCAACTGCATATTTTGTAGCACAATAAACATTTCCACTCGGATAGACACCTTTTCCTGCAATTGAACCAATATTGATAATGTGCCCTCCTCCCCTTTTTATCATAAAGTTGGATACTATTCTGGAGACATAGAGCAAACCCTTGATGTTGGTATCAACCATCCTCTCCCAGTCATCAACAACACCTGAATTGACCGGGTTAAGCCCTACCGCAAGGCCGGCATTGTTTACCAGAAGCGAAATATCTGACCATTTTTCGGATAATTTACCCAGATAGTGCTCAACCTGAGAGGCATCTCTGACATCAAAACTAAGAGGAAGTACTCTCACTTTAAACTTAGCCTCCAGTTCTTTTGACAGATCAGAGAGAAGAGAAGCTCTGCGGCCTGTTGCTATTATGTCATATCCCTCTTTTGCCATTATAAGGGAAATTGCCCTTCCAATTCCTGAAGTGGCACCGGTAATCAAAGCTATCTTTGCCATAAAGTGCTGTATTAAAGTAATCTTAAGAAATTTCCTCCCAGAATCTTAACAATATCTTCGTCTGAATATCCTCTTGATTTAAGCTCTTTTGTTATAACAGGTAATTTATCTACACCTTCAAGACCCTCAGGTGTGACCTCAATTCCATCAAAATCAGAACCTAAGCCAACATGGTCCGTACCCACCAACTTAACAACATGATCAATATGGTCTACAACCTCTTTGTATGATGGCCTTTCTATTGCAAACATCTTTTCGGTTGCCTGATTATATAATGCCTCATGTTTAACAGGATCCTGTTTATACAGCTCCTCAGCCGCTTCAAACTCGTCGCAAAGTGGCCAGAATTTTTCGGCATATTCGCTATTTAAAAACGGAGGATAAAAGTTAATTTGTACTACTCCACCCTTTGCAGCAAGATCAATAATCATTTGATCTGTAAGGTTTCTGGGATGATTAGCAATTGCCCTGCAACAAGAGTGAGTTGCTACAACAGGTTGGTCTGAATGTTTGAGTACATCGTAAAATGCTTCATCTGATATATGAGATACATCAATTAGCATCCCCAGACGGTTCATCTCTTTTATTACCTCTATTCCAAACGGACTCAAACCATTCCATTTTTTCTCCTTTGGAGCACATGAGTCACAAATTTCATTATTGGCAGAGTGACAGAGAGTCAAATATCTGATTCCCATATCATAGAAAAGTCTGAGAAGACCCAGATCTTTCTGAATTGGGGCTCCATTTTCCATTCCAAGAAAAATTGACAAAAGTCCGTTCTCTCTGTTCATTAGTGCCTCTTCGGCATCCAATGCAATGGCTACTTTGTTGGAGTTGGCCTCAACTGAATCATAAACACCGGCTATAAGCTGCAACGCCCTTCTGGTGGCAGCATCAGGCTCAAGCTTTCCGGATGTATAAATTGCAAAAAAAACGGCATCAAGGCCGCCCTCTTTCATTCTGATATAATCAAAATGGCCTTTGTGCAGTTTTTTTCCCAAATCAGATCCTTCAATCAATCTTAAAGGCGTATCACAATGGGAATCAAGCACAAAGGCATTTTGGTGTAGTTTCTTAAAGCTCATTTTATCTATTTTTTTGTTAAAGATAGTAAAATGAGCATAAAACGAGTTAATTTATCTTCTTAAAAGTTGATATTGAGCTGATATCTACCTTTTTAATTTGAGGATCTCCTTTATATCGAATATTTGAACCTCCACTAACCTCAACAGAGATGGTTTCAGTTACATTAACATTTACATTTGATACTCCGCTAACTTTGATATCCATCTCTTTTACAGGGAAATCTGATGCTTCAAATTTAGAAGCTCCGGACATCTCCAGTGATATTTTTGCTGCCGATCCACCCGACATTTTAGCGTTTACGGCACCTGAGTATGAAATTTCGGCATATTCAACAGGACCAGTAATATCTATCCTTGCTGCGCCGCTTCCACCCAACTTAAGGCCTCCAAAATCCTGGTTAATATTTGCTTTGCTTGCACCTGAGATTTCAAATGCAGCAGTTTCAGCCTTGGCTTTAACATCAATTGATGATGCTCCGCTAAGGTTCACTTTTATCGATTTTGCGGTTATGTTCAACCCTTCTACTTTAGATACTCCGCTAATTCTGGCTACAAAGTCGTTTGTAGTGAAGGCGGAGGTCACATTCATTTTTGTAACGCCGGACAAATTAATGTTTGTAAGGTTTCTAACAGATACATAGGCTTTTACAGCCTTCATGTTTCTTCTG
Source organism: Bacteroidales bacterium (assembly GCA_030695025.1). Lineage (GTDB taxonomy): Bacteria > Bacteroidota > Bacteroidia > Bacteroidales > UBA932 > Bact-08. The sequence goes on along the minus strand of JAUYTX010000046.1, from coordinate 11,167 downwards.
AATTTTGATGGCAGGTCTTTGGTTTCAATTGACAATCTGAGTACACCGGCAGTTACTTTAACCTTTACATACGGCATTATCTCTGCCTCTGTTTCAATGGTAAGACTCTCTTTGTCACTTTTAACAAGTTCGATTTCAAATACGCCGCCTGCATCTATTCCTTCAAAGCCGCTTACATTAAAGCTCTTTTTTTCGGTCTGTGCAAATAGTGACATTGCAAACAACATCACAACAGCAATCGTAAAAAATTTTTTCATTTGATTGTTTGTTTAAATATGATTTAATAAATATTTTGTGTTAGTTTATATCATTAATTTTCAAGCAGGTCACTCACATAGCCTCTAAGCCTTCCGATTCCATCGATTTTAGGACCATAGTACTCTTTGTTCATTCTTGTAGCTGTTTTCTTGTCCAGGTTATCAGGTAACTGATCTGCAAAAGGTATAGCCTCTGATGTTAATTGATCCAATGTATTTATTACCATTTCTCTATTTAGAGGGTCAAGCTTTTCAGCCATTATGTAAAGTGCCGAACTCTCTCTTTCCAGTGTTGCCAAATAGCTGCCCGGCTGTGTGCCATTAAAGATCCAAGGAACTGATACGGCTGCAAATATCAGGACTGCTGCTGCTACCTTGAAAACAAACTCTCTTTTGGCAGCGATTTTTTTTCTGGCAACTTTCTTAAGAAATCTATCTTTGTGTCCTTCGGGAAGTTGATTGTTTTCGAACATATCCCTGTTGTTTTTAATCATATCATTTAATGTCTCCATAACTGAACATTTAGCTTAATTCATATTTCTTTAATTTTTCTATCTCCTCAACCAATCTTGCTTTGCCTCTGATGTATTGAGAACGAACAGTAACTTCTTTTAAATTAAGTATTTGCGCTATCTCTTCATAATCATAACCCTCAAACAGGTTAAGAGAAAGTACAACTCTGTAACCCCCGGCCAGCCTCTCTAGTGCCTCTCTTACCATATTGATGGTTACTCCTTTGAAAGAGTATTCCGGTATATCCTGGGTTACGTTCTCTTCAACGTTGTCTCTTTTAAGTTCTTCAGACAAAAGTCTAAGTTCTTCTGATTTTCGTTTTCTCAGTCTGTCAATTGAGAGATTTACACATACCCTTGTCATCCAGGCATTTCTCTCTTTAAAATCTTTAAATTTCTCTCCTCTGTCAAAATATTTTAACAAAGTGTCGTGCATTACCTCCTCTGCCTCAAACTGGTTGTTTAAGATACGCAGACTTGTAAAATAGAGCCGTTTATGGCATTCATCATAAATTTTTTCCTCTTCCGAAGGAGCTCTTCTTGTTACCTGCTTAAAGAAGTGATTCATGTTTATTAATCTGTTTCTGCTTTTTAAACGAATTCATTTTTCAATTGTTGCATATATATTGAAAAAGAGTACCAATTTAAATAATTAAATATGAATAATTCATTACATAATTTTCCGATTCCTTCAAACGAGCCAATTCTGGATTATCTGGAAGGGAGCCAGGAGAGAGTAGAGCTCGAAAAGGAGCTTAAACGGCAATCTGAGATTGTTGTTGAAATTCCTTTGGTAATTGGAGGGAAGGAGATATTCACTAATGATACCGGTAAGGTTGTCATGCCCCACAACCATAAGCATATACTGGCAAATTATCATAAAGCGGGTGAGAGAGAGATTAAAATGGCAATTGATGCTGCTGTTGATTCTCATAAAATCTGGTCTGATCTTAACTGGACAACTAGAGCTTCAATTATGCTAAAGATTGCTGAGCTTTTAACTGTTAAGTACAGAGCATTGATAAATGCGGCGACTATGCTGGGGCAAAGCAAAAATATTTATCAGTCAGAAATTGACGCCGTTTGTGAAACCGCCGATTTCTTAAGGTTTAATGTATATTTTGCATCTGAAATTTATAAAACTCAACCTATTTCTTCATTTAATCAGCTTAATAGGATGGAATACAGAGCACTTGAAGGTTTCGTCTTCTCTGTAAGTCCCTTTAACTTTACATCAATAGCCTCAAATTTAAATCTCTCCCCTGTAATGATGGGTAACACAACTGTCTGGAAACCTGCAACAACAGCTTTGTTATCAAATTATTACCTTATGAAGATATTTCTTGAAGCAGGAGTTCCACCCGGCGTTGTCAATTTTATTCCGGGCAGCGGAGCTTTAATCGGGAAAGAGGTTCTGAAGTCACCCCATCTTGCAGGAATACACTTTACCGGATCAAATGCAACATTTAACTCATTGTGGAGACAAGTGGGAGAAAAGCTTACTACCTATCGTTCCTATCCAAGAGTTGTCGGAGAAACCGGAGGTAAAGATTTTATTTTTGTGCACCCATCTGCCAATGTAACTGAGGTAGCTGTCGCTGCCTACAGCGGAGCATTCGAATATCAGGGACAGAAGTGTTCTGCTGCGTCCAGGGCATATATTCCAAGATCGCTGTGGGAAGAGTTTAAAAAAGAGATAATTAAAATATCAGAGAGTACAAAAATGGGAGATGTGTCTGAATCAGATAATTTTGTAAATGCAGTAATTGATAAAGCCTCATTCGATAATATAGCATCATATATTAAAAAGGCTCAAAGTTCAAATGAAGCGGAAATTATTTTTGGAGGAGAGTATGATGACTCAAAAGGGTTCTTTGTCAAACCTACACTAATTCACACCACCAATCCCCATTTTTCAACAATGGAAGAGGAGATATTTGGCCCTGTATTAACAGCATATGTTTATGAAGATGACCAAATTGAACAAACGCTTGATCTTTGTGACACAACATCACCTTACGGGCTTACCGGAGCGGTTTTCGGACAAGACAGAGTTGCTGTAGCAGGTATATGTAACAGACTTAGGTATGCTGCCGGCAATTTTTACATTAACGATAAGCCTACCGGAGCAGTTGTTGGAAAACAGCCTTTTGGAGGATCAAGAGGGTCTGGAACCAATGACAAAGCCGGAGGGGTGTTCAATCTCATAAGGTGGGTCAGTCCAAGAACAGTTAAAGAGACCTTTATTCCGCCTATTGATATAAGATATGGATATATGAAAAAGAGATCCTCTAAAAGTTAAACATATCTTGTTTAGGGAATAGTCCAAATAACCCACCGGTGTGGATAAATAAAATGTTTTTCGCACCGGTTATTTCACCCTTTTTTATCTGGTTGTATAGGCCGTACATTGCCTTTCCTGTGTAAACAGGGTCAAGAACCAACCCCTCAAGAGTGGCTATATATTTAATGAATTCAAGCTCTTCGGGGCGACTTAATGCATATCCTATACCCACATACTTGTCATTAATCTCTATCTCCTCTACCCTACTTTCAACATCAAAACCAAGATGTTCGATTGCCTCTTTGTTTATTGAATCAATTCTTTTGGCAAAATAGTCGCTATCGTCACATACAGCAAATCCGATTACTCTCTTTCCTAAGTTAAGGTGCTTATTTGCAAGATACAAGCCTGAGTATGTGCCACCCGAACCAACTGCAACAACAACCGTGTCAAATCTAACACCAATCTCCTGCTCCTGTGCAGCAATCTCCTGCATTGCCTCGAAGTACCCAAGTGAACCTATTCCAAATGATGCACCTTCGGGTATAACATAGCACCTCTCTCCATTTTTATCTCTCTCCTGAGCAAGATTATGCATAATTTCATTCCTGGAGTTTCTATATTCTTCGGGAGTACAGAAAACAACCTCTGCACCAAACAATTTATCCAGAAAGTAATTGCCTTCTACTTTTGTCCCATCAGTTACCCTAAGTAAAGCTGTCGTTTTCAAACCAAGCATAGTGGCAGCAGCTGCTGTGGCACGGCAGTGGTTAGATTGAAGACCCCCGGTAGTTATAATTCTGGTGCAACCTTTTTCTATCGCCTCATTAAGAGCATACTCAAGTTTTCGGATTTTGTTTCCGGAAATTTCCGTTCCAGTCTGGTCGTCTCTTTTAATAAATATATTAACACCAAGATCTTGTGACAATCTTTCTGCCTTGGTAATTTTTGTTGGCACATTTGCCAGTGATAGTCTCCTTTTCATAGCGTTCAGTTAAAAGTTGTGTAAAGTTAAGCTTTTAGACAACCTGCCAATAGCTGTTACTTAATTTTTGACTATTTTTGTGCACTTTAAAAGATAAATTGATGAAAAAGATATTCTCTCTTCTGTTGATCTCATTTTTACTCATCTTTTCAGCAGAAACCTCCGCTCAGGAATTAAATAAAGAATTTGCGCCTATAGCCGATTCTTTACAAAAGATACTCAGAAAGCAGGCCTTTGCAACCGGAAGAATTCGGGTAGATTCTGCAATTGCTTACAAAAAAAATCTTGTAATTTATTTTTCAAACTCACTGGCTGAGTATCCCTTTAGAGAAGATAATACAGAACTGGTCTATTCTGTAGTAAAATCAATGCTACCTCAGGAGTTTCGCTCTTTTAATTTAAGAATTGTAACCAACGGATTGGCATTAGAAGAGCTAATCCCACCATTTTATAATTCTAAATTACCTGCAAAGAGCAGAAGAGATTTAAGAAATGCCCAAAAAGAGCTTGAAAACAGAGGCAATCTTGTAAAAAACAACTCAAAGCCATATGATGTCTCTTCCGGACTCAACAACAGACATATTGCTCTATGGCAGAGTCACGGATATTACTACGAGCAGAAATTACTCAGATGGGAATGGCAAAGAGCCAGAATATTTCAAACCGTTGAGGACCTCTACACTCAATCATATGTTGTCCCATTTTTGGTTCCGATGTTGGAGAACGCAGGGGCAGTGGTTATGATGCCCCGAGAGAGAGATGTTCAAAAAAATGAGATCATAGTCGATAATAATTCAGAGTATTCCGGTTATTCCGAACTTAACGGTTCAGAATCCTGGCAAGATTCCTCAACCCCTGGATTTCACAATGCACAAAGCGTTTATATTACCGGAGAAAATCCTTTTCAGATGGGAACTGCAAGAGTAATCCAGTCAATTAAGAAGGGGACTCCAAGCTATGCCCAATGGAGACCTCAGGTTCCGGAGACTGGCGAATATGCTGTTTACGTGTCCTATCATAGCTTTCCAAATAGTACTCAAGAGGCAAAATACAAAGTCAAACATGCTGGTGGAGAGACCCATTTTACAGTTAACCAGAGAATGGGAGGTGGTACATGGATTTATCTGGGAACGTTTCTTTTTGCCCGTGGAGGTGAAGCCGGTTATGAGGTTACATTGTCTAATCTAACTTCAAAAAATGGTGAAATTATTTCAGCAGACGCTGTGAAGTTTGGCGGAGGAATGGGAAACATTGCAAGAAAACCGGCAACAGAGGGAATCGCTCTAAACAGGCCAAGCTCCTCAAATGAACCTCTTCAAAAAATTACTCTTCCAATAGATCCTGAGCCGATTATAAGCAACTATCCAAGGTTTACCGAAGGTGCAAGATACTGGCTTCAATGGGCAGGTTACAGCGATACAATTTACAGCCCCAACAAAAACACAAACGACTATAATGATGATTATATGTCAAGGGGTAAGTGGGTTAATGTCATAAGTGGAGGCTCAGTTAAAAACCCGATGGAGAGGGGTCTTAATATACCTATTGATCTGGCTATGGCCTTCCACACTGACGCAGGAACCACCCTCAACGATTCAATTATTGGGACACTTGGAATTTTTACCCGTTTTTCAAACGGTTCAGACAAATTCCCAACGGGAGAACCAAGGTTTAATGGCAGATACCTTACAGACTTAATTCAAACTCAAATAGTAGAAGATATTAAACAGCTTCATGAGCCAATCTGGCAAAGACGGGGAATCTGGGACAGATCATATTCGGAGTCAAGATCACCAGTAGTTCCTACAATGCTTCTCGAGCTGCTGTCTCACCAAAATTTCGCAGACATGAGGTATGGTCTGGATCCAACTTTCCGTTTTGATGTGAGCAGGGCAATTTATAAAGGAATGCTTAAATATCTTTCTCAGCAGTCAGGTCTTGAGTACATCGTGCAGCCACTGCCGGTAAAAGAGTTCTCCGCTCTAACAAGCGGACAGGTTGTCACTCTTAGCTGGAGTTCTACAGAAGATATGCTGGAACCAACAGCAAAGCCGGAGGGGTATATAGTTTATACACGTATTGACGGTGCAGGTTTTGATAATGGGACAGCTGTTACCTCAAATAAAATTGATTTCCAGATTGAGACCGGGAAAATTTACAGCTTTAAAATAGCAGCATTCAATAAAGGTGGCGAAAGTTTTCCATCTGAAATACTCTCTGTTTACAAATCCCCTCAAGAGAAGGGCAATGTATTGATAATAAACGCATTTAACAGAGTTGCTCCACCGCATTCATTTGCCTCATCAGACACATCAATTGCCGGATTCTTTGACTATACAGACAATGGGGTTGCCTATCTGAAAGATATCTCATTTATTGGTAGCCAATATGAATTCCGCAGATCAGTTCCATGGATGGATGACGACTCTCCGGGATTTGGTTCGTCATACGCAAACTATGAAACCGAAGTTATCGCAGGAAACAGCTTTGATTATCCTTTTGTACACGGCAAAGCATTTGCCAATAACGGTTACTCATTTGTCTCTGTAAGCAGCGAGGCATTGGTGAACGGCATTGACTCTATTTCAAAATATGATATTGTTGATATTGTAGCCGGCAAACAGATTAAAACTGTTGTAGGACGAACAACCAACCACTATAAATACGAAGTATTCCCTCAACATCTCAGAGATTTTATTACAAAATACTCACAGACAGGTGGCAATATTTTGGTTTCAGGAGCTTTTATTGCTACAGATTTATGGGATAGCGTGAAAAACGACAAAGAGGGGCAGGATTTTGCCAAGAGTACTCTTAAGTACCAATGGAGGACTAATTGGGCTTCAAAGACCGGTGAGGTAAAAGCGGTGCAGAGCCTTTACGATTTCAAAGGGAACTTCAGTTTTTACACCACTCCCAACAACTATTCCTACAGTGCAGAAGCACCTGATGGTATTGAGCCTTTTGGTCCGGGAGCATGGACAATATTCAGATATTCAGACAACAACATTTCTGCCGGTGTTGCATATAAAGGAGAATACAAAACTGTATCACTTGGCTTCCCGCTTGAAACTTTAAAAGAAGAGAGCCAATTGAATAATATTATTGAGCAGATTTTAAAATTTTTTGAAACCAAATAATATAAGGAATGACAAGGGAGAGGGAGTTGGAGATAATTGAACTTATAAAGCGAGAGGTAAAACCGGCTTTAGGATGCACCGAACCTGTTGCTGTATCACTGGCAGTTGCAAAGGCTGCAGAGGCCCTGAGAGAGATAGGCGTTGAACCGGTTAAGGTAGAAATTGCCGTTAGTGGAAACATATTAAAGAATGGCATGGGTGTTGGCGTACCGGGAACAGGCATGGTTGGACTCCATATAGCAGCTGCTCTGGGCGTTACTTGTGGAGTTTCCGGCTATAGGCTGGAGGTATTGAAAGACCTTAATAAAACCAGTATAGATAACGCTAAAAAGATGCTGGAAGATAAATTGGTGTCAGTATCAATTGCCGAAACTGACAAAAAATTATACATCTCTGCTGAATGCACCTCAGGAACACACTCTTCAATAGCAATTATCGAAGACAATCACGATAACATTACTCAAGTTATAAGGGACAATAAAGTAATTTATAAGAGCGGTTCTCATGGGAATGAAAACGAGAATGCAAATAATGAAAATAGAGAGATTAACGATTACAAACTCACTGTTAAGAATATCGTTAAGTTTTCCAAGTCTGTGCCTTTTGAAGACATCGCCTTTATACTTGATTCTGTTACTCTTAACAGAGCTCTCTCGGATGAAGGGCTTGAAAACAATTACGGGCTCAAAGTTGGCAAGACCATAAAAGACAATATTCATAAAAATGTATTTGGCGACGGACTTCTCACCCACTCTATGGCAATTACTGCGGCTGCCTCTGATGCAAGAATGGCAGGCTGTACCCTACCTGCAATGAGTAATTCAGGTAGTGGTAACCAGGGAATTACCGTAACTATGCCTGTAATAGCCGCATCAGATAAACTGGGTTCGTCTCAACACGAGTTGGCAAGAGCTCTTGTTATGGCACATTTGATCGCAATACACATAAAAGGATACCTCGGCAAATTGTCGGCGCTTTGTGGGTGTGTAATAGCCTCTACAGGTGCCTCTTGCGGAATTGTATATCTTAAAGGTGGTGATTATGATCAAATCTGTTACTCAATTAAGAACATGATAGGTAACATTACCGGTATGGTATGCGATGGTGCTAAAGTGGGATGTGCCCTAAAGGTTGCCTCAGGCGTGTCATCTGCAGTACAATCAGCCATTTTGGCCCTTGATAACATCTGCATCTCAGATAACGATGGAATTATTGAAAAAGATATCGAGAAAACAATTCGCAACCTTGGGAAAATCGGATCAAAGGGAATGCAGGTTACAGATGACATGATTCTTGATATAATGGTCTGCAAATAAAACTGTCTATTTGTCAGCATATCGCCTTTGGTATGCCTTTTGAGTTTATTTATGCATAACATAAATGAATTTAACTATGCATAAAGGTAAAATTGGAGTTACAACGGAGAATATATTTCCGATTATCAAGAAATTTCTCTATTCTGACCACGAAATCTTCTTAAGAGAACTTGTTTCAAACGGAGTTGACGCAATTCAAAAACTCAAGGCACTCTCGGGAAATGGCGAATTTCAGGGAGAACTTGGAGATTTAAAAATCCGCATTTCTGCCGATTCCAAAAAAGGCACCATTACCGTTAGTGATAATGGTATAGGAATGACCGAGGAGGAGGTTCAGAAATACATTAACCAGATTGCATTTTCAAGTGCAGGTGAATTTCTCGATAAATATAAAGATCAATTAAACAATATAATTGGCCACTTCGGGCTGGGGTTCTACTCATCATTTATGGTTTCCAAAAAGGTTGAAATCCAAACTCTTTCGTGGAAAGAGGGGGCAGAGCCTGTCAAATGGAGTTGTGAGGGAGATCCCGAATATCAGATCACAAAGGGAAAGAAGAGTGAAAGAGGAACCGACATTATTCTTTATCTGGATGATGAATCAAAGGAGTTTGCCGAGGATTCAAAAATTGAATTTCTATTAAAGAAGTATTGCAGGTATCTTCCTGTCGAGATTGTTTTTGGAAAAGTAAAGGAGTGGAAAGAGGGAAAAGAGGTAGAGACAGACAAAGACAAGGTAATCAATGACACTTCACCTCTCTGGACAAGAAAGCCATCAGATCTTAAAGAGGAGGATTACATGAACTTTTACAGGCAGTTATACCCTGCCCAGGACGACCCTCTCTTTTATATTCATCTCAATGTTGATTACCCTTTTACTTTAACAGGTATTCTCTATTTTCCAAAGATTAAGGACAAAGTCGAAATTTCACGAAATAAGATCCAATTATATTGCAATCAGGTATTTGTAACTGATTCCGTTGAAAATATCGTTCCCGATTTTTTAACACTTTTACACGGTGTTATTGACTCACCGGATATCCCCCTCAATGTATCGAGAAGCTATCTTCAGTCGGATTCAAATGTCAAAAAAATATCAAATCATATTACCAAAAAGGTTTCCGACAGACTTGAAGACCTCTTTAAAAACGAGAGGGAAAAACTTGAAGAGAAATGGGATAACCTAAAAATATTCATTGAGTACGGAATGCTATCCGATGAAAAATTCAATGAACGTGCGGAGAAATTTGCTCTTTTAAAGAATACCGATGACAAATTCTTCAGCTACGAAGAGTATCGCAAACTGGTTGAGGCAAATCAGACAGATAAACATAATAAAGTTGTCTATCTGTATTCTACTGATAAAGAGGAACAATATTCATATATTGAAAGTGCCAAAAACAGAGGATACGATATATTAATATTTGACAGTCAACTTGATGCGCACTTCATCAACCATCTGGAAGCCAAACTTAAAGAGACTACTTTTGCCCGTGTAGATTCGGCACATATTGACAGGTTAATCGAGAAAGACGAGGTTAAAAAACCTGATTTACCGCAAGAAGAGCAAAATGATATTTCTGAGATCTTTGAATCGGTTCTTCCAAAAGGAGCTCATTACAGCGTAAGTTTGGAGTGCCTTGGAGAAAATGAGAATGCAGTTCTTATTACCCAGAATGAATTTATGAGGCGTTACAGAGACATGTCTGCTCTTGGCGGTGGTATGAACTTTTATGGATCGCTTCCTGAATCTTATTCAATTGTAGTGAATTACGATAATCATCTTATCAAGAGAATAATTGAAGATAAGAGAGGAGCTACAGGGGCTAAAATTGAAGAACTTGATTCAAAAGTAACTGAATCAAATCAAAAATTAGCTGCAATAAACGAGAAGACAAATAAGTTAAAACCCGAAGAGATTGATACACTTGATAAAGATGAAAAAGAGTCGATTGAGAATGAGATTCAGTCGATAAATGAGAAGAGAAAAGAGATCAACGCTGAATTTGGCAAGGAAAATCAGCTGGTTAAACAGGTGAGCGATTTGGCACTCCTATCAAACGGAATGCTTAAGGGTGAAGAACTCAGCCGTTTTATCAAGAGGACTCAATCGTTGATAAATTAACACATTTCTCCGCGCCAGTTTGTGGTATATAATTGATATACAATATATTAAAAATGAGCCAGATTTCTAATAGAAATTTGGCTCATTTTTATTTTACTTATAATGTGATAGTTACCATAAACTGGCGTGGAGAAATTTGCTTTAGCTAGTATTTACCGTGCTCCCTGACAAGGTTATAAAGCATATGAAGTCTGTCAGCAGTGACTTTTGGCGCAATTGAACATGCTGTACTAAGGATAAATCCCTTGCCCTTTTTGCCTGTTTCAATTATCTTAAGAATGTCTGCCTCTGCCTTCGTGTCGTCAGCATAGAGTAGTGAGTTAACTGAGTCAATATTGCCCTTTATAAAAAGATGATCACCTACTCTGCCGAATGCATTTTCAAGGTCAACATTGCCAACAGGTTCCGGATCGAGACATTCAAGCCCGGATGTTCCGGAATCGCGCATAAGTTCAAGTCTGTCATCAATATGGCCGCAAGTGTGAATATATGAATGTTTACCTTTTGATCTTATTCTGGAAATTATCTCTCTTTCGTATGGAAGGACA
>JAUYTX010000043.1 GCA_030695025.1 Bacteroidales bacterium | reverse complement strand
AAGTTGGAGACGTCATTCTTTTTCGTTACAGGGAGGCGTTTGTGCTTCATAGAATTATTGATATACAAGGCTATAGTGCACACGGTGGAAAGATTATTACAAAAGGAGATGCTCTTGAACAGAGAGAAGAAATTGACTTTTCTGACGTAGTTGCAGTGGCCGAGGTGCCTAAAATCGGACTAATTAAATTATCACTCCGAAGAGGGCGAATTTTTATAAACAGGATAATACTTCATTTTTCCAGACTTTTAAAATAACACAACTGATACGCTTATGAAACTTAGACCTAACTTGACAATACGCGAAATTGCCGGAGAGAAGATGCTGGTTATTAATGGCGCAGCCGGAGTAGACCTTACCAAAGTGGTAATGCTCAACAATGCTGCTGAATTTCTATGGAACTCTTTGCAGGGAAAGGATTTCCAAAATGAGTGTGCCGAAGATTTGCTAATCAGTAAATATGGGATTACAAAGGAACAGGCAAAAACTGATGCCGAAGCCTGGATAAAATCAATGATAAAGGCAGGTCTGATTATATCTGATGCCGATTAATGAATTCAAACATATTTATTAAACACTTGATCCTTAATACTTAATTACTATGAATAAACAACAAAAAGCACACACAAAAGACACAGCAGTATTCACAAATACCTTTGGTGTCGACCAACCTTACGAACCACCTTTTATAGAGGTAGTTGAAGTATTTATTGAAAAAGGTTTTGCCGACTCTACCACTGATTTTGGAGAAGATGTATGGTAATTTATTAAAAACATGATTATTAAAAATTATTAAAATGAAAAAGACAATAAATTATTCATTGATATTGTCACTTCTTTTCGTGCTTGTTGTTATCCCTGTCTCTTGCAGTAAAGAGAGTGCAACAGAGAACCCTCAGCGGGAGACCGATCTACCGTTAGTAAAAATTTCAGGAGAACATGCAAATATTGACACTAAGACTACTTTAAATGGCGTTGTAACCTCTTGGATTGCAGCTACTGATAAAGTGGGAATTTACTCTTCCCAGGCGCGTACAGCTACAGCAGAGGGAGGATCTGAGGTTGTCAATGCCGAATTTACAGCTGCAAGCAGTGGTGTAAATTCAAGTTTTAACGGAACGATGTATTGGGGAGCTGCGAATACTTCTCACACCTTCTACGCTTACTATCCTTATGCTGCTGGCTCTCCTGCAAGTACAGTTGTTCCGGTATCACTGGCAGCAGCACAGACTCAGGCATCTGCAAACAGCAATGCACATTTAGATGCTCTTGATTTTTTGGTTGCCACTCCAGTAACAGTCACATCTCCCAACAATACCAATCCGGTTGCTAATGATGTAAACCTAAGTTATAACCACCTCTTTACCGTTCTTGAGTTTCAGATAAAAGGGACAGGCCAGCTAAAGGCTGTTAAACTGTCATCAAACAGCACCCTTGCATTTAGTGGTGGTACAATAAACATTACCCAGGCAACTCCGGGCAGTGGCATCGCCTACACCCTTGCCGGCCTCACAGGAACATCTAGCGAAGCGGTAGTAACTCTGACTACTCCTGCCACACTCACAGCCACCAACACCGATACTAAAGTATATATGGTAATCAATCCTGGTACACCCACCGGTAATTGCACTATTGAACTATCGGTTGATGGAACAACCTGGTCTTACTTACTTAAGGCGGTACCTGTTGGCGGCTTTAAGCGTGGTATCAAATATGTAGTTTCAGTTGATGCTTCAAGTGCTTCTGCGTTGGGAACAGGAGAAGTGGTCAGTCTAACCGGTAAGGTTTGGATGGACAGAAACCTGGGTGCCACGCGGGTTGCACAAAGCAGCACCGATGCAGATGCTTATGGCGATTTATACCAATGGGGAAGAGCAGCCGATGGGCATCAGATCAGAACATCCGGAACCACACCAACATTAGCAGACTCCGATACTCCGGGACATGCTAATTTTATATTAGCCACTTCTTTACCTTACGATTGGCGCAGCCCGAAAAACGACAACTTATGGCAGGGTGTAAGCGGCACCAACAACCCATGCCCGAGCGGTTTTAGAATACCTACCTCATCTGAACTAACTAACGAGCGATTAAGTTGGGGCAGCAATAATTCAGCAGGAGCTTTCGCAAGCCCGTTAAAACTCCCCTTACCAGGCAACCGCAGCAGCAGCAATAGTTCGATAAATTATTTTGGTACCCAAGGCCGCTACTGGTCGAGTACCGTAACTGGCAATTACATGTACTGCCTGTCCTTAATCAGTAGCGCTGCCAACAGCACGTCCACCGACTACCGGGGATACGGCTTATCTGTTCGCTGCATTAAGGATTAGTCACTTTTGACACTTAGGTCACTTCTGACACTTTACCTGACTGTCCCGTGGTAGGGCAGTCAGGTTTTTAAACCTTAACGCGAAGCGGTCGATTTTTTTAAATGAAGAAAGTAGAAAGTTTGTAAAGTGGGAGCTTTATGAACTTTTTACTTTATAACCTTTCTATTTTACAAACTTATTAATATGAAAGAAAAAATTGCGTTAAGCATATTTTATAAGTGCTACAATGAAGATGCTATGGTATTTGTAAAGCAGATAAAGCCTTACAAGGTGTTATCTAAATTTATTAAAAGTGCTGGCGAATAGAAATGATAGAGCAAAATAAAAATATAACGCCAGATAAAATAAATGAGTACACTCCAATTATTTGATAATTAATTCATCTGAAAACTATTCGTCTGATAATATATATTCCTTGTAGAATACTCATCTGACTCAGATCCGTCATATTGTTCATATCTCTGGTATTTCGTCTCTCTGTTAATATAATTATCTAGCGACTTAAAATTTAAGATAACTTTGTTGTCTTAAAATTTTTACTTTTAGACTTCAGGTTTGTGAAAAAGAGAAAGTCATACAAAAGAGATAAATCTGATAGAGACCTTGAAAAAGATTCTAAAAAGAATGTGATTTCTCAATGCTTTCAAGAAACATTTTCGCAACCATCTGAACAGTTTAATAATTCAAGTTCAGTCAAAATGCCTGCTACAAGACCCGTTGCAAATAGGGGCGTTATCGATTGTAAGAAAGTTCTTCCTCAAAGTTTTGAATACTATTTAAGGGAAGCGGCTGGTGATTCAACTGATAAAATTATTGATGCTTTACTAAATAGTGAACCAACTCTCTCAATAAGACTAAATCCTTTTAAACCAGTTGGTGCTGATGTAGATTCGGTTGCAAATGATGTTGTTAAGTCGGGTGATCGAATTCCTTGGTGCTCAAATGGTTTCTACTTAGCCCAGAGGCCTCTGTTTACCTTTGATCCTACACTTCACGCGGGTGCTTACTATGTCCAGGAACCAAGTTCTATGTTTCTGGAGATGCTCAGGCCTGTTTTACAATCGCTCTCTCCCCGTAACGTTCTTGATTTATGCGCAGCTCCCGGTGGAAAAAGCACTCACCTTATCTCTATGCTCCCACTCGGCACTCGGTTTACAGTTAACGAAGTTGTAAAACCTCGACTTTCTGCCCTGAGAGAAAATATTCTTAAATGGGGAGTGCCCGGCATACAAATCACAAGCAAAGAGGCTCACCAGTTTGCCCCAAACGATTGTTCGTTCGCAGATCTTTTTGACTTTATATTGGTAGATGCTCCGTGCTCGGGTGAGGGTATGTTCAGAAAAGATCCGGGTGCAATTTCTGAGTGGTCTGAGGAGAATGTCAAAATGTGTGCTGTTAGACAGAAGAAAATTGTGAAGGAAATTTGGGGTGCGCTCAGGCCGGGTGGTTTACTTGCCTATTCAACTTGTACCTTCAATAGGTACGAAAATGATATGAATGTGGCTTGGATGAAACGTGATCTTGGCGCTTCTCTTATATCGCTGGAGGAGTTTTATAAATCTCAGGGCCTTGAACACATTTTTAGTGAAAAAATTCGAGAAGAGTGGGGCATAATGAAAAGTGAAGAGGGTGGATATCAATTTTTCCCCGGCATTGTTCGTGGCGAAGGCCTCTACGTTGCCCTCCTTTACAAACCGGAATTCACATCAGAAACAGAGCTCTCTGGATTAGCCATATTTTCAGCAGAAACAGCACCCTCTGGATCAGCCATACATTCAGCAGAAGCAGCACCCTCTGGATCACAAAAATCTTCAAGAACCTCTCCGTACAAAACCTCTTCAAACAAACTCTCTACAAATAGGTCCTCGTCTAAAAAAATCTCTACCGATAGCACTTCAACTAAACCCTCAACTAATAGGCCTTCATCGAATAAACTCTCTACCAATAAGTCCTTTTCTGGGAGTCTACCTGATACTCCTTCATTAGCGCCATCTCATGAAGAGGCACTTCTTATAAATATTAATCTCTTCAATACTAATGGTGTAGCCGAGCAATTGTTTGATGGTAAGACATCTATATGGCCTGATTATGAGCTAACTAAAGACCAGGCACTAAAATTCCTTTCCAGAGAGAGCCTTGTTCTTGAAGGTGCCCCTCCGGGCTACTTAAAGGTCACATACGGTGGCCTAGGCCTCGGCTTCGTCAAAAACATCGGAAGCCGTGCAAACAACCTCCTCCCTACCAACTTAAGAATTCGCAAACAACAATAATCTCCGCGCCAGTTTGTGGTAACTATCACATTATTAGTACAATGAAAATGAGCCAATTTTTGTGCAGAAAGTTGGCTCATTTTCAAGTATCTGGATGTTAAACATATACCACAAACTGGCGCGGAGAAAAATTTCTAATTCTACCTTTTTATTATCTGATTTGGAAGACTTCAAACGTAATTTTATACTAATTATGCATCTGGAATTAAAATTTTTAGGGAGGAATGATGATGGGTGTAAAAAATGTGGGAAATCTAAAATGTTCAAAAAATGAAGAGGCTAAAAAGAATGCACACTGTATTGATGTTGTTCAAGAAATAGAGCAACCAATTGTTGGTAAGGTAGTGAAAAACAAAAGAGTTCAGGAGGGCAGTATACATGTTTATTTTCGAGGAAATGGACGTTTTAATGTGTTCTATGGTGATTTTGATAAAATTGAATTTCTCAAAAGGTGCAACAAGGCTGCTGAATTGCATAGTACTGCCATTGAGCAGATTGTGTTGATGGACAATCATGTGCATTTGCACGTCAACACAAAATCACTTACTCCCTTTGCGTATAATCTTATACACGGTTACTCGTACTGGTATAACAAGAAGCATGGTTTAACAGGCAAGCTGTTTGAATCTCCGTTTAATAGTTCAATTAGGATTTCGGATGCCTGGATAATGAACAGTATGCTATACATTCTGCAAAATCCTCTAAGTGCAGGAATCTGCAACCACCCCAAAGAATACACATGGAGTTCTTACCACTCCTACTTCACCAGATCCAATGCAAAACCAAATCCGATAAACAAACACCTGAATATTGATAAGACATTTATCTATGATCGCTTTAAGAGTCTTCAGGATTTTGATAAGGCAATTCTTGAAGAATCTGCAAATATTAAAGAAATAAGAGAGGTTGAGGGTAAGAAATGGGAGAAAATACCTGATGCGGAGGTAATCCGGCTGGCTAACATAAGACTAAACGGAAGAAACGTCTTTCATTTCAGTAAGTCTGAAATTGAAAGCTTTATTTTGGAACTACGTAATGAAATTGGGGCATCTTACAGGCAAATATCATCCATAACGCATCAAAGTTGGGAGTATGTTAGGAGGGTTTGCAAATAATCTCCGCGCCAGTTTGTGGTAAACATCACATTATGAGCATAATGAAAATGAGCCAATTTTTATGCAGAAAGTTGGCTCATTTTCAAATATTTGGTTATTAAATATATACCACAAACTGGCGCGGAGATTTATGTGTGGGCATGTGTTTGTGCCTTCGGCGTGCTGGGGTGTGTGTGGTATGTGGTGCCTTCGGCGGTGTTTGTGCCTTCGGCGCGTGTTTGTGCCTGTG
The DNA here is from genome assembly GCA_030695025.1 of Bacteroidales bacterium. Classification (GTDB taxonomy): domain Bacteria; phylum Bacteroidota; class Bacteroidia; order Bacteroidales; family UBA932; genus Bact-08. The sequence continues at coordinate 18,590 of JAUYTX010000043.1, read as the reverse complement.
GCGTATGTGGTGCTGGTGTTTCTCCGCGCCAATTTTGGACAACTGTTTGTTAATGAATGTTTTGCAAAAGAGACTTTTTGAAATCTAAGTCTTTCTTACCAAAGTCTATTTTGTAAGTATCTGTTGGGCAAACACATGTCCAAAAGTGGCGCGGAGATTTGTGTGGTGCCTTCGGCGGTGTTTGTGCCTTCGGCGTGCTGGGGTGTGTGTGGTATGTGGTGCCTGAGGCATTTATGTGGTGCCTTCGGCGGTGTTTGTGCCTGCGGCATGTTGGGTGTATGTGGTATGTGGGAGCTGGTGGGTTGAGCGCTTTTGGGGGTGTTGGTGCATGAGGGGTGTTGGTGAAAAAAAAGACCTTTACGGTGTGGTAAAGGTCTTTTTTTTTTGTGTGTCTGGTTTGCCGCCGATGTGGTCGAGGGCGATGGTTAGCCGCCGAAGTCGTCGAAGGCGATGTTTTCTTCGGGTACGCCGAGGTTGTCGAGCATGTTGGAGACGGCGCTGTTCATCATTGGGGGGCCGCATAGGTAGTACTCGATATCTTCGGGTGCTTCGTGGTTGCCGAGGTAGTTGTCGAGCAGGACTTTATGTATGAAGCCGGTGTAGCCGGTCCAGTTGTCTTCGGGTTTTGGTTCGCTCAGGGCGAGGTTGAAGGTGAAGTTCGGGAACTCTTTCTCGATTGCGCGGAACTCCTCTTCGTAGAAGACCTCTCTGAGTGATCGTGCTCCGTACCAGAAACTCACTTTGCGGGTGGTCTTTTCGGTGTGGAAGAGGTGGAAGATGTGTGAGCGCATTGGTGCCATTCCTGCTCCTCCGCCAATAAAGACGATTTCGTTTTGAGTCTCTTTTATAAAGAACTCGCCGTAAGGGCCAGAAATTGTTACTTTATCGCCCGGTTTGCGAGAGAATATGTATGAGGAGCAGACTCCGGGGTTAACCGGCATAAATGTGCCTTTGCTTCTGTCCCAAGGTGGTGTTGCTATCCTGATGTTAAGCATTATGATGTTGCCCTCTGCAGGGTGGTTGGCCATTGAGTAGGCGCGGAAGGTGTTTTCGTCGTTTTTCATCTTGAGATCCCAGATTTTGAGAGAGTCCCAATCTTCGTGATACTCTTTCTCTACGTCAATATCCTTTGAGAAGTCAACTTCGCAAGGAGGGATGTCTATTTGGATGTAACCTCCGGATTTGAATTTGAGGTGTTCTCCCTCAGGGAGTTTAACTACAAATTCTTTAATGAAGGTTGCAACGTTGTGATTGCTAACTACTTCAGTCTCCCACTTCTTAATGCCAAGAACCTCTTCAGGAACCTCAATATCAAGATCTTCCTTAACCTTAACCTGGCATCCAAGGCGCCACTGAGTCTGTTGCTGCTTGCGGGTAAAGAAGCTTGTTTCGGTAGGGAGAATCTCTCCTCCACCGGAAGTAATGCGACATTTGCACATTCCGCACGTTCCTCCTCCTCCGCACGCTGAGGGTAGAAAAATTTTGTTGTTTGAAAGGGTGGTAAGTACTGTGTCACCAGGAGATACGATAAGCTCTTTCTCGCCTTCGTTAATGGTGAGTTTGACCTCTCCCGATGGGGTCAGTTTTGCCTTTGCATAAAGAAGTAATGCTACAAGAAGAAGCATTACAATCAAAAAAGCTATAATTGAAAGTATTGTTATAACTGATAAATTCATTTCCATTCTCCTCCTAGAGTTTAATGCCCATAAAGCTCATAAATGCGATGCCCATAAGACCTACTACAATAAATGTTATTCCCAGACCTCTTAAAGGTGCAGGAACGTTGGAGTAGGAGAGCTTTTCACGAATCGCAGCCAGAGCAACTATCGCCAGAAACCAGCCAAGACCCGACCCAAGTCCGAATACGGTAGCTTGTGCAAGTGTTTCGTATGCGCGCTCCTGCATAAAGAGTGAACCTCCCAGAATGGCGCAGTTTACTGCGATAAGGGGGAGGAATATTCCCAGTGAGGAGTAGAGTCCGGGTGAAAATTTCTCAACCACCATCTCTACCAGTTGTACCATTGAGGCAATCACTGCTATGAAGATTATGAAGCTTAAAAAGCTGAGGTCAATGTTTGCATACTCGGGGTTAAGCCAAGCCAGTGCCCCGTCGGAGAGGACGTATTTAAAAAGCAGGTAGTTTGCGGGCAGTGTTACTCCCAATACGAAAATAACTGCCAGGCCGAGCCCTACCGCTGTTTTGACGTTTTTTGATACTGCCAGGTATGAACACATTCCAAGGAAATATGCAAATACCATATTGTCTATGAAAATAGACTTTACGAATATATTAACTAGTTCTTGCATAGAGGTATGTGTTATTTTTCAATTAATTCTTTTTGAATGCTTCTCTGTACCCAAATGAATACTCCTACAAGTATCAGAGCCATTGGGGGCAGTATGAAGAGGCCATTGTTTTCGTAGAACCCTCCGTTCTTTAAGTACCACGATGCAGGAATAAGCTGATATCCCATAAGTGATCCTGATCCGAACAGCTCTCTGAAAAAGGCTACTGCTACAAGTATGATTCCGTACCCTAGTCCGTTTGCAATGCCGTCTATAAGTGAAGGCAGAGGTTTGTTGGCAAGTGCAAAAGCCTCTATCCTACCCATAATTATACAGTTAGTAATAATCAGCCCTACAAAAACCGAAAGTTGCTTGCTCACTTCGTATGCAAATGCTTTAAGTACTTGATCGACAAGTATTACAAGCATTGCTACAACTACTAGCTGTACAATAATTCTTATTCGGTTGGGAATTGTATTTCTAAGGGATGATATTATTGCGTTGGAGAATCCCATCACAATGGTAACTGACAGTGCCATTACCAGTGCGGGTTCCAGTTTAACCGTTACTGCCAGAGCCGAGCAGATGCCTAGTACCAGAACTGATACCGGGTTATTTTTAAATAGTGGCTCTATAAATATCTTTTTGTACATATATATCTATATTTCTCGGTTACTGAATATTTACCTGTAATGTAGGAGTTACAGCGGTTGAGTCGCTTTGTTGCATCTGTAATGCAGCTTCGGCGGCTCTCTCTTCTGCCTCTTTAAGTTTTGCTGCAAAGAAGGTTGTGTACTCCTTAATGTTCTTGAAGAGCATCTCCTCAACAGCTTTGGAGGTGATTGTTCCTCCTGAAATGGCATCCACTTCGTGAGGGTTTGATGCATCTGCGCCTCCTTTCACTACAAGTACAGAGACATAGTTGCCGCTGTTATCAAATATCTTCTTGTTTTCGAATTGGTCGTAAAAAGCAGGAGTGGTAATCTCTGCGCCCAGTCCCGGAGTTTCGCTCTTGTGGTCAAAAGTTGCTCCATAAACTGTGTTAAAGTCTCCTTTCAAAGAGATGTATCCCCAAACGGGGCCCCACAGACCTACTCCCTTTAATGGAATTATATAGAATCTCTCTCCATTTTCTATAGTACATATATATAGAGTGAGATCTTTACCCTGTTCATTAATTGAGGAGTCCTTTATGTATTTTGCATACTCTGCCTCAATGTAGCTGTCTTTATCTTTGGCTCTTGCTGCTTGATCGGCTCCGAGCTGAACAGAGCGGAGAATCATCTCTTTTCTCTCGATCTCTACGTTTCTCTGTTGTCTCTCTTTAAGCAACGAAGAGGCGAAAGCGAGTATTACAGCCACAACTACAACCATTATGGTTGCATATACTATTGTGTATAAGTTATTATTTGTATTCATCGTTCTTCTGCTGAGTTATTTAATGACTGCTCTTTCGAGCCTTCTCTTTATTCCTCCCTGTACTACTATGTAGTCTATCAGTGGTGCAAATGTGTTCAATAGTAAAATCGAAAGCATCATCCCCTCAGGATAGCCTGGGTTGAATACTCTGATTATTACTGCCATTACACCAATAAGGGCTCCATAGTACCATTTGCCTCTCTCTGTTTGTGAGCCTGTTACAGGGTCTGTTGCCATAAAGACTGCTCCGAATGCAAAACCTCCCATTACCAGGTGGTTCCATGCGGGAACTGCCATGTATGAACCTTCGGGTGCAAGTGCGTTCAGGAGTAACCCTGTTAAAAGTCCTCCGGCAAATACCGAAAACATAATTTTCCAACTTGCTATTCCTGTAAATAAAAGGAGGGCTGCGCCAATAAGTATTGCCAGTGTGGATGTCTCTCCTATAGAGCCGGGAATTATTCCTATGAACATGTCGCTGAAAGATGGAATATCGAGTCCCGCCTGTGCGTTGGCCAGTGGTGTGGCTCCCGAGAAGCCGTCAATCACTCCTTCGCCCTTTGACAATCCTGCTATCCAAACTTTGTCTCCCGACATGAATGAGGGGTAGGCAAAGAATGCAAAGGCTCTGGCTAACAGAGCGGGGTTCCAGATGTTCATTCCTGTTCCTCCGAATACCTCTTTTCCTATGATAACTGCAAAAGCAACCGAAAGGGCAAGCATCCATAGTGGAAGGTCAACGGGCATTATGAGGGGAATAAGCATTCCGGTTACCAGATAGCCCTCGTTGACTTCGTGACCTCTTATCTGTGCTGCGGCAAATTCAATACCCAATCCTACTGCGTATGATACAATAACTATTGGTAGCACCTTAAAGAAGCCGTAGAAAAATGTTGGCCAAAATTCAAGATCTGCGCCCACAGACAGGTTGTGTTGGTACCCTGTGTTCCACATTCCGAACAGGAGTGCAGGCATCAGGGCAATAATCACCATTGTCATAGTGCGTTTAAGATCGATACTGTCTCGTATGTGAGCCCCTTTACGGGTTACTGTATCGGGTACAAACAGAAAGGTTTCGAATGCATCGAATGAGGAGTGGAGAAAACTCAGTTTGCCTCCCTTGCTGAATGTTGGTTTAACGTTATCTATTATTTTTCTTATAGCTTTCATCTCTGACTCTTTTATGACATTTCTTTAATCATAAGGTCTATGCCTTTTGATATAATTTCCTGAATATCTGTCTTTGAAGGGCATACGAATTCGCAAAGGGCAAAATCCTCTTCAACTACTTCGTAAATACCCATTGCCTCCATTTTGTCGATATCTTCGGCTAGGATTGCCTTAAACAGATATAGAGGGTAGATGTCCATTGGTAAAACCTTTTCGTAAACTCCGGTCATTACAAATGCCCTTTCTCCGCCATTCAGGTTTGTGTCCAGTGAGTAGCGTTTCCCGGGGAAGAGCCACGAAAAATATGAGCGTGATATACTGAATTTTTTCATGCGGAATGGTTTTATCCATCCTAACATCTCATGATAGTTTCCTTCGTTGATCAGGGTGATCTGATTGTGGAAAAATCCCAGATAACCATCTTTGCCCACATCGTCACCTGTCAGCACGTTTCCGCTAATGTATCTCACCGGCAGAGGCTGCTCTTTTGCGTTTTTGTCACCTTTGATGTTGACATATTCGCTTATTGAAGAGAGGTTTGTGCCGGGAACACACTCTACATAGCTTGGCTTATGTGCTCTTGGGCCGGTAACTGCTATCACCTTTTTGACATCATAAATGCCTTTGGTAAAGAGACGGCCGATTGCGGCTACGGTGTACATATCAAGCGTCCAGACTACCTCACCCTTGTTCACAGGGCTTACATGATGAATCTGAACCCCTACGTTTCCGGCAGGGTGAACTCCGTCAAATGTGTGTGTAATCACCTTCTCAAGGCGGTGGAATGGGCTGCTGGCAAAATTGGTGGCGTGAAGTCCTATGTGAACTCCGCCTGCAGTGAGTTTAGACAAAATATCTACTCCTATCTGAATCTGCTCGATTTCAGCCTTTAGGGCATAGTCAAGATCGGGTGCAAGTGGAGCGGAGTCAAAGCCGGAAATAAAAATTGCTTTTGGATCAATATCTTTATTGGGAGCAATCCCGTATGGGCGCTGCCTTATTGCAGCCCATAGACCGCTTTCAAGCAGTGTGTCAATAAGCTCCTGTTTGGTTGCTGTCCTGAAGTTGGGAGTTGTTATCTGGAGGTAGTCGATGGTTTGATCGGCATCGATGCGTATCTCCAGAAGCTTGCGCTTCTCCCCGCGGTAAATTTCTGAAATTTTTCCGCTTACCGGTGAACAATAATTAATATATGGCCTGCTTTTGTCTGTAAATATCGGCGACCCTGCTTTTACCAAATCTCCCTCTTTAACAAGTAATTTAGCATTAAGTGCTTTGAAGTCAGTGGGTTTGATTGCAATTTTGTCGGGCGATATTCTCTTTGTTATATGGGTTTGAGCATCTCCTGCCAGAGGAATGTTTAAACCTTTGCGTAATCGAATGTGGTCTGACATCTTTTTGAAAAAATTTTGTGGCAAAGATACACATTATTTATAATTTTGTAGCCAATGAACAGAGAAATTTCTACTATAACAGAGGGCCTAAATCCTGCTCAAAGACAAGCAGTTGAACAATTTGAAGGGCCCTCACTGATAATTGCGGGGGCGGGTTCGGGGAAGACCAAAGTACTTACCTGTAGAATTGCAAATATTTTAAGCAAGGGGCACCGGGCAGGATCGGTGCTTGCTTTGACTTTTACTAACAAGGCATCCAGAGAGATGAAGGAGAGGATTTCCTCTCTTGTTGGAAATGAGGCGGCTAAATATTTATGGATGGGCACTTTTCACTCGGTATTTGTACGATTTCTGAGGGAAGATGCCGAACTTTTGGGCTTTCCTAAGAGTTTTACGATATATGACACTTCTGATTCGAGAAGCGCAGTAAGGGCTTGTATCAGGGACTTGTCGCTGGATGATAAAGCTTATAAGCCTAATGAGGTTTTAAGCAGGATATCAATGGCCAAAAACAATCTGGTGACTGCTGCTGCATATACAGCCAATGCTACATTTATGGCTAACGATGCAGCTGCAAGAAAGCCAAAGATTGGTGAGATATTTGCCTTGTATGAAAAACGATGCAGGCAGTCAGGTGCGATGGATTTTGATGATATATTGCTCTATACTAACATATTGCTTAGGGATTTTCCGGAGGTTCTGGAGAAGTTTCGCCAGAGATTTTCATTTATTCTGGTTGATGAGTATCAAGACACTAATTATGCTCAATATTTGATTGTCAAGAAGCTCTCTTCGACTCACCGGAACCTTTGTGTAGTTGGTGACGATGCGCAGAGTATATACTCTTTCAGAGGTGCAAGGATTGAGAATATACTGAATTTCAGGAAAGACTATCCTGAGGCTAAAGAGTTTCGTCTTGAGCAGAATTACCGTTCAACACAGACAATTGTCAAGGCGGCAAATTCACTTATCTCCAAAAACTCTGCTCAGCTTAAGAAGGAGTGTTTTTCTGAGGCCGGAGTGGGAGATAATATTGAGATTGTAAAGGCCTATACCGATCAGGAGGAGGCTTTTTTGGTGGCCTCTTCTATTCTGTCAAAGATTTACGACACCAAGGCTGCTTACAGCGATTTTGCTGTTTTATACAGGACAAACGCCCAATCAAGGGCAGTTGAGGAGGCTCTCCGCAAAAGATCTCTACCTTATAAGATATACGGGGGAAACTCGTTTTATGACAGGGCAGAGGTGAAGGATGTTATGGCATATCTGAGGCTTTTGGTTAATCCCAAAGATGATGAGGCTTTCAGAAGGGTTGTTAATGTGCCGGGCAGGGGAATTGGTGATACTACAGTCGGCTATTTGTCGTCTGCTGCTGTTGCTGGTGGAATGTCTATGTGGGAGGCTCTTTTTACCGGTGATGTTCTGAGTTTTGGAATCAAGAGTGCTGCTTTACACAAACTTACAGAGTTTTGTAAAATGGTATCTGAAGTTGCAGCCAAAATTGGTGAAATGAATGCATACGACATTGCTGTTGAGATTTTTATCAAGAGCGGATATGCCACAATGATAAAGGGTGATCTCTCAATCGAGGGGCAGGCAAAGGCCGAAAACGTTGAGGAGCTTTTCAACTCAATCAAGGCTTTTGTCGAGGAGAGAGAGGCCGAAGCCGAGGCTGAAGCAGGTGTTGAGAGTGTTTCAGATAATGTGAAGGTTGATAATAGCAAAGTTGGTATAATTGATGCTGATACAATTGATGCCGGTAAAATTGCTGACGGAGGTTCAGTATTAATTGGTGATGAAAATATAGAAAGTGAGGCTGTTAATGGCGAGAGTATTGCGCCGGTTGCGCCTCTTGAAGATTATCTGGAGACAATCTCGCTCATGAGTGCCATTGACGAAAACAGCAAGGAGGAGGATTTCAACAAGATCAGCCTTATGACCGTTCACTCTGCAAAGGGTTTGGAGTTTCCGCATGTATTTGTTATTGGTCTTGAAGAGAATCTTTTTCCCTCTGTAAATTCATCCAGCAGTGAGTCTGAGATTGAGGAGGAGAGAAGGCTTATGTACGTTGCCATTACCAGGGCAAAAACCAGTGTAACCCTATCGTATGCCCACACCCGCTTCAGGTGGGGAAATCATGTGAACTATCCGCCTAGCAGGTTTCTGAAAGAGATTGATGCAAAATTTGTGAACTGGCCTGAATTGGACAAGGAGGCCGGTGGCACGGATCTTGAGCAGCAGTTGTTCGGTAGCCGGAGTTTCGGCAACAAAGGGTTTGGAAATCGTGGGACTTCAGAAGGGAATTACGGTAACAAAGGGTTTGGTAACCGTGGGACTTCAGAAGGGAATTATGGCAACAAAAGGTTTGCTAATAGTGGGTCGTCCGGTGGAAATTCTTCACAGACGCCTCAGGTTAACCGGCCGAAACCAAATTTCACTCCGCCGAAACCTCCAAATCCAAATTTTGTGGCCGATCCGGTTTCAAAGCTTGTTGCCGGTCAAACTGTAGAGCATGATAGATTTGGGGTAGGACAATTATTGGTTATTGAGGGAGATCCTTTGAATCTCAAGGCGGTAGTTGATTTTAACGATGGAGGAAGAAAAATTTTATTACTAAAATATGCAAAACTTAGGGTTATATCATAAATTGTGGCACGGGATTTGCAATTTATTTAGATGAAGTTTTTCATAGTTTAAGTTTAGGTTAAGTAATGGGGTCTTATCTCTTCGAGATAAGGCCCCATGAAGTTTTTAAGAGGTTGTGTAAACGTTTTCGATCACACATCACTCAACTCAAAGGCAACATTTGTTTTCCGATAATTTTCAGCGGCTACTTTTCGGGAACGACGAGGACTGTTTGACGACCGCAGGGAAAATAAAACATATTTCCTTTTTAGACAATCTAAAATTTATGCCTAAATACGGAATCTCTCAACTTTTGATCGTGATCCGATTAAAATTTTAAGTCCTCGTCTGAGTGCTTATAAAACAGTGAAATATAAATACCATAATCCAAAAAAGGTGGGAGTCAATTTTGAAGAACGCACATATTCAGATACTTGCAGAAACACTTAAAAATTATTTAAATGCCTGCTCGCTGAGGCCGGGTCCGTTTAGCTTAAGCTGGTGGAAATATTCAGGAACCTCTCTGCCCATTAATGAATCTACATAAAGCTTGGCAAGGTACTGTGATAGCATAAAGCCGTGTCCTCTCATTCCGGCAAAGAGCCCAAGTTCGGGGTCAACAATATAGCGTGGTTCTACGTAGTAACCCGACCACACAGCCTGGAAGCCTACTCCTGAGAGGCGTGGTATCCAGTTGCTGAACATCTCGGTTACCACTTGCAGAAACTCCTGTGAGCTTACTTTTAGGTTTTTGTCGGTCTCTTTTGCGTCGTTAATAGGTGATGCACATCCGATAATCTGTCCTGTTTCGGCAAGCTGTTGCCCGTAAACTGCTGAAAATCCTTTGTACTTGCGTCTGTCTATGAGCATGTCAAGGTTAGCTCCCTCTTTGCCCAGCATAGGAAGTCGTTTGGTGATGAATGCCTGGTGTTTTACCGGGAACAGACCTGTCTCTATTCCTAGTTTTTTTGCAAAATGGTCTGCCTCTGCTCCAAGTGCATTTATGAATATTTCTGTTTGATACTCTTCGTATTCACGATTTGAGTTTTGCAGAATTACCCTGTACTCTTTGCCTGTTTTGTAAACTTCTACAAGTTTTGTGTTTTCCAGAATTGTGCCTCCCTTAGCTCGGCCGATCTCTCTCACTACATCTATTGTCTGTCCGGGATTTGCCTGCCAACACTCATTTGTTATCAGTGCGTGGCTGTATATGTCCAATTTTGGATTCAGGTAAGGTGAGATCTCTTTTGAGAAATTCTTTTTATCAACCATGTAGGCGTCAGACCATCCCTTTGATGCATCAAGTGATTTGTATGTCTGCTCATCGTGGGCGAAACTTACATATCTTATCAGACGGAAATCTATGTTGTGCTTGCCTTGAAGATCTCTGAAAATCTCCAGATTGTGTTTTGCTATGTCGGCAAGGGCAGGCAATGAAAATGCCGGCCGGCCTCCTGCGATGTTTCTCCATGAACTCCCAAGCCCATCATTAACCATGAGCGGGTCAAAACCAGCCTCTGCAAAGAATCGGAACAGCGATGCTCCCGAAATTCCTCCTCCGGCAATAAGAACCGAAACCTTCTTAACCGGCCGGCTCCCTTTGGGTAGTACGATCTGCTCCTTTTTCTCTCCCTGTACCATGTCTCCCAAAGTTACCAGGTTTGACATAGGTCCGCGAGGGGTTGGTTCGCCGCAAACCTCTACTCCGTATGCTCTCAACAGTAGTTTTGCCCTTGGAACACATCTGTTTCCGCGGCATGGGCCCATTCCTATTCTTGAGATATGCTTTAATTCGTCAGATGAGATTACCTTTCTGTCACCAATTACAGAGAGGAGTTTTTCTACTGTAACATCTTCGCAGTGACAAATATATGTTTTAGAGTCGTGCTTTTTGGAAAGGGGAATGAGTTCAACTTTTGAAGGGTACTTATCTTTTAGGATAAAGCCTCTTACTTCAATCAGCTTTTCTGCCGGGATTGGTTCTGCTGGTGATGTGCCTGCCACTGCTCCATCTGTCTCATCTGCCTCTTTTGTAATGTTACTTCTCATCGAAGTGGCGGTTACACGGGCGATGTTTGTTTTATTTTCGTTTTTCAGAATTTTCTCAATTACTCCCTCTCCCAGAATCTCTCCGTTATTATTTACAAGATAGACGTGAGAACCTTCATCTGCCTTGTATTCTATAGGAAGGAAAAGTCGGTTTTTGTTTAACTGATAGCCAAAAATTGCCAGTCCGGGACATTGATAAACACACTGCATACAGCCTGTACATTTGTCGTAGTCAATTCTTGGAACGGTAGAGGTAGATGATTTTGTTATTGCTCCAAATTTGCACGCAAATGCGCATGGGTTGCAGGCAAAGCCATAAAGGCAGTCAATAATCACAAAGCCCTTTTCGTTCATCCTTTTTTCTGTAGGCATGGCAGGTGTCTCAATAACTCTGGCCGGATGCTGCTGAGAATCAATATACTCCTTAGACACTGAGAGGTAATCGTCGTAGTTAAGTTTAATGCCAAGATCCTGAATAATCTCCTGTGCACATTGCTTTCCTCTAAGAACTGCAGATGTTCCCTCTCCGATTTTTACGGCATCTCCTGCTGCGTGGCAACGGCGGCCGTAAACCTCTGTTCCCTTGCGAAATAGCTGATTATCAGGAATAAGACCGGTGCAAATATTTATACAATCAATGTCGTCGATTATCTTTTCGGTTCCGGGTATTGGTTTGAAATTTTTACATTCAGCTACAACTGCTCCTACAATACCTGTGTGATCTTCGTTGGGAATTGCTTCAAGTAAAATATGTGATGTTAAGATTGGAATTCCGAGTCTTCTTACTCTGTTTGCCTGAACGGGAAATCCGCCTTCGTTTGGCATTGCCTCAATGATGGCCTTAACCTGAGCTCCGGCCTGCATTGCCTGATATGATGTGAGGTAACCGATATTGCCAGCTCCTACTGTTAGAATTTTCTTTCCAAGGAGTGTAAGCTCATTGTTCATCATTCGCTGAACAACAGCCGCTGTGTAAACGCCCGGCAGATCATCATTTTTAAAGGCCGGCATAAATGGAACCGCTCCTGTTGCCACAACCAGATGCTCGGCATCGACATATGATATCTCTTGTGTTGCTATGTTTTTAATTACAAGTCTCTTACCTTCCAATATCTCCCAAACAACAGAATCAAGAAGAATGCCGGAATGGTCATCCCCTGCCAGAGAATTTGCTATGTCAAACCCCCTCATTCCACCAAATCTCTTCTCCTTTTCAAAGAAGAAAAATTGGTGAGTCTGCATTAAAAACTGACCTCCAATTTTACTGTTGTTATCTATTACCAAATTATCTACTCCTGCTTTGTTAAGCTCCTCTCTGGCGGCAAGACCGGCCGGGCCTGCTCCAACAATCACTACCGTTGTTTTGTGAACCTTTATATCTGTTTTAATAATTGATTGTTCATCAGGTAGATAGTTGTCGTCAATTCTCTGTACACTTTGAACTCCGTCTACTTTGGTGATGCAAATCCTGCGCACTTTACCGTCAACCAGCATTTCACAGGCACCACATTTTCCAATTCCGCACTCCATAGTGCGCTCTCTGTTTTCAAGGCTGTGTTTGTGAATTACCAATCCGGCCTGATGGAGTGCCGCAGCAATTGTAAAACCCTTTTGACCTGTAACTTTATGGCCTTCGAATATGAATTCTGCCTTGTTGTCGGCAGGTATCGGTAGGATGGGATGCTCTGTAATTTTATACATAGACAAAAATAAATTTTGACAAAATTAATTAAAATTGAATACTGTAATTTTAAAATTAGATATTTTTTGAAATTTATTGAATTTGGTAACATATCTTAAGCGAAGTGCTCTATTTTTGAATAGTTAACAAATAATAAATTTTGATATGAGGCGAGAGATTTTTAAAGGTATCCGGTACTGGATTTTGCCGGACCAATCAGGTAATTCATTTTCAACATTAAACACTAGTGCAACTGCACTTAATGGTTTCGATTTTAATTTTCGAAAGCTTTTAACACGTAGCAACCTTGAATTTAGGTCGATAGCTGCAAATCTTTATCTTTTTCTTGGAATTGTTTTATTTTCAATTTCTTTACTGATTTCATCTTGTCAGGGGTTGGTTTTTACAGGTGATGAGGGCGAAAAGGGTGAAAAGAGCGATAAGGGGAGTGGGTCGCTGGCAATGAAATTTGGCGAGGCAGCCATTACAAAAGGCGTCACAAAGGAGTTTCCTGACAGTAATTCGTTTACACTTAAGGTTAAAAGGGTAGATGGCTCAATAGTTTACAGCGGAAGATATGGCGACAGACCTGCCAATATGGTGCTTGTGGCAGCCAGTTATGACGTCTCTGTCTTTTCACGACCATTTGGTGCTCCTCAGTTTGACGCTCCTTGCTACTCTGATTCTAAAACAGTTGTAGTTGAAAAAGATAAGGTAACACATTTGCAATTTCTTTGCAGACAGAGCAATGGGGCAGTATTACTGTCGTTTACTCCGGAGTTTAAAAGTCGTTTTGGATTGTGGAGCACAGTACTTTCTGATGCTGCCGGTTCGGTGGTTTATCCCTATTCAGAGAATCGCTACCTTTATATGAATCCGGGTGAGATTACAGTCAGACTAAAACAAAGCGCGGTTCCGGGTGACACTTCAGGGGTTCTGCTTACCAGGCGGACTCTTCTTCCAAGAGAGATGGTTGCCATAAACCTTCACTCCTCTTCGGGTGATACTGGTGGCGGCGAAGGCGGGGCCTCTACAAAAATCGTGATTGACACATCTTCAATATGGGTTAAGGAGAGTATGGTTATTGGGAATTTGCGTGATGGTTCATCAAAGGAGCTTGCACTTAATCCTGATGAACTTACAGGGTATGCCGGGTTGAAGGGCATTTGGGTGTGTGGTTATATTGCGGGCTATCTGACAACTTCGTCACTTATTACTACTGCTCCGTTTGATGTTGAGACCAATATTGCCATTGCTTTGACGCCAGGTGAAAATCTTAAAAGCAGGTGTGCCGGAATTGCTTTGCCTACCGGATCTATTAGAGAAGCTTTGAATCTAAAGTCTAAACCGGGCAACCTTGGTAAAAAAATATGGGTCAAGGGTACTATTACCGACAGCTATTTCGGAATCAGGGGTGTAAACTCTGTTACTGAATTTGCAATGGAGTAAATTTTTGTAGTTACGGGTTTAGCTTTTGTCTATATTTGCACATCAATAGATCTGTTTTTAATAACAGTTACTTAATGTCATATGTATGGATTACTTTGCTCATGAAACTGCAATTATTGAAGAGGGCTGTCAAATTGGTAGCGGATCAAAAATCTGGCACTTCACACATATAATGTCCAACTGCATAATTGGTGAGGGTTGCAATATTGGTCAAAATGTTGTTATCTCTCCCAAAGTGATTCTGGGTAAGAATGTTAAGGTTCAGAATAATGTATCGGTTTATACCGGTGTGGTTTGTGAAGATGATGTCTTTCTTGGCCCTTCATGTGTCTTTACAAATGTTGTAAACCCAAGGAGTGCAGTTGTTAGAAAAGGTTTTTATGTAGAGACCAGGGTTTGTAGAGGCGCTACAATTGGAGCCAATGCTACAATAATTTGTGGCAATGAGATTGGTAGATATTCAATGGTGGGTGCTGGTGCTGTTATTACAAAACCTGTTGCTCCATTTGCTCTGGTTGTGGGTAACCCTGCCAGACAGGTAGGATGGGTAAGTGAGTTTGGCAATAAGCTGAATTTCAATTCTGAAGGATTGGCTGTTTGTGAAGAGAGTGGTCAAAAGTACAAGTTAGAGAATAAAAGTGTTTCTAGGATATCCTAAGTTTACAGATGAAAATCAACAAAGATCTTCTTAGCCGAATTCTTTACTCTACAGATGCCTCTGCATATAGAGAGATGCCTTTAGGTGTTTTCTATCCGGAGAGTAAACAGGATCTTATAGACATAGTAAAACTGGCTTCAGCCGAGGGTTTTTCAATCATTCCGCGTGCAGCTGGAACCTCTTTGGCGGGACAGGTTGTGGGAAAGGGTCTTGTGGTTGATGTTTCGAAACATCTTAACAAAATACTTGAGATTAATAAAGATGAGAGGTGGGCAAGAGTTGAGCCGGGGGTAGTTCTTGATGAGCTAAACATTGCAGTTGCCGGTTTTGGGCTCTGCTTTGGGCCTGAAACTTCTACATCAAACAGGTGCTGTTTTGCAGGCATGGTTGGTAACAACTCTTGCGGTTCGCACTCTCTGGTACATGGCAGCACACGCGATCATCTGCTCGAAACCGAAATGGTTCTCTGCGATGGCTCTGTTGCTTGTTTTAAATCATGTTCTGTTGAGGCGTTTGAAGAAAAATGCAGACTTGAGGGCAGGGAGGGTGAAATTTATAGGTTTGCAGCCAATATGCTTCATAATGAAAGGGTAAAGAGAGAAATTGCCGATCATTTTCCTGACCCTGAGGTGAGGCGTCGAAACACCGGATATGCCATTGATGAATTTCTTAACTCTGAGCGGGATATCTGCAAAGTAATTGCTGGTTCTGAGGGTACACTGGGGCTAATTTCTGAAATTAAAGTCAATCTTGTACCGATTCTTCCTAAGGAGAGAGCTTTGCTATGCGCTCACAGCAAAAGACTCGAAGATGTTTTCAAGGCAAATCTGATTGCACTGGAACATAGTCCTGTTGCGGTGGAGCTGATGGATGCCAATATTCTTGAGCTGAGTAAATCAAACATAAGTCAGAACAAGAACAGGTTCTTCATTCAAGGTACACCTGCTGCAATTCTGATTGCTGAGTTTGCTGCTGAAAGTAAAGAAGAACTTGCAAAAATAGTGGATGTTGCTGAGAGTGCGCTCTTGGAAAGTGGACTTATCTACTATTGTTCAAAGGTTTACGGTAAGGAGACCGCCAAAGTGTGGGAGTTAAGAAAGGCAGGTTTGGGTCTTCTGACTTCAATGAAGGGTGATGTTAAGCCTGTTTCAGTTATTGAAGATACTGCTGTTGCTCCGTCAAGGTTACCCGATTACATGTCAGATATTGTCAAAATGCTTGAAAATCACAGCTTGTCATGCGTATTTCATGCCCACATTGGCACAGGAGAGTTACATCTGAGACCTCTGCTTAATCTAAAAAAAGAGGAGGATACCCTGCTCTTCAGAACTATAGCAGGAGAGACTGCTAAGCTTGTGAAAAAACACAGAGGCTCTTTGAGTGGTGAGCATGGTGATGGCAGATTAAGAGGTGAGTTTATCCCTTTAATGACAGGAGATTATCTTTTTGGAATTTTGAAGGAGCTAAAGAGGGCATTTGATCCGGATGGTATTTTTAATCCCGAAAAGATTATTGATACTCCGCCTATGAACAGTTCTCTTAGATATGAAGCTGATGTTGCAGTAAGAGAGTATGATACTTTTTTTGATTATTCTGCACAGGGAGGTTGGCTGAGGGCTGTTGAACAGTGCAATGGTTCAGGTGATTGTAGGAAGTCTTCGCAGTTTGCCGGGACAATGTGCCCAAGTTTCAGGGTTACCGGGAATGAGGCTGACAGTACAAGGGGCAGGGCTAATGTACTTAGAGAGTTGCTTACAAAACCCACTACTGATAAGGTTTTTGATCAGAAAGAGATTCTTGAATCTCTGGATTTATGTCTTTCGTGCAAAGCGTGTAAGAGCGAGTGTCCTTCGAATGTTGACATGGCTCGCTACAAGGCTGAATTTATGCAGCACTACTATGATTTAAAGGGGGTAAGCTTCAGATCTTATATGATTGCCAGAATGGCCGATGTTCAGAGGTTGGGTTCACTTATGCCGCTGGTGTACAATTTTTTTGCATGCAACAGATTAACATCATCAATCATTAAGAAAATTCTTAGATTTTCGGCAAACAGGTCTATTCCAAAACTTTCAAGAACTACCCTGAGGCAATATGCAAAAAGCCTTTCTTCGAAAAAACGCTATGAAAAGGGAGTGATATTTCTTTTTGCCGATGAGTTTACTAATTATAACGAGGCCGAGGTTGGCGTCGCATTTATTGAGCTTATGAATGAGTTGGGATACAGAGTTATTGTTCCAAATCATAAAGAGAGTGGGAGGGCGGCAATGTCAAAGGGTCTGCTTAGAAGGGCCAAAAAGTTTGCAAATCAAAACGTCTCTTTGTTAAAGGACTTGATTACACCTGAAACACCTTTGGTTGGGATTGAGCCCTCTGCAATTTTATCATTCAGAGATGAATATCCTGCCCTGGTTGACAGTGAACTCAGGGAGGCTGCTCAGGAGTTGTCAAAGTGTGCACTTTTGTACGACGAATTTATAATGCGTGAGGTCGAAAAGGGCAATATCTCTGCCGATAGCTTTACAAATGAAGCAAAAAAAATTATTCTGCACGGCCACTGCCACCAAAAGGCAATTGCCTCTGTTGAGCCATCTGCTGCAATGCTCTCACTGCCTCAGAATTATACAGTTGAAACTTTACCTACCGGTTGCTGCGGTATGGCTGGTGCATTCGGATATGAGAAGGAACATTATGATGTGTCAATTGCCGTAGGTAATCAAACCCTCTTCCCGCTTATTAACGCAGCAACTACAGCATCAGAAACAATTATTTCAGCACCCGGAACCTCTTGCCGTCAGCAAATTTTAGACGGAACAGGCCGCATAGCCAAACACCCTGTGGTGATTTTGAGAGAAGCACTAAGGGGCTAACACTTTTCTCTGCGCCAGTTTGAGGTATATGCCTGTATTAAAGCGAATTAAAAATGAGCCAATTTTTTTATGTAAAATTGGCTCATTTCTATATGAGTGATTTGTAATTTGTTACCACAAATTGGCACAGAGATTTATTTTTTGGTACCGAAACCTGTTCCGTTCATTGGTCTTTTTGAAGTCTCTTCAACGCGTTTGTTTCTGTTGCCTGTTCCGTCACCGGGGCCATATCCGCCACCTCTTTTACCTTCATTTGCAGTTTTGTAGTTAACCCTACGGCCTGTTCCGTCATGAAGACCCAGTTGCTCACCTCTTTTTCCGCGACCCGATCCGTCACGAACTCCATGCCTTGTGCCGCTTCCGTCCATCAGACCTTTTCCGTTTCCTATTGTACATGTGCCATCTGCATGACTGTCGCAAACTCCATCGTTATTTGCGTCAACAAAGCAGCTTTTATTTGCTTTGGGCGCATTTTGTTCATTGTTTTTGTTTGTGTTTTGTGCTGTTGCCAAACCTATTGTGGCTGTTAGCATGAGTGCTGTTAAAATTACTTTTGTTTTCATTTTTTTTGTTTTTGAAATTATTATTAATTGATTTTATTTTGTCTGATTTTCTTATTTGTCTGCTATTATTTCATTGTAGTTATCTCTTTCAACATCTACTTCACTGATATTTTTTCTTTCAACACTTACTATGCTGATATTTTTTCTTTTAACACTTACTATGCTGTGGATTTCTCCATCTACAAATGCTTCAATGTAGTTGTCAATTTATTATTCTTGTTATTAAGTATTTCGTTCAATTATTTAAGTGTTTTCAGTTGAGTTATAATTGTCTGTGAGTTAAAATATTTGGGCAAAGCTTGCGCTAGATGCTCATATTTCAAGCATTTATTTTCAATTATAAATATTGGTTTTAGTTATTCTTTGACCGTTTATTCCGGTCTGTGTCCGTTTGGACCTCTTCCTGCCTGACCCCTTCCCCCCGGG
>JAUYTX010000026.1 GCA_030695025.1 Bacteroidales bacterium | reverse complement strand
TCAATCGAATTAACAGACGATGTTTTAATTCCCACCAGATTGATAAAATCTCTGTAGGGTATGCATTTTTCACTCTGAATTCTGAAGATTTCAAGAGTTGTCTTTTCAAACTCCTCCTTGGTAGTTATATTGAATATTTTCTCTTTCATAGCTCTTTGCCGAAAGAAGAATTTTGAATTTCAAGCAATTGATCAGCATACGTTCTCTCTCCGGAGAGTCGGGGTACCTTATTTTGACCCCCAAGTTTTCCTTTCTGCCTCATCCATTCGTAAAAGAGACCCTCGTTAAGGACAACAACCTCCGGCATAGACATAGTAACATTGTTGTTTCTTTTTGCGTCGTAATCGGAATTTAGGCTCCTTAGCTCTTTGTCCAAATCGAAAGTAAAGGAGGTTATATCATTAGGCTTTGAAGAGAATTCTATTAACCATTGATGTGCACCTTTTGAATTTTCTTCCATGAAAAGCGGGGCTACAGTGTAGTTTGCCACACTTGCCGAATGTTTTTCGCAAACAGCTGTCATTGCTCTTTCGGCATTATTTATCATAAGCTCTTCGCCGAATGTGTTGATAAATAGCTGTGTACGGCCTGAGATGATAATCTTGTGTGGGAATAATGAGGTGAAACGGATACAGTCGCCTAAAAGGTACCTCCAAAGACCACCGTTTGTAGTGATAACAACTGCATAGTTTTCAGATGTATTCACAGTTTCGGCTGTTTCAAAATTGGTGTAGGCTCCTGAGAGTGCTTCGTTTAAACGCGACATTGGAATAAACTCATAAAAGACTCCGTTGTCTGTGAGTAAAAGCATCGATTTGTCCTGCGGGTTATCCTGGAATGCAAAGTATCCTTCAGATGCGTTGTAGTTCTCCATATATCTCATCTGTTCAGATGGGATTATTTTTTTGAACTCGCTTCTGTATGGATCAAAATTTATTCCGCCGTGCATAAATAGCTCAAGATTTGGCCATATCTCAGGAAGAGTTTTTTTGCCGGTGTATTCCAGTATCTTTCTCATTAATACAAGGTTCCAAGATGGAACACCTGAAAAATTTGTAACATTATATTTGTGAGCGTTTTTGCAGATCTCTTCTACCTTTTTCTCAAAATCACTCAAAAGGGCTGTTTTTTGTCCGGGGACTCTTCTCATCTCTACCCAGACTGGTGAGTTCCTTAGTAAAATAGCAGAGAGGTCGCCGTAGTGGCTTTTACCTGTGCCAAGTTCGTCAACAGTTACACTGCCACCCAGTGTCAGTGTGTCCCCATCAAAAATACGTGAATCCGGATTGTTATTTACATAAGTGGCAATCATCTTCTTCATTCCGGAAAAGTGACAACTGTGGAGGGATTCTGATGAAACAGGAATAAACTTGGAGCGCGCTGTACTTGTCCCGCTGGACTTCGCAAACCAAATAGTTGGTTTGTCCCAGAGCACCTTTTCCTCTCCTCTTCTTACTCTTTCAATAAAGGGCTCAAAATTATCGTAGTCTCTTAGAGGAATTGAATTTTGAAATTCATTGAGCGAAATGCCTCTTTTAACGCCGTGCTCTTTGCCAAATTCGGTAAGGCAGAGTGAATCAGTCAAACTACTGAACAGTTTCTGTTGGAAGTGAACCGGATTTTTTCGGTTTTCCTCAAGCCTGTTGAGCATTTTGCTTGTTAGCAGGGAGAAAATATTTGATAAAAGTGACATGCTGCAAATATAGACATTATTCAAACACTTCGTGAAGGACATCAAGGGACTCGATTTTCAATTCTGAACCGATGTGAAAGCTTAAATATTTGATCATCTGACCAATAAATTGGTGCCTTTTTTTTCCGTCTATTTTTATTTGGTACAGATCCTGAGCGCTTGATTTTAAAAACAGGTAGAGCAGTAAACTGTCTGTTTCGTTAAAGCAGATGGTTTCAGAATCAGGAGTCCGTATATACTCTGCTGTTACAATATCAAATAACTCTTCTTCGGGCGCATGCTCTATTTTTGGAGAGTATCCTAAATGCCTGCAAAAATTTACAAGAAACCAGGGGTGAAAATTTGATACTCCCTCTTTAATGTTTTCAAGTGTGAGAACAGCATTGCTGAGAAATGAATACAGTTGAGCATTCTCTTCAATCTCTCTGACGCTTCTCAAAATAAGTTCGCTAATGAAAAGGGCAATTGATGATTTGTATATATCTCCCCTTATCGAGGCCAGTTTTACAACGGGCGTAGCCTCCTTTATACTCTGCATACTGCCAAGTTTCATGACGGAGAGTTCTACATTAAGAATTGCCAGGGGGTGTAATTGTGAGAGATTAATCTTTCCTTTTGATTTATTTGAATATTTTATGAAAAGGCTCTCTCTGCCACCTCTGTCAGTGTAACACTGAACGACCAATCCGTTTTCTTTGTGCTTAATTGTGTGAAGCACAATAATCTGCAGAGATGAAGAGTTGCTTGTCATTTTATTGATTTCAAAAATTCAGATAGCTTTCGCATAGCAATTCCCCGGTGAGAAATTAAATTTTTCTCTTCGTAAGAGATTTCGGCAAGAGTTTTGGTGTAACCATCCGGTAGGAAAAGCGGGTCGTAACCAAATCCACCTGTTCCGGAGAGATCTTCAAGTATGGTTCCTTTAACGATACCCTCAAAAAGATGAGTTTCCCCATTTAATATCAGGGCAACAACAGTTCTGAACCTTGCTTTTCTGTTACTGATGCCTTTAAGTTCTTTGAGTAATTTTTGCATATTTTTACCGGCGTCACACTCCTCAGATGCATATCTGGCAGACATAACTCCGGGCGCACCGTTAAGAGCCTCAACCTCGAGGCCGGTGTCGTCGGCAAATACATTCCTCCCGGTCTTCTCCCAAAGGTACCGGGCTTTAAAGAGTGCGTTCTCCTCCAATGTAGGAGCATCTTCAGGGATTGATTCTGTAATGCCTAAATCGGCAGGTGTTATCAATAAAACTTCTGTCTCTATAATACCTTTAGCTTCTGAAAGTTTATGACGGTTTGAGGTTGCAAAAATTATCTCCATTTGAAATCAAAATTGCATCAAAGATACTAAAACTTTAAATTTGCATAATTTATTAACAACTAAGACGGTGATGAAGAGGATAATATTACGGGCACTTATTTTTATTGCACTTCTGGTGCCGGTGGCAGCCACAGGTCAGTCGGCTGCATTCAAAATTGGAAAAAATCTTGATATTCAGTTAAATGTATTAAGAGAGCTGTCATATCTTTATGTTGACAGTGTAGCGGCTGATAAAATGATTTTATCTGCCATCGAAGCCATGCTTGAAGGACTTGATCCCTATACGGTTCTGATACCTGAAGAAGACAGAGAGAATCTGGAGCTTTTAACAACTGGTTCCTACGGAGGAATAGGGGCTATTATCAGAAAATCAAATGAGGGGATTGTTATAACTGAAGTGAATGAGTTTTCTCCTGCTGCGCGTGCAGGTATTGTTGCCGGAGATATAATTCTGACAATAGATGGTGTATCAGTTGCTCCATTGCAGGTTGATGAGTGTAGTGCGAAAATGAAGGGGGTACCGGGAACTCAGGTGGAATTTACTATAAAAACTCTTAGAGAGGGTTTGGTAAAGAAAATTTCCATAACCCGCGAAAAGATACATTTTCCGGATGTTCCCTACAGTGGAATGATCACAGACACAACAGGTTACATTCGAATATCCGGGTTCACGATTGGCGGCTCAAAAGACGTAAAGAGAGCGCTCCTTGACTTAAAGAGGAACCCGAATTTAAAAAGGTTAATACTTGACCTTAGAGGCAATGGAGGTGGCATTCTTGACGAAGCAGTAGATATTGTCTCACTATTTGTTCCAAGGGGCACAAAAGTGGTTTCGGCTATCGGAAAAATACGTCAGGCCGATATGGATTACTACACAAGGGAAGAGCCGGTTGATACCAAAATTCCCCTAATAGTACTTGTTAACTCTTCATCAGCATCCTCTTCGGAGATTGTCGCAGGGGCTCTTCAAGACCTGGACAGGGCAACAATTGCAGGAACAAGAACATTTGGGAAGGGCCTTGTTCAGTCTATCAGAGATGTAGGGTTTAACTACAAGCTGAAACTTACCACTGCAAAGTACTATACTCCAAGCGGAAGATGTGTCCAGGCTATTGACTACTCACAAAGAAACGAAGATGGAAGTCTTGGCAATATTCCGGACTCTTTAATCAAGGAGTTTAAAACACTGAAAGGGAGGTCGGTCTATGATGGCGGAGGAGTAACTCCTGATGTTAATATCGAACCTAAAACCTATAGCAGGCCTGCACTTGCTCTTATTTATGGTGAGGTCTTACAAGAGTATTCTGTTGAGTACTTTAAAAATAATCTGACTATAGATACTCCTTCAAAATTTCTCCTGAGCGACAATGAGTATGAAAAATTTGTTGAGTGGGCCTCAAATAAGAATTTTGACCACAGGACATCATCCGAAGTGGAGTACGACAAACTGATATCCCTTGCAGTAAGGGAGGGACTTTATGCAGAATTAAAAGAAGATCTGACAAAGCTCGGAGAGAAAATTAAACCCGGAAAAGCTGAAGTCTTGAGGAAAAACAAGAGTGAAATTAAAGCACTGCTTGAAGAGGAGATTTCTGCCAGATATTACTATCAGAGAGGTCGTGCTGAGAGTATGATAAGAAACGATGAGCAACTACATAAGGCATTAAATATTAAACTTATAGAATAGTGGGTCTGAAAGATCTGTTTTTCCCGGAAATTTGTCCGGTGTGCGAAAGATTGTTGGTGAGAGGAGAGAAACATATCTGTACAGAGTGTCTTTCAGATCTCCCATACTCATATTTTTGGAATTGTGCAGGCAATCCGGCACACTCCCTTCTAGCAGAAAAAATTCCGGTAGAGAGTGTTGCTACATTGATGATTTACAGAAAGGAGAGTAACTGGAAAAACATATTGTATGATTTTAAATACTCAGGTGATAAATCGATCGGAAGATACACTTCTGGAATTCTAGGAAAAAAGATGGTTCAGGGGGGTCTTTTTAATGACATTGAATTAATTATTCCGGTACCTTTGCACCCCCTGAAAAAATGGATAAGAGGCTTTAATCAAGCATCAGTCATAGCTTATGAACTCTCAAAAATAATGGAGATTCCCGTTGCAGAAAACATATTGAAGCGTGGCAGATATTCAATTTCACAGACGCTCAAAGATAGAAAGGGAAGATCAAAGGGAGTAAGTGGCGCTTTTTACGTAAAGCGTGGCGAAAATATTGATGGAAAACATGTTTTATTAGTGGATGATGTCCTTACAACCGGGGCAACGGCAAAAGAGTGCGGAATGAGATTGGTTGAGGCTTATGGCGTAAAATTGAGCTTTGCGGCATTAGCATTTGTTGAATAAAAAGATTAAGTTTGTAGTTATACGATTATGCTGGATTTTATTAAAATAGAGCTTATTGACATTATCGACATATTTCTTGTCGCAATTCTTATTTATCAAGCGTATAAACTTATTAGAGGCACAGCTGCTCTAAATATCTTCACCGGTATAATAGTCTTCTATTTTATATGGCTTGTTGTTAAGGCGTTAAGAATGGAGTTGTTGAGTGCTATTTTAGGGCAGGTCATGGGAGTTGGTGTGCTTGCACTCATAATTCTTTTTCAACAGGAGATCAGAAGGTTTTTTCTCAGACTGGGAACAAGATATATGGATTCAAGCCACAAACTGAAATTGTTTAATATCTTTCTGGGATCTCAGGGAAAATCTATTACAGGAGAGGCTCTTAATGAAATCACTCAGGCTTGCAGAAGAATGTCAGAATCAAAAACAGGGGCCCTCATAGTTCTTGCAAAAAGCTCATCTTTGGAGTTTGTAATTGAGAGCGGGGACAGACTTGATGCCAGGATAAGCAGAAGACTTATTGAAAATATCTTTTTCAAGAATGCTCCAATGCATGACGGGGCTATGGTTGTGGCGTCAGATAAGATTGTTGCTGCAAGATGCACATTGCCTATTACAGAAAATCCCCACCTTCCGGCAATTTACGGTATGAGACACAGGGCTGCTGCAGGTATTTCGGAGCAAAGTGATGCCAATGTAATTGTCGTTTCAGAAGAGACAGGGCAGATATCCTTTGTCACCAACGGTGAAATAAAAACAATTAATAGTATTGCAGAGCTCAGGTTAGCCATTGAAGCCTCCTATAAAAATCATATTGTTGCACATCAGTAGAGCAACAGTTATCTTTGTGCTGACTCATGAAAATTAACGCTGAAAGAACGGAACAAAAACTTGGATTCGACAGAATAAGATCTGCCGCGGAGTCTATGTGTTCTACTTCAGCAGCAAAGATTATGGCTCAGGAGGCAGATTTCTGCAACAACACTCTGGAGCTTAAAGTAAGACTGAACCAGACAGACGAAATGAGAGTGATCTCTTTGCTGGAGAAAGGCTTTCCTGACTCCGGCTATGTTGATACTGCTGCATTTATTTCTAGACTCGAAAACACATCCTACTATCTTGATTTAAACTCTATAATTAAGCTCAGGACCTCTCTTGAAACGCTAAGACAGATTCAGCTCTTTTTCAAAAAGACAAAAGATAATCAATATCCATATCTAAAGAATCTGGTTGAGCCAATTATCCTTTTTCCTGAAATTTCAAGAAGGATTGATTCTCTGCTTGACAGATTCGGCGAAATTAAGGATAATGCCAGCGAAGATCTTGCTGCCATAAGAAAGGCTATTAAAGAGAAAGAGGGCTCAATTGCCAGAAAGATTAATTCAATTCTTAAAAATGCACAGCAGGAGGGTATAATTGACATGGATGCCTCTGTCTCGATAAGGGACGGAAGAATGTTACTTCCTGTAACGGCCTCCAATAAAAGAAAGGTTCCCGGCTTTGTGCTTGACGAATCTGCTACCGGTAAAACCCTGTATATAGAGCCTCTTGAAATAGTTGAGCTTAACAATATAGTTAAGGAGCTCCATTTTGCAGAGCAAAGGGAGATTATTAAAATCCTGGCAGAATTTTCGGATTTTCTTAGGCCTTACGCTCCTGAATTGCTTTTATCTGCCGAGATTATTGCAAAAATAGATTTTATTTGGGCAAAGGCACGCCTGGCTGCATCTATGGGAGCAGGAATGCCGGTTATTTCAGACCAGAGAGAGTTGAGCATAAGAAATGCAAGACACCCTCTGCTGGAGAAGGCGCTTAAAAAAGAGGGTAAGGAGGTTGTTCCCTTAACTCTTTCACTAAATGGAGATAAACGCATTCTGCTTATCTCCGGGCCAAATGCAGGAGGTAAATCGGTATGCCTTAAAACTGTTGGCCTTTTACAATATATGCTTCAATGCGGCTTTCTGATTCCTGCAGGCGAGAATTCAGAAATGACTCTCTTTGACAACATATTCATAGATATTGGTGATGAACAGTCTCTTGATAATGACCTCAGTACATACAGCTCCCATCTGACTAACATGAAGGCAATACTGGAGGGAGCTGATGAGAGAAGCCTTGTGTTAATAGACGAGTTTGGAGCAGGAACAGAACCAACTGCCGGAGGCGCAATTGCAGAGGCAATTCTCGGAGAGATTGAGAGGCGGGGTTGTTTCGGAATTATTACCACTCACTATTCAAATCTAAAATTTTACGCGAGCAGCAGCAGGGGTGTTTTAAACGGAGGTATGCAGTTTGATGTTCAGAATATTAAGCCTCTTTTTAAACTTGAGACCGGTACACCGGGCAGCTCATTTGCATTCGAACTTGCCAGAAAGATAGGTTTGCCCGAAGATGTTGTCAAGAAGGCAGAGGAGAGAGCAGGAACGGACTTCGTTGACCTTGAACGCCACCTGAAAAAAATTGCAAAAAATCGCAGGGCATGGGAAGAGCGTTTGGCAAAAATTAAAAGCACCGACAGAACTCTTGAAAATATTACAGACAAGTACCAAAAAGAGCTCTCGGATATACAGGAGCTAAAGAAAACGATAATAAACAAGGCCAAAGCAGAGGCAGATCAGTTGCTGGCCGAAGCGAACAAACGAATAGAGTCAACAATAAAAGAGATTCGCGAAAGTCAGGCCGAAAAAGAGAAAACAAAAATCATACGGAAATCTCTCACCGATTTTATTAAGGATTCCAAAGAGATATCTCATGATATTTCGGATGACAATATTGCCAGAAAGATGGAGCTCCTTAAGCAGAGAAGAGAGAGAAGAGACAATAAACGAAGGGAGAGAGACAATACGGCAAAACAAAAGGGGCCTGAAATTGTTGTTGATAAAAGAAAAGAGGATACATTACCTCTTAAGAAGGGTGACAAGGTTCGCATTAAGGGGGGAGAGCTGGTTGGTGAGGTGCTTGGTACGGATGATAAGACGGTAAATATTGCAATAGGCTCTGTTATAAGTCGTTTGGCGGTCGATAAGGTGGAAAGAATATCCAATAACGAGTATTCGGATGTGTCAAAAAAGGGTTCTCAAAAAACATTTTCGGTAAGAGAGAGTCAGGAGATAACCAACAGAAGGCTAGGGTTTAAGCCATCTATTGATATCAGAGGGGAGAGGCTAGAACAGGCACTTGAAATTGTAACCAGGTTTATTGATGATGCAATAATGGTTGGTGTTTCAGAGGTGAGAATTTTACACGGAAAGGGCAATGGAATACTCAGAGAAGAGATTAGAAAATATATAAAAACAATGGGGGGAGTAAGCTCTTTTCGTGATGAAAACATTCAGATGGGAGGGTCAGGAATAACCATTGTTAAACTTGAAGACTAAAAACTTTATTACTATGAAAAGGTATTTGACATTTACATTTGTATCATTGGTTATTTTGTCGGTTTTCTTTGTTGCTTCCTGCAACAGGGTAGAGAAGACGGCTGAGCTGAAAGCTAAGGAGTTCCTTGATGCATTTTTTAAAATAGATTACAATGCTGCAGCTTTGCTCTGTACAGAGGAGCTTGCACAGGAGCTCACGGCATCACTTAAAAGCATTGAATCTCTTGACGTTGGGGTAAGGGAGATGGTAATAAAGCAGACATCTGAAGTAAAGACGCAGATAAAATCTGTAGATACCGATTCAAAGAAAGATACTGTAATTGTCACATATAGAGTAATCCTTCCCAGTTTTCCAAACGGAATAGAAAATACACTTTCGCTCTCAAAAATTGATAAGGAGTGGAAAGTTGTCGAGCTAGGCAGATAACCCGGTACTGGTATGAATAAATATGTAGATACTCACACACACAGCAGCTACTCGCCCGACAGTCGGATGAGTATAGCCGAAGCGGCTGAGTATGCCTTGGACATAGGTTTGGCCGGGGTTACATTTACTGACCACCTTGATCTTAAAGCTCCAGGTGACAATCTGAAGTTTGCATTTGACCCTGCAGAGCAGCAGGCAGAGATATACGAAGTTGCAAAAAAATCACCCGTTAAACTTTTAACCGGAATCGAAATAGGTCTTCAGCCATGTAATCTCACTGAGATAAAAGAGTTTTTGTCAAAATTCAGTTTTGATACAATAATTGCCTCCATTCACTTTGTAGATGGCATTGACCCTTACGAGGGCCAATATTATGAAGGGAAAACAGAGAAAGAGGCCTACCGACGATACCTCGAAATTATGGCGGAAATGGTGGTAGCATATCCTGATTTTGACGTACTAGGGCATTACGACTACATAGCCAGATATGCACCCTATAAAACACGAATCATTCACTACCGGAATTATGCAGATGTTCTGGATACTATATTTCGTTCACTGATATATAACGGGAAATCTTTGGAGATAAATACAAATACCTACAGGCTGAGAAACGGTGCAATACCTGTTCTTGATAGGGATATTCTTCTAAGATACCGTGAGCTTGGTGGTGAAATAATTACCCTCGGATCTGACGCTCACTCAAAAGAGCGACTGGGAGAGGAGTTTGAAAACTTCAGGGCCGTTCTAAAAAATATGGGATACAAATATGTGGTTAACTATGAAAACAGGAAGCCGCTCTTTACAGCTATATAGCTCCCTATTTCTTCTCCATTCTTTTCTTTCTCTCCTTTGCAGATACTCCGGAGATTCTTAAATATCTTTCGAATTGCTCGGGGGTCATAAACTTTTCAAATGCCTCCTCGGTCTTAATTCTCCATTTATTCTGGACTTCTCTGTAGCTGTCGGGGTTTTGCATTCCTCCAAGCCTCATTCTCTCAAACTCTTGTGTAACTCCTGCTATGTTGGCCTGAAGAACTGAGTCGGCAAGAAAGGTTTGATAGTCATTTAGCTTAAGGTCAATCTGGAGGCGGTCAGCTTGTTGTGCTGCAATTTCAACAGGGCTTTTCTGGGGCGGAGGATTGTTTTGTGAAAATGCCGGTGAAAAGATCAGCATTGAGGTCAAAAGAGAGAGAATTTTATACTTATAAGTCATATCAGTAATTTTTTAGCGAGGTAACTTTAAGTCCGCCATCCAACAAAATTAATATTATATTTGTAAAATATGGATAAGTTTTATTTATAAAACACCGGTAATATTATTAATTAAAACAAAAGCGAATGAAAAAAGGCTTAACTACAATTTTAATTGCGGTTTTGATACTTGCCCTTCCAAGCAAGGGTGAATCGTGTACAAATGTACTCATAACCAAGGGTGCCAGCAAAGATGGTTCTGTGATGGTAACTTATTCTGCCGACTCACATCAACTCTACGGAGAGCTCTATTTCCGTAAAGGGGCAGAACATAAACCGGGCACTATGCTTAGAATTTATGAATGGGACACAGGTAAATACCTGGGTGAAATTCCTCAGATTGCAAAAACATACACAACTGTTGGGAACATGAATGAGCATCAACTTATAATTACCGAAACTACATTCGGAGGCCTCAGGCAACTTGTAGACACTACCGGGATTATGGATTACGGCTCGCTTATATATGTTACCCTTCAGCGCGCAAAGACAGCAAGAGAGGCCATAAAGGTTATGGCAGACCTTGTAAAGGATTATGGATATTACTCATCCGGCGAATCTTTCTCTATCGCAGACAAAGATGAGGTTTGGATAATGGAGATGATTGGTAAGGGAACAAAGATGGTGAATGGTAAAAATGTGAATAAAGGTGCTGTTTGGGTAGCGGTAAGAATTCCTGACGGATACATATCTGCGCACGCAAACCAGGCAAGAATAACCACATTCCCTTTGAACGATCCTGCTAACTATCTCTATTCACCTGATGTAATCTCTTTTGCAAAGGAGAGTGGGTTGTACAAGGGTGCCGATAAGGATTTCAGCTTCTCTGACATCTATGCTCCCCTTACATTCGGCGGAATGAGAGGTTGCGAGGCAAGGGTATGGTCTGCTTTCAATATTCTTGGAGGAGGTATGATTGGTAACAAAGCTTATACCGAATACCTTGACTATGCTATGGGTCACAATCCACAGAACAGAATGCCTCTATACATTAAGCCAAAGGAGAAGGTGACGGTAAAAATGGTTGCCGATGTGATGAGAGATCATTACGAGGGTACAGCTCTTGATATGACTAAAGATATCGGAGCCGGAGGTCATGCTTTGCCTTACAGATGGAGACCAATGAACTTTGAGGTTGACGGACAGAGATATACAAACGAAAGAGCCATTGGAACCCAGCAGACGGGCTTCTGGCTGTTAGGTCAGGCAAGAAACTGGCTACCGGATGAAATTGGAGGAATTCTATGGTTTGGCGTTGATGCTGCAGCTACCTCTGCACTTACCCCAATCTACTCGTCTTCATTAAGGGTGCCTGAATGTTTCAGAGAGGGTAACGGTCACATGACCAAATATTCTCCTACATCTGCATTCTGGATTTTCAGCAGGGTTTCAAATTTTGCATATCTCAGGTATGACATGATGTCTGCTGATATCAAACGTACAGCCGATGAGCACGAGCTTACAGCTTTGGAAAGAACCTCTGCAATTGATGCAGCGGCAATGTCAATCTATAAGGAATCTCCGCAGAAAGCGAGAGAGTTTTTGACTGACTATTCGGTTAATACAGCTCAGCACCTTTTTGAAAAATGGGTAGAACTTGACAGATACCTCCTTATTAAATATATTGACGGAAATGTTAAAAAGGAGAATCAGCCGGGTTGCTTTATTGACAACGGAAGCGGTAAAAATATTCCTGCATCTCCACTGTTCCCGGGCTATAATGAAAAATGGAAAAGAGCTGTTAAGGAAGATGCAGGAGAGAGACTTAAAGTAATACAGTGAGATACCTTTTCTATAAAATAGGAGAGTTACTTAAAAAAATAAGGGCACCCTTGCTGGCAACAGCATCGTGGGGTGCCTTTTTTATTAGTATCGCCAGCATTATTTTTGTTGTTTACAGCATTGGCTTTGAACAGGAAGAGATCATTAAAACTCACCTTTATGATCTCTATAAACTGGCTTTAATCTTCTTTTTCTTCCTCAATATTTTAAGAGTGACTGCAGGACTTATTTCAGAAGATGGTTTTGCTAAAAAGGGGTGGTTTACACTATTTTTTCTTGCTGTATCAATTTTCATTGCGTTTGATATAACCATTTTTGGACAGTCGGTAAATTTGACTTTTTTCTATAACTACCGTTTTGTTATTGCCGTTCTTCTCTATGTCTCAATAATGGAGATATCTGGAGCACTTGTCAAGATTTTGTCCAAATCGGTGCACCCGAATCTGATTTTTGTGGTTAGTTTTTTATCGATTATAACCATCGGTACAGCTTTGCTGATGTTCCCAAACTCTACTTATAACGGGATTGCTTTTACTGATGCTCTCTTTACTGCCACCTCTGCAACTTGTGTAACTGGTCTTGTATCAGTACCGTTTTCTGAAACGTTTACAATGAGCGGACAACTTATTGTTCTTTTTCTGATACAGACAGGAGGTCTGGGTGTAATTACCATTACAACTTTTTTTGCAGTATTCTTTACCCAGGGCTTTACTGTTAATAGCGAGTATGTCATAAAGGATATTATTTCCGGCAACAGAAGTTCAAAGCTGAGATCTCTGGTTACCAGAATAATCACAGTTACATTTATAATGGAACTTTCCGGTGCTGTGCTTATTTATATTTATACGTCTCCTCACCTTCAGATGGAAGAGTGGGAAAAAATTTATTTTTCGGTATTTCACTCAATTTCTGCTTTTTGTAATGCGGGCTTTTCAACAATGCCCCAAAATCTGGCCGACCCTACTCTTGTTAACATAGGGCCTCTTTACCTTATAATTTCGGTGCTTATTATTTTTGGTGGAATAGGATTTCCTATCTTTTCAAATATTCTCAGGATTACGGGTAACCGTTTACTGCAAGCATACACGTATATTAGATACGGAAAATTTACAAGATTTGTTAGGGAATGGGACATGAACTCGATTATTGTGCTAAGAACCACGGCAATTATGATCTTAACCGGAATGACCTATTTATTGCTTTTTGAGTGGAATGGAATCCTTTCTCAATTTAGCGGGGAAGATAAAATCATACAGGCTTTTTTTAACTCGGTTACCCCCAGAACTGCTGGATTTAACTCAATAGATACCTCTGCACTTAAAGCGGCAACCCTTTATATGGTTCTGATATTTATGTGGATAGGAGGTGCTCCGCAATCTACTGCAGGGGGGATTAAAGTTACAACATTTGCACTTATGATCAGAAATGCAGCTCAATTGGTGAGGGGTAGTGACAGAGTTGAATTTCACGGAAGAGAGATATCGGCGCTATCGGTAACCAGAGCTTTTGCAACTGTCGTTTTTTCTCTCCTGACAATTATAGCTGCACAAATTATTCTTGTCATAACAAACCCGAATATCGAACCGTTAAAACTGTTTTTCGAAGCTGTTTCGGCGATAGGAACTGTAGGTTTAAGTATGGGGGTAACAGAAGAGTTACTGCCGGCGGGAAAAATTGTCATCACTGTTTTAATGTTTGCTGGAAGAGTAGGAGTTGTAACTTTACTTAGTGCTTTTATCAGATCACATACACAGAACAGATACCGGTACCCGGGAGCTGACATATTAATTAACTAAAACTCATTTTATGAAATACATTATTGTTGGTTTAGGAAACTTTGGTTCGGTATTGGCCGAACGCTTCACCCAAATGGGTTACGAAGTTGTGGGTGTTGACAGAAACATAGAGCGGGTGGAGGATATAAAATCAAAAATTTCTGTTGCAGTCTGCCTGAATGTAACCGATAAAAATAACCTTAGTGTACTTCCGCTTGAGAGTGCAGACGGTGTTATTATTGCCCTTGGAAAAGAGTTCGGAGAGTCGCTAATGGCCTATGCTATTTTTAAGGAGTATGGAGTAAATAGGTTGATTGTTAGGGCTGTGAGCGAAATTCATGCAACGGTTTTGAGTTTTCTTGGAGTAGAGCATATTATTTTTCCCGAAA
Source organism: Bacteroidales bacterium (assembly GCA_030695025.1). Classification (GTDB taxonomy): domain Bacteria; phylum Bacteroidota; class Bacteroidia; order Bacteroidales; family UBA932; genus Bact-08. Next base: position 35,933 of record JAUYTX010000026.1, on the reverse strand, counting down.
AAGATGCTGCCCAAAAATATGCATTAAGCCTTGAGATGCAAAACTACCTTAGCTCTTATAAGCTTGACGACGACACCTTTATTGTTCAGATGTACCTGCCAAAGAGATTTGTAGGGCTTAAACTTTCGATGATTAACTTCAAGTCTGACCATAAAGTTAAATTCATAAGCCTTAAAAGAAAAGTAGAAATTACAAATATGTTTGGAGCAAAACATAAGGAGGTGAGAGTTGTTGATGTTGAGAAAGGGGATATAAAACTCAATGAGGAGGACATAATTATACTCCTGGGCTCATTTGCAAATCTTAGCCGTTTTGGACGGTAGTTCTGCCGGTATAATTGGTTATATTTGTTAAATAAACTGTTTTGTATGCTATATAAAGAGGTTGTTGAGAACATTTACAAAGAGCTTAAAAATTTCAGAGGAGAGGGAAAGGTTGCAGATTATATTCCTGCGCTGTCTAAAGTAAACCCCGACTCATATGCAATATCGGTATGTGATCTTGAGGGCGGGGAGTTTTCAATAGGCGATTCCACAACAAAATTTTCAATTCAAAGCATCTCCAAGGTATTTTCTCTGGCCATGGCTATAAGCCATTTTGAGGAGAAAATCTGGGAGAGAGTGGGGAGAGAGCCATCAGGTACTGCATTCAACTCTCTTATCCAACTTGAGCAGGAGAGAGGTATTCCCAGAAATCCATTCATTAACGCTGGGGCACTCGTAGTTACCGACATGATTACTCAAGTATTTCCAAAACCAAAGCAGGCAATTTTGAATTTTGTAAGAGAGATAAGTTCGCAGGATGATATTTACTACGACAAAGAGGTTGCACAGTCAGAGCTTGAGCACTCTCACCGCAACATAGCCCTTGCAAATTTCATGAAAAGCTTTGGCAATATTAAAAATGATGTTGACACAATAATTGACATCTATTGCAATCAATGCAGCATAAGTATGAATACGGCCGAACTTGCCCGCTCTTTTCTTTTTCTTGCAAACGGGGGAGTAAACCCACTTTCGGGACGGCGTGTTACCGGGCACAGAAGCGCAAAGCGGATGAATGCACTTTTACTTACCTGCGGGCTTTACAACGAATCAGGAGACTTTGCATATCGTGTTGGCCTTCCCGGTAAAAGTGGTGTAGGTGGAGGAGTTGTTGCAATAATTCCGGGAAAGCTATCTATCGCGGTGTGGAGTCCAGAACTAAATCAAAATGGCAACTCTTACAGAGGAATTGCCACTCTAGAGAAATTTACAACCGATATTGGCATTTCTGTATTTTAATGATTAACACTAACCAAGATTTAATATGATTAAAAGAGTTGTTTTATCTGTACTTGTTTTGACAGCTGCCCTGACAGCAGTCTCTCAAACAACAAAAAAGAGTATGACAATTGAAGATGTCCTTAAGTGGAACAGAATTACCGAAAAGGAGATATCACCGGACGGTAAATTTGTAGCCGTTAAGCTGGAACCCTGGAAAGGAGCAACTACAGTTAAGCTATATGATAACAGGGGAAAAGAGTTGCTCTCTGCAGACTCTTCATCGTCACTGACATTTGATAAATCCTCAGAATATCTGCTGTTCAAAAGAGGAAGCGATAAAAAAAGCTCATTAATAGTTTATAATCTAAAATCAGGGGTTAGGGCCGAAAAAGAGGGAGTTAAAGAGTTTTCACTTCCAAAAGGGTACAGTTCTGAGGTTATTTACAGATTGTCTGATTCAACTTTGGTTATTGAGACACTTAAGGGTGGTAGTAAAATCTCACTTGGAAAGGTAAATGATTTTAAAATCGCAAAAGAGGGTACGGGAATTCTTTACGTTTCAGAAGGTAACATCCTCCTGCACAAACAGGGACAATCCAACCCCGATACTGTAATGAAAAAGGCACCAAAGGGTGTTAAAACCTACATTAGTGACAAGGGTGATTTGGCTGCTTTTATCGCTTCCGGGAACCTCTTCCTATATGACAATAGACAAAAGGCCGAGAGTGTTGCAAAAGGTGTATCTGATAAAAGAGATGTTGTAATCTCACCTGATGGAACAAAAATTTACTACGGAATTGCTCCGGAAGCTCCAAAAAGAGATACTACAATATCAAAGGAGGATTTTCCTCAGGTGCATATTTGGCATTGGAATGAGGGCAAGCAGTTTACGCAGCAGGTTGTGGACAAAAAGAGAGATTCTGAGAGAAGCTTCCTATATGTTTACAACACAAAAACAGGCGAATCATCTCAAATCTCCAACGAAAACATAACAGAAACAAGACTGGTAAATAAGGGAGATTCCGATTTTGTAGTTGCTATCTCGGACAACAGATATGCAATAGAAAGAATGTGGGAGGGTCGTTCGAAGGTAGATATCTATATTGTGAATACTGTTTTGCAACGAGCCTCTATGCTTAAAGAGGGGGCGACGGGCCAACCGAGAATATCACCGGGAGGGAAGTTTATCTACTGGTACAGTGGTCCCGACAGTGCCTGGTTTGCTGTTTCGCCCGAAACGATGGAGGTAAAACAGATAACCAGCCCAAAGAGCATTCAGGCTTATGATCACGAGAATGATGTGCCGGACTGGCCATCCTCTTATTCTTCTGCAGGCTGGAGTACCGGTGACAAGTACTTTCTGGTTTACGACAGATATGATATCTGGAGGGTTGACCCTCTTGCAAAAGAGGCTCCGCTCAATTTAACACTAAACGGTAAAGTAAAAAACATAACATACAGATATTCATCGGTTAATGACTCAGAGGAGATAGATCTTAAAAAGAGTATCATTCTAACCGGCTTTGACAACACAACAAAAGAGAACTCATATTTTTCCTTTGTTCCCGAAAAGGGTAAAGAGCCGGTATTGCTTTACGAGGGTAAAGCTATGTTATCAGATGTTTCTAAAGCAAAAGATTCAGATACTTTCATCTTTACCAGAGAGACATTCAGGGAGTTTCCCGACATATGGCTAAGTGATTCGAAATTTAAAAAACCTGTCAGAATTACAAATGCCAACCCACAGCAGAGTGAATTTATATGGGGAGATGCCCAGCTTATAAGCTGGATATCACTTGACGGTCATAAAATGGAGGGGGTTCTATACAAACCTGAAAATTTTGACCCTTCCAAGAAGTACCCTATGATTGTCAATTTCTACGATAAAAACTCATCGGCTCTTCATTCTCACAGAATTCCTGAAGCACACCGTTCTACAATTGATTATCACATGTATACAAGCAATGGATATATTGTTCTTAATACAGATATTGTTTATAAAGAGGGTTATCCGGGTGAGAGTGCCTACAACTGCATAATGCCGGGTATTTCGGCAGTAATTAACATGGGATTTGTAGATCCTGCAAGAATTGGGGCTCAGGGGCACAGTTGGGGAGGTTATCAGGTTGCATACCTTGCTACCCGTACTAATCTCTTTGCTGCAATTGAGTCCGGCGCTCCTGTTGTGAATATGTTTAGTGCATACGGAGGCATCAGATGGGGTACCGGCCTGAACAGGTCGTTCCAGTATGAGCATCAGCAGAGCAGAATCGGCAAAACACCTTGGGAATCGCCTTTACGATACATCGAGAACTCTCCAATATTTACGATGGACAAGGTTACAACCCCTATTCTCATTATGCACAATGATCAGGATGGCCACGTTCCATGGTATCAGGGTATAGAGTACTTTGTTGCCCTTAAGAGACTCAGAAAACCTGTATGGATGCTTAACTACACCGGTGAGGTGCATTGGCCGCAGAAGCTTAAGAACAAGGTTGATTTTCAGATAAGAATGATGCAGTTCTTTGACCATTATCTCAAGGGTAAACCTATGCCTGAATGGATGGAAAAAGGGCTGAGTGCTATTGAATTGGATTACAGAATGGGTTATTGATTTATTTTGTTATATTTGTTATAACAGATAATCAATAGCCTATGGAGAGAATATTCCCCCGGCAACTAATCGTACCTACCGTAATCCTGCTTGGGATAGCGGTGGGTCTCGTATTTTATCTGGCATATGTTTCCCGAATGGCTTCATACCTTTCGGATGACCCTTCTGCCTGCGTAAATTGCCACATAATGGCACCTTACTACCAATCGTGGCAAAAGAGTTCGCATCAGCCATGGACCAACTGTAACGATTGCCATGTGCCTCAGGACAATTTTTTAAGGGGTTATGCATTTAAAGCAAAAGATGGTCTTTACCACGCAGCCATTTTCACCCTAAGGATGGAACCTCAGGTGATAAGGCCGCGAAGTGAGAGTTACGGAGCTATTATGGAGAACTGTATCAGATGTCATACTCAGCTCAATACAGAGTTTATCAAAACCGGAATGGTTAAGTACGCCCAGGTAGAGAGAGGCGAGGCACGTGCATGCTGGGATTGCCACAGAGATGTTCCCCACGGGAGGATATCCAATCTGGCTATGAGTCCCAATGCAATTGTTCCGTTGCCTGCATCCCCTGTACCACAGTGGCTTAATAAAATGATGAAAAGATAAAAATTACCTCTATGAAACTTAAACAATACTTCGAAAAACACCGGGTTGCACTTTTGTGGACCCTCTTTGCCGGCACAATAGTGGTCGTGTTTCTACTGGGGCTGCTTGCAGCATCAGTTACAGAAAGAAGGGCAGAGATTGCAACTCTTTTCAACAATAAAAGGGTTGAGATTAAAGGTATAGAGTCAAGAAGCGAAATCTGGGGCGAAAACTACCCTCGTGAGTTCGAAACCTGGATTAAGACAAAGGAGATGGAGTTCGAGAGTAAACACAACGGAAATAAATTCGTTGACGTTCTTGAGATGAGACCAAATATGGTTGTGCTTTGGGCCGGCTACGCATTCTCGCGGGACTATTCGGCACCAAGAGGTCACGCTTATGCGGTTGAAGATGTAGTCCACACCCTCAGAACAGGAGCTCCAATGACAATTGAAGAGAATATGCAACCTGCAACCTGCTGGGCATGTAAAAGCCCCGATGTTCCAAGATTAATGGCAGAGGTTGGCATAGAGAACTTTTACAAGTCAAAGTGGTCAGAATTCGGACACGAGGTAGTTAATCCTATAGGTTGTGCAGACTGTCACAACCCGGAGAACATGAACATTGCCATATCAAGACCTGCACTCACAGAAGCATTTGACAGAATGGGCAAGGATATTCACAAATCAACAATTCAGGAGCGTCGTTCACTAGCATGTGCCCAGTGCCATGTGGAGTATTACTTTAAAGGAGACGGCAAGTACCTCACATTCCCGTGGGATAAAGGGATGTCGGCTGAGAATATGGAAAAATACTATGACGAAGTTGGCTTTACAGACTGGATTCATACACTTAGTAAGGCACCTATGCTTAAGGCTCAGCACCCTGATTATGAGCTTTTCATGATGGGGCCTCACGCTCAAAGAGGATTGTCGTGTGCCGATTGTCATATGCCTTATAAATCAGAGGGAGCTATTAAATACAGCGATCACCACCTGGTTTCACCCCTGATGTACATTGACCGTACTTGCCAGACATGCCACAGAGACAGTAAAGAGAACCTTTTAAAGTATGTTTATGAGTATCAGGATAAAATTCTTGAGACAAGAGACAGGGTTGAAGAGGAGCTTGTGAAGGCACACGTAGGTGCAAAATTTGCATGGGATAAAGGTGCTACCGAAAAACAGATGGAGCCTGTTCTTAAGCTGCTTAGGGCTGCACAATGGAGATGGGATTTCGCAGTTGCATCCCATGGAGCATCTTTCCATGCTCCGGTTGAGACACAAAGAATACTTTCTCACAGTTTGGATAAGAGCTATCAGGCACAACTTGAGGTGAACAAAGTTCTTGCACAACTTGGTGTAAAAGAGGAGATCCCCGTTCCTGATATCTCGACAAAAGAGAAGGCTCAAAAGTACATAGGGCTTGATATGCCAAAACTTAAGGGCGCCAAAGATAAATTTATTGCAGAAAAGGTACCGGAATGGCTGACAAAGGCAAGAGAGAACAAAAGATTGCTATAGAGGCCGTTATTGTAGCTGCCATTACTGTTGCAGGAGTGGCTCTGCAGGTATTAACCGGTGGTTTTAACAGAGAGATACTTGCCTTTCCGGCAAACCTTATTCTTGTTACAGCTATACCGGTTTTGCTGATTCTATTCAAAGGGGCTGCGAAGCATTTGGCTTCGGGGTCCCTTTCTGTAATCCTTATTAGCGTTGTTACCATTATTGCGCTCTACATGGGCCTGGTTCCTGGTAACTCAGCAAAGAGCTCATGGCCATTTGTCCTTATCTATTTGGCACTGCTGATAAACCTGACAGCATCTGTGCTAATGAGGCTCAGAACTTTTAAAATCAGAAAAGATATCTCTTTTATGTTGAATCATATTGGTCTGCTGATTCTTCTTTTTTCTGCCGGCCCGGGTTCTGCAGATAAGGCAAGATATTTTATGAGGGTGTTTGAGGGTAAGGTGGAATGGAGAGCTGAAAAGAGCGGAAGTAAGGAGAGTGCTGAGGCTGTAGAGCTGCCGGTTGCAATAAGTCTGGAGGATTTTGAGATGGATGAATATCCGCCCAAACTTGCTATTATTGAAAGGAATACCGGAATAGCCCTTCCTGAAAAGCGGCCAATCTATTTTGAGGCAATCTTGAATGCAGCTTCAACCATTGAAAGATGGAACTTAGTTATCGATTCGGTATTATATAAACCAGGATTTGCCCCGGCAGCCTTTGTGAGGGTGACGGATAAATATTCCGATGTGCCCACAGAGGGCTGGGTGAGTTGCGGCAACTATTTTCAACACTTTAAAACCCTCAGTCTGGACAGTACTTACTGTGTAGCAATGACCTTCCCTGAACCCAAAGAGTACAGATCAAAGGTTGAAGTTTATACCCAAAGCGGAAAAGTTAAAAACGGAGTAGTAAGGGTAAACCATCCAATGACAATAGGAGGTTGGAAAATTTACCAGCACTCTTACGATTCCGCAAGGGGGAGAGATTCTGTATGGTCACTTTTTGAACTCGTTTATGATCCTTGGATAATTCCTGCCTACATTGGTATGATAATGATGATTTTTGGAGCTATAACGCTATTCTGGAAGGGAGGTAAATCATGATGTGGGATAATTTTATATGGTTTTCTGCAGCTTCTATGCTGCTTTGGATTCTGGGAGTGGCATCACTTTACATGAATAAAAAATCCTCTCTAACCGGCAATATCCTTATTTCTGCCGGACTGGTAATTTTTTTAATCTTTATACTCCTTTTGTGGGGTGATCTTAAACACCCACCACTCAGAACAATGGGAGAGACAAGGCTTTGGTACTCCTTTTTTATAACTCTTGTCGGTTTTGTAACCTGGTTACGCTGGAGGTACAAATGGTTGGCAGGGTACAGCGTTCTTGTTTCCGGTGTATTCATCATGGTAAATCTTTTAAAGCCCGAAATACACTTTACCAACCTTATGCCGGCACTTCAAAGTATCTGGTTTGTTCCCCATGTAACAGTCTATATTCTCTCTTATGCCATGTTTGGTGCGGCAACTATTGCATCGTTTATTGCAATCAGGGAGTTAAAAAATAAAAGCGAAAGACTTATGCCGCTAATTGATAATCTTATCTACATAGGGCTTGGTTTTTTAATGACAGGAATGTTGCTTGGTGCTATTTGGGCTAAAGAGGCATGGGGAGATTACTGGACATGGGATCCAAAAGAGGTCTGGGCATTTATCACTGCAGCTGTATATGTAGTCTATATTCATGCAAGGGCGCAAAAATATCCGCTCAGAATAATACTGTGGATACTTCCCTTAGCATTTATAATGCTTATGATAACCTGGCTAGGAGTTAATTATCTCCCTGCTGCACAAGGGAGTATACATGTTTACTAAATATTTATTTAAAATAATTGGTGATTAAAAAGAAATTTACATTACATTTGAAACCTGAAAAAAGAGAGATGAACATTATTTCAAATATCCATTCACTACATCATCATCACCTGCAGTTAAACGGTAGGCAAGAATGGCTATTTGTATCTATGAGATAAACAAAATCAGATATATTATAGTTTGAGGGCTTACCGAAAGGTGAGCCCTCTTTTTTTTAACAAACATCTATTATGATAAGAATTGCGGTACAAGCAAAAGGAAGATTAAGCGACGAGAGTATGCAGTTACTCTCAGAATCAGGACTCTTAATCGAAGAGGGCAAAAGAAAATTACTGGCAAAATGTGGGGATTTTCCCATGGAGGTGCTTTTTCTAAGGGATGATGACATACCCGGAGCAGTTGAAATGGGAGTTGCCGATATTGGAATTGTTGGTCTAAATGAGGTTGAGGAGAGGGGGTTGAGCATTGATATTGCTCACTACCTGGGGTTCAGCAAGTGCAGAATATCACTTGCAATACCCAAGACATCAGAGTACAGCGGCCTTGACTATTTTAACGGGAAAAGGGTTGCTACCTCATATCCGGCCATTCTTTCCAACTATTTTCTTGAAAAGGGGATTAAAGCAGAGATTCATAAAATTGCCGGCTCTGTTGAGGTTGCTCCCTCTGTCGGAATGGCTGATGCAATATTTGTTATTGTAAGTTCCGGAGGGACCCTTATTACCAATGGTTTAAAAGAGGTTGAAAAGGTTTTCTTCTCAGAGGCTGTATTGGTTAGTAACAGAAGCCTTGATCAGCAGAAGAGGGCAGAGGTAAATCAGCTGATAGCCCGTTTTGAAGCAGTTGAAAGGAGTCGCGGAATGAAGTATATGCTTTTAAACCTTCCTGAAGAGAAGATTGAAGATGCCATAGTTATTCTTCCTGGTATGAGAAGTCCTACAGTTTTACCACTTGCACAAAAGGGATGGTGTTCTATGCACGTTGTTGTAGAGGAGAAAGATATCTGGTCAAAAATTGAGAAGTTAAAATCCATAGGCGCAGAGGGAATTCTTGTCCTCTCACTTGATAAAATTTTACCCTAATGAAATTATTCATCGAACCTCAAAGAGAAGTATGGCAGGAGCTTGCATCCAGGCCATCGGGAGATAACCCTGTTGTTGAACTGAGGGTTTCCGAGATTATCTCTTATGTGAAACAAGAGGGTGACAAGGCTCTGTACGATCTCACCCAAAAATATGACGGAGTTGAACTTAAATCTCTTTATTCAGATAAAAATATTCTGACAGAATCGGAAACAGCCATTGATAATCAGCTTAAAAGATCAATTGACACCGCATGTGAAAACATTGAAAAATTTCACAGGGCTCAGGTTAGAGAAGATATTGACCTGACAACAACAGAAGGGGTGAGATGTATTATGAAGCGCCTTCCGGTAGAGAGGGTCGGCCTCTATATTCCCGGAGGTTCAGCACCACTCTTTTCAACCGTTCTAATGTTGGCTCTTCCTGCAAAGATTGCCGGTTGCAGTGAGATTACTCTCTTTACACCTCCTTCAAAAGATGGAACGATTAACCCCGCTATTACATATGCAGCTTATAAAGCCGGAGTGACCAATATGGTAACGGTTGGAGGAGCGCAGGCAATTGCAGCAATGGCCTTTGGAACGGAAAGCATAAGAAAAGTTGACAAGATATTTGGCCCCGGAAACCAGTATGTATCGGTTGCCAAGCAACTTGTGAGTAAATATGTTTCGATAGACATGGTTGCTGGTCCTTCGGAATTACTGGTAATGGCTGATGAGACGTCAGAGCCCGATTTTGTAGCAGCAGACCTGCTTTCACAGGCAGAACACGGTTCAGATTCTCAGGTCATTTTGTTATGTAACTCTGTGCAGTTGGCACAAAAATGTATTGATGCTGTCAATGAGCAAAAGGCCTCTTTGCCAAGATACAATGAGATTGAAGGGGCGCTGGAAACAAGCAGGGTGATAGTGTTTGCAAACAGAGAGAGCATGGTTGCTTTTTCAAACTTTTATGCACCGGAACACCTTATTATTGCTCTTAAGAATCCATGGAAGATAGCTAATAGGATAACTGCGGCCGGGAGTGTGTTTATCGGAAATTGGTCACCTGAAAGCGCAGGGGATTATGCCTCAGGAACCAATCATACTCTGCCAACCAACGGATGGGCGCGATCTCAGGGTTCGCTCTCACTTGAGAGTTTCATGAAGACAATTACCTTTCAGGAATTAAGCAGCGAGGGCATTAAAAACCTTGGGCCGGTAATTTCGGACATGGCAGCTGCCGAGGGGCTTGATGCACACAAAAACGCCTGCGAAATAAGGCTTAGGCAAATTAGTCAGCGATTATAACAATAAAAAAATGACCATGACAACTGCAAGATCAGAAAACTTTCCCGAATCAATAATCAGGGAAAATATAAAAAGGCTCACCCCATACTCAACAGCAAGAGATGAGAGTAATGCAGGGTACGGAACCTATCTTGATGCAAACGAAAACCCATACAATATGGGGTACAACAGATATCCCGACCCACACCATAAGTTATTAAAGCGTGAACTGGCTTTAAAAAAAGGAGTTAACGAGGATATGATCTTTGCCGGTAATGGAAGTGATGAGGCTATTGACCTTATTATGAGGGTCTTTTGTGAGCCGCGTAGAGATAATATAGTATCAATCTCTCCGACATACGGGATGTATAAAGTTGCAGCATCGATAAATGATATTGAATACCGGGAGGCTCCGCTAAAAGTTGATTTCACCTTGGATACTCAGGCGCTTGTAAATTTGTCTGATAATAATTCAAAGGTTATTTTCCTTTGTTCTCCAAACAACCCTACAGGCAACCTGCTGGATAAAGAGGCAGTACTTGGTATTGTAAAAAAGTTTAAGGGAATTGTGGTAGTTGACGAGGCTTATGGTGATTTTTCGGGCGACGAGGGTTATATACCTTTGCTGAGTGAGTACCCTAATCTTATCGTATTGCAGACCATGTCAAAATCAATGGGAATGGCAGCACTGAGGGTTGGATTTGCCTTTGGAAACGCCAGGGTGATAACATATCTTAACAGAGTTAAATATCCATACAATTTAAATAGGATTAGCCAGGAGTTAGCAATCAAAAGGATTAGAGAGGGGAGTAAAACCCTGGGTGGAATTCTTTCAGAGAGGGAGAGAGTTGCAAGTAGTCTTAGAGAGCTTTCAGAGGTTGTAAAGGTATATGACAGCAACGCAAATTTTCTGCTTGTAAAATTCAGGAATGCCACAGAAATGTACAATCTGTTGCTGAATAACGGAGTTATTGTAAGAGACAGAAGCAAAGTATCTGGATGTGAGGGATGTTTAAGAATAACAATAGGTAAGCCGGCAGAGAACGACAGGCTAATAATGCTCATTTCGAATTTTGGAAAAGAGCCCTTTATTTTTCCTCTGAACCCCTTCGTGGAGGTGTCAAGGATAACGCGAGAGACTGCAATCACACTTAAGGCAGACTTCACCGGAGCCGGACTTTCAAGCTTGAATACAGGCATAGGCTTTTTTGATCATATGCTTGAACAGATCTCAACACACGGGGGAATATCTCTTGATATTGATGTCTCCGGAGATCTTTGGGTAGATTTTCACCACACCGTAGAGGATGTAGCAATAGTACTGGGAGATGCTCTCAACAGATATTTCACATCAGCCGGGAACTATGAAAGATATGGCTTTTCTCTTCCTATGGACGAATCAGAGGCAACAGTTCTGATAGATCTTGGAGGGAGAGCTGGCTTTAACTGGAAGGTAGATTTCAGAGGCGATAAAATTGGAGAATTTCCTTGTGAAATGTTTGCACACTTCTTTTCAACCCTTGCTTCGGCAGGAAAATTCACTCTTAATGTCAAGGCAGAAGGAGAGAATGACCACCACAAAGCAGAGGCCGTTTTTAAAGCGTTTGCAAGAGCACTTAAAATGGCACTGGCATCCGGCAATTTACAATCGGTTCCCAGCAGTAAAGGCATAATTTGAATTTATAGATATGGTAACAATAATAGACTACGGAACAGGAAACATCTTCTCTCTTTGCAATGCTGTTAAGAGGGCGGGGCTCAACTACACTGTTACATCTGATAAGGATATTATCACAAAATCATCTCATGTAATTCTTCCCGGAGTTGGGGAGGCCTCAGCTGTTATGCGGGAGATAAAGAAGAGAGGGCTGGAGGAGGTTATAAAAGGCCTTAAAGTCCCGGTGCTTGGTATCTGTATTGGAATGCAGGTTTTGTGTTCTTACAGTGAGGAGGGTGACACTGAGTCTCTTTCTGTTTTTCCTGAGAGGGTGATAAAACTAAGAGGAGACAATATAAAGATTCCACATATGGGATGGAACAGGGTGTACGGTACAGATAATCCGTTGTTTAATGAGTTGGAAAATGGCGAGTGGTTCTATTTTGTACACTCATTTGCACCCGAAAGGGGAGTATCAACAATATCTACAACTAATTACGGGGTTGAATTCAGCTCAACTCTGAACAAAGACAATTTTTACGGAACACAGTTTCATCCCGAGAAAAGTGGTGTTGCCGGAGAGAGGTTTTTGATGAACTTCTTAACCATGAATACATTAAAATAACAGTACACAATAATCTAGTGTAAACTAAACATATTAAAGATTGGAGATGAAAATGAGAGATATCCAAAAAAATATAAAATTTGAGGTAATACCGGCAATTGACATTTATGAAGGTAAATGCGTCAGGTTAACCAAAGGGTGTTATGATACAGTAAAAGAGTATTCGCCGGATCCGGTGGAGGTTGCAAAAGCTTTTAAAAAAGCAGGTTATAATAGATTACATATAGTAGATCTTGAAGGTGCTAAGGCTAGTTTTCCTGTAAATCTTAATGTTCTTAAAAGAATTGCATCTGAAGTTGATGTTGTAATTCAGTTCGGCGGTGGGATAAAGTGTCTCGAAAGCGCAAAAAAATGCTTTGATGCAGGAGCCACAGAGGTAATTTGTGGCAGTATTGCAACAGAAAGCTTTCAAACACTGGAATCTATAGTGAAAGAGTTTGGCTCAGAAAGAGTTATTGTAGGTACAGATGTCAGGGAAGAAAAGGTTTCGGTAAAAGGATGGAAAGAGCAGACAGATAAAACAGTATATGATGTTATAGGAAGCGTTACTAAATTAGATATATCAAAAATTATATGCACCGATATATCAAAGGATGGGCTGCTCGAAGGACCGGCATTAAAGTTATACACTAAAATCAGAGCAATGTTCCCACAAATATACCTTATTGCAAGCGGAGGCATATCTTCAATTGACGATATCTCCGGAGTAATTGAAACAGGTTCAAATGGTGTTATTGTTGGAAAGGCCTTTTACGAAAGCAGAATTAATGCAGAGGAGTTAATAAAATGGTTGCAAAAAGGATAATACCGTGCCTTGATGTGCACGAAGGAGAGACTGTAAAAGGGGTTAATTTTGTTAATCTCAGAGTTATGGGTGATCCGGTTGAGATGGGAAGAATGTACTCTCAGCAGGGAGCTGATGAGCTTGTTTATCTTGATATCAGCGCCACTAACCAAGGGAGGGGAACATTTCTGTCACTTGTCAGAAAGGTAGCCGATACCCTGAATATCCCCTTTACGGTAGGCGGTGGAATATCAACAGCTGATGATGCTTCAAGATTGCTGGATTCAGGAGCGGACAAAATTTCTTTAAACAGCGCTGCATTAAAGGATCCCACTTTGATTGAAAAGGTGGCAGCAAGATACGGATCACAATTTGTTGTGGTGGCAATTGATGCAAAACTGTTGGAAAATAGTTGGAGGGTTATGAGTAATGGAGGCAGAAATAGTGCCCATAGAGAACTTTTCGAATGGGCAAATGAGGCAGAATCAAGAGGTGCCGGGGAGATTCTCTTTACATCAATGGACAACGATGGTACAAAGAAGGGTTTTGCAGTTGACACTTTGGCTAAACTCTGTAATCAGCTGAGTATACCTGTTATTGCCTCCGGAGGAGCGGGTAAAATGGAGCACTTTAGTGAACTTTTCTTAAATAGTGGTGCAGACGCTGCCCTTGCTGCTTCAGTATTTCATGAAGGAACACTGCCCATTTCTTCGCTAAAAAAACATCTCTCTTCTTGCGGAGTGCCGGTTAGAATTGTCTGATAGTAACTATAGGTAAATCTAACTAACCAGGTGAATATGTTGCAGAAAGAGTTAATAATATACAAAAAGAGAAGTTATAAATATTCGAAAATTTAAAGAGATGAGCAATAATATTAGGTCAAACATAACAGAAAGTGTTTTCCAAAATCCTCTTCAGCTTATTCCGGCTATAATTCAGGATGACAAAACTCTCAAGGTTCTTATGCTGGGCTATATGAATCTTGAGTCGTGGGAGAAAAGCCTTCAAACGTGCCTCGTCACATTTTTCAGCCGCTCAAAACAGAGACTCTGGACTAAAGGAGAGAGCAGCGGTAACTACCTTAACATAGTGAGCTATGAAGCAGACTGTGATAATGATACGATTTTAATTAGGGTAAATCCAACAGGAGTGGTTTGTCATACCGGCTCTGTCAGTTGTTTTAAGGGAAGAGATGGCGAGGGTTTTCTGGGGAAATTGAATGAGATTATCAGAAAGAGGCATGAAGAGATGCCAGAGGGCTCATATACCACAAAACTTTTTGAAGAAGGGGTTGAGAGAATATCTAAAAAGGTGGGAGAGGAGTCTGCTGAGACAATAATCGAAGCTATAAAGGGTGATAAAAAAAGATTGGTATATGAAACCGGTGATCTCATATACCATCTTTTGGTTTTGCTTGAGAACTTCAACCTTTCACTTGCTGATATTGAGGATGAATTGTTCTCAAGAATGAAATAGTTCACTAAAAGAGGCCTGAAATATTGCCATCATTATCTATATCTATCCTCTCTGATGATGGCTCTTCAGGCAATCCAGGCATTCTCATAATCTCTCCGGTTATAGGAACAAGAAAACCTGCACCTGAGGCTATCTCTATCTCTCTTACTGTGATTACAAAATCTTTTGGTCGCCCTAAAAGGTCAGGATTGTCGGAGAGTGACTTCTGAGTTTTGGCCATACATATTGCAAGTCCTCCAAGTCCCAGGTTTTCTATCTTTTTAAGATCATTTTTTGCTTTTGCGGTATAGTCAACCGCCTCGGCTCCGTAAATCTTTTTGGAGATGGTTTCAATTTTCTGTTCAACAGTGTCGGTCAAAGGGTAGAGCGGAGCAAAGTTTGGACAACAGTCTTTTGTTGCCTCAACTACCAATTTTGCAAGGGTTTCTGCGCCTTCGCCCCCTTTTGCCCATACATCGGCAACGGTTGCAGGAATGTTTTTGCTTTTGCAAAAATTGAGGATAAAATCCAGCTCTTCCTGAGAATCCGTTACAAAGCGATTTATTGCAACAACAGGGTTAAGACTGAAAAGTCTGATATTTTCAACATGCTTTTCAAGGTTAACAATTCCCTTAGCCAAAGCATCAACGTTAGGCGTTTTTATATCTTTAAGAGACATTCCGCCGTGATACTTTAGTGCTCTCACCGTTGCAACAAGAACAGCTGCGTTTGGCGATAACTTTGCGCTGCGGCATTTTATGTCAAGAAACTTTTCGGCACCTAGGTCAAAGCCGAAACCTGCCTCAGTAACTGTAAAATCGGTAAGAGACATTGCGGTCTGTGTGGCGATTACTGTGTTTGTTCCCTGGGCAATGTTTGCAAAAGGTCCTCCGTGAATAATTGCCGGGGTTCCCTCTATTGTCTGAACAAGATTTGGCTTAATTGCATCTTTCAGCAAAGCGGCCATTGCTCCTTGTGCTTTTAAATCTTTTGCGAAAATTGGCTTCTTATCAAAGGTAAAACCAATGAAAATTTTACCCAGCCTCTCTTTAAGATCCTCCAGGTTCTTTGACAGGCACAGAATTGCCATCACTTCCGATGCAGCGGTGATATCAAACCCGGTTTCACGCGGAATACCGTGGGTTGTGCCGCCAAGCCCTGCAACTATTGTCCTGAGCGACCTATCGTTCATATCCATAACCCTCTTCCATGAGATAGTTCTCGGGTCAAGACCCAGAGAACGGGTTTTACTCTGGATGTTATTATCAATAAGTGCTGCAAGCAGATTGTGGGCTTTTTCGATTGCTGCAAAGTCTCCGGTAAAGTGGAGGTTAATATCCTCCATAGGTAGAACCTGTGAATAACCTCCGCCGGTTGCACCACCTTTAATGCCGAAAACAGGGCCAAGAGATGGCTCCCTTAGAACAACAACCGACTTTTTGCCGATTCTGTTCAATCCTTGGGATAGGCCAATGGAAACGGTGGTCTTACCTTCACCTGCAGGTGTAGGTGAAATTGCTGAAACAAGCACAAGTTTGCCAAATTTATTTCTGTCAATATACTTTAAGGGCAATTTCGCCTTGTATTTTCCGTAGAGTTCCAGATCGTCCGGATCTATACCTAGCTTTTTCGCAACATCTGCAATGGGTTGCATTTTAATAGTGCGGGCAATTTCCAAATCTGTCATTTTAATAAAATTTGATGTAAAACAATTACTTTTTATTATAAAACAAATGTAACTCAATAATGTTTTTGTGGCAAATTAATAATTTTTCTAACTTCGTCAGCAATTAACCAAAAATGAAACATTGAAACTGCTATGGCGAAACTTGAGATCGAAGGAAGAGTTTTTGACGTAGATGGAGACGGATTTCTTTCCGATCCATCTGAATGGAATGAAGAGGTTGCGGCTCTCATTGCAAAATCTGACGGAATAGATCAACTTAACGAAAAACACTGGGCTATACTTAAAATTATCAGGGATAATTTTGAAAAAGAGGGCAATGCTCCTATGATCAGGAAAATTTGCCAGGAGACCGGAATTAAACTTCGTGAAATTTATGACCTCTTTCCGTTGGGCCCTGCCAGAGGAGCCTGCAGAGTTGCCGGTCTTCCCAAGCCTGATGGTTGCGTATAGCCGTTCTGCTTCAATCGTATTATAATGGAGTGGTATCAAATAATGGCAGTAATATCTGCCTTTCTTTGCATAACTCTTTTAACGGCAAAACTGGTAAATCTTATAAAACTTGGTTTACCTAAAGAGTTATCACAACCAAACGGAAGCGTAAAGGAGGGAATAATTTACTCCTTTACAGGTGCTATGTCCCCTAAAGCAAAAGAGAGTGCCTATATGCACCTGCCTACCTATCTTGGAGGTATTGTTTATCATATTGGAACGTTTGTCTCACTTCTTCTTTTTCCTTTTATACTGTTACTGGCAGATAAAATTGAGAGAGTTCCAGACATGTTTTTATATATAACTGCTGCTGCATTGACAATATCGTCCATGGCCGGAGCAGGGATAATGGTTAAGAGGATTGTGACCGATAATTTGAGGTACTTTTCCTCTGCTGACGACTATATTTCGAACATTCTTACAACTGCAATTCAGGTAGTTACTGCCTTAATGCTGATTGATGCTGTAGATCCTGTTTTATATTACACAACCGCTGCGCTTCTCTTTGTGTGGATGCCTTTTGGTAAAACCAAACATCTGCTCTACTTCTTTTTCGCAAGAGTTAATCTGGGCTATTTTTACGGAAGGAGGGGTACATGGCCGCCAATAAAGAAAAATTAGAGATGGTAACACAAAAGATTGATATAAAAAAGCCGCTGGAGATACTTAGCAGAGGTGATGACAGCAAGCTGGAGACAAACATGAATGCTTGTGTTAAATGCGGACTA
The DNA here is from genome assembly GCA_030695025.1 of Bacteroidales bacterium. GTDB lineage: Bacteria > Bacteroidota > Bacteroidia > Bacteroidales > UBA932 > Bact-08. The sequence continues at coordinate 18,299 of JAUYTX010000026.1, read as the reverse complement.
TGTGCAGAAAGCTGTATGTATTATCTGGCATTCAAAGAGGCGCAGTATGTACCCGGTGCCAAGGCAGAGCTTGTCTCTTCGATATACAGAAGATATAATACACTTGCCGGAAAGGTTGCCCCGGCGCTCTTTAACGCAAAAGAGCTAAACCAGGAGATGGCAGAAAAAATGGTAGATATGCTTTTCGGAGCTTGTACCATGTGCGGAAGGTGTGTGAAACACTGTTCCATAGGGGTTGACATCCCCTATATTGTAAGAAAGGGCAGGGAGATGCTTGCAGCCATGAATATGGTTCCTGCTACGCTTCAGTCAACTGTGGACGCAGCTTTGAATACAGGTAACAATATGGCGATTCCTCAGGAGGAGTTTATTGATACAATAAAGTGGATGGAGGAGGAGCTGATTGATGAGATGGAAGATGTTAATGCAAGAATACCTCTTGACGAAACAGACAAAAGTGTTTTCTACACCTTAAATCCAAGAGAACCTAAGTTCTTCCCGCTTTCAATAAGCGCAATCGCCAAGGTCTTTTATGCAGCCAAAGAGAGTTGGACAATTTCATCTAAATACTACGATGTAACCAACTACGGCTTTTTCAACGGTAATAATGACCAGGCGGCACAGATTGCCGGTTATTTGCACGATGAGATTCATAAGTTAAGAGGCAAAAAACTTGTACTCGGAGAGTGCGGACATGGTTCAAGGGCAACAAGATGGGAGGGTCCGGGTTATTTGAAGAAAAAATTTGATTTTGAGACAATCACTGTTGTAGAGGTCATTGCCTCATACATTCGTGAAGGGAAGATAACACTGGATAAATCATTAAACAGCAGTAAAGTTACTATTCATGACCCTTGCAACCTGGTAAGAAATGGCGGACTCTATAGCGAAATAAGATTTGTGGTAAAGAGCTCGGTATCTGATCTTCAGGAGATGAATCCTTATGGTGAGGACAATTTCTGCTGTGGAGGCGGAGGTGGTGCGCTTGCAATGAGCGAGTACAACGAAAGGCGAATAAAGATAGGAGCAATAAAGGCTCAGCAGATTGCAAAAAGTGGTGCAAAGGTGGTAATTACTCCGTGTCACAACTGTGTCGATCAGCTACAACAATTGAATCATACATATAAATTGGGGGTTAAGATTATGACAATTGCCGAAATCGTGGCAGATGCCCTTGTAATAAACAAACAATAAACTAAACTTAATATGGCCAAACTTATTTATCTGGACAACTCTGCAACCAGCTATCCCAAACCGGAAGAGGTCTATACATTTATGGACAGCTTCTTCAGAGACAAAGGGGTTAGTCCCGGAAGATCGGGCTTTGATGCAGCCCTTGAGGCAGAGGAGGTTGTAAACGGCACCAGAAAGATGCTGACAAAACTCTTTAACGGAGGAGGAGATCACAACAGACTTACCTTTAGTTACAATGCTACAGACACACTCAATCTGATAATCAATGGTCTTGTCGAAAAGGGCTGCCACGTGGTTACTACCATGCTTGAGCATAACTCTGTATTAAGGCCACTTTATGTTTTGGAACAGAAAGGTGAAATTGAGGTAACCTATGTCCCTTTTGATTTTGACGGGTATGTAAATCCTCAGGACATTAAAAACGCAATTAAAGAGAACACAAAATTTGTGATTGTTACACATTGTTCAAATGTACTGGGAACAATACAGCCACTAACAGAGATAGGAAAAATTTGCAAGGAGAAGGGTGTTCTGTTTGTTGTTGACGGAAGTCAGGGAGCAGGATCGGTTGATCTTGACATGCAGGAGTCTGACATAGATGTTTACTGCTTTACAGGCCACAAATGCCTTATGGGACCTACAGGGATCGGGGGCTCTTATGTTAGGGAAGGGGTTCATATTAACCACACCAGAGCAGGAGGCACCGGCGTAAGGTCGGCATACAGAGGTCATCTGGAGGAGTATCCTTACCGTCTCGAGTATGGAACCCTTAATCTTCTTGGAGTGGCAGGCCTCTATGCCGGAGTTAAATGGATTACCCATGAGGGAATTATGAATATTCACAAAAGAGAGATGGATCTTTGGGAGAAGCTGGTCAACGAGGTAAGTAAAATAAAGGGAGTTACAACCTATTGCGCAAACAGCAGAAAGAACCATAATCCGGTACTATCGTTCAATATTGCAGGCTTTGAGGCCGGAGATGTTGGTACAATGCTGGACGTTGATTACAATATTGCTGTCAGAACCGGTCTTCAGTGCGCACCACTTGTTCATGAACAAATTGGAACGTTTGACATGCACGGAACAGTAAGAATGAGCATAGGTGCGTTTACTACAGAAGAGGAGATTGATGCAGCCATCGAAGCAATAAAAGAGATTTCTCAGATAAGAAACTAAAAACCAAACTCTCTGAAAGGAGAGGTTACAACTCCTCTATTTCGTTTATACCTGTACGGTTAAAGACCAGACGATATCTTTTAAAAACCTCTTTCTCTCCATATTTGAGCTGAATTACAAAATTGAGATAATAGATCTTCTCTCCGGTAACCTCCTCGTAATCCCCCTCAGGAGTTATGACATAAAGAGGAACATAAGGGTCATCCATCTTATTCAGATATGTTGAGATGTTATATCGCAGAATATCGTTTACTCCTGATATGTAATACTCTGAATTTTTATCAAGTTGTTCACGGTCTATCTCCAAAAGTTTGCGGTAAAGCAGAATTTTCTCCTCCGAACTTCTGTTGTCTGACTCAAGAAGAGGAGTTCTGTCCCGAATCTTCATAGCCTGGGGCAACACCTTCTCCTCTTTAATAAAATCAACCCCCTCACGACTCCAGCCAATTCTTACGTTATTGAGACTTATAGTGGTCACATTATCAAAGTATTTCTCCTTAAGCTTGTGTGCAAAATAGTAGCGTACAAGATCTTTAATCCTGTCCTTGAGCATATAGCTTACAACCAGAGCAACAAAAAGAGGCATTGTAAAACTGCCAAACCTCAGCTGAAACGAAAATGCAATTGCAGTGGCAAATATCATTGATATCCCGGCAGCTATGCTTAGATATATTTGTTCTACAAGAACTGCATCTCTTTTTTTTGTCGCATTCAAAAACAGCTCGCTCTCTGCATATTTTTTTAATGCTCCTGATCTGTAAACCAGATCACGATTCATGTTTTGACTCTCTTTGTCAACTATGGGATAACCCCTGTCATTTCTGTAACGTATCTCTCCTTTAAGAAGGTTCAGTAAAAGCTCTTTTTGGGATGAATACATATTTGGGTCATTCACCCTCATATAGTTTAAAAGTCTGAAAAACTGTCTGTTTATGATATTTCCCAAAAATTCATCGCCAAAACGGAAGTAGTCAGAACACACTTTGGGGATTCCTCCATTTTGTATAATTGTATACAGTTTTCTATACTCCCTTAGTACTTTTTCGGTCTCAGTAATCAAAACCTTACAATCATCATTTCTGGAGTGGGCGTTTAGATCGTCCATAATGTGGAAAACCTGATTTCGCAAAGAACTTTTAAAGATTGCCGAGAACATTTTTATGTTGTACTCGAAATCGGCAATATTATCTGGATTTGGATTTTCTGCCAGTTTTTGAAATGATTGCCTCAGAAAAGTGAGTGGTTCTGAGTTTTCGCTAGCAATATTTTCGATGTGATAAACAGGAGTAATGAGCCTGATATTAGTGCGTATGTCCCTGTAGAACATATTCTTGGAATATGTAGATCTGTTGATATCCAGGTTATAGGGGATGAACACCCAAATATTTACGGCATATTTATTTAATAGCTGGTTAGTGTCTGTTTTTAACCAGGTTTTAAATTCTATCGAATATCTGTCATGTATCTTTGTTTGAATATTTATCATGCCAATTTTGCAAAGTAACTCTTGTAAATAGTAACATTATATACCAAAGGTAAATACTAAAAGTCAAATTTTGTTATCTTTGTTTAATACAAAAATTATGAAAAGAATTCTGGTCACCGGTGGCGCTGGATTCATAGGCTCACACCTTTGCACAAGGCTTGTAAATGAGGGAAACGACGTAATATGTCTTGACAATTTTTTTACGGGCTCCAAAGCTAATGTAATTCACCTGATTGGGAACCCGCGATTCGAACTTGTCAGACACGATGTTATAAACCCGTATCATGCCGAAGTTGATGAAATTTACAATCTTGCATGCCCTGCTTCGCCTATTCATTACCAATTCAATGCCATAAAGACAATAAAAACCTCTGTGATGGGGGCAATAAATATGCTTGGCCTGGCAAAGAGGGTTAATGCTAAAATTCTGCAGGCCTCAACAAGCGAAGTATATGGCGATCCTGCAATTCATCCACAAGACGAGAGTTATTGGGGGAATGTAAATCCAATAGGAATCCGCTCATGTTACGACGAAGGAAAGAGATGCGCCGAAGCGCTTTTTATGGATTACCACAGACAAAACAAAGTCAGGATAAAAATCGCAAGGATATTTAATACTTATGGCCCTAACATGCACCCGAATGACGGACGGGTTGTCTCAAATTTTATAACACAGGCGCTGTCAGACAAAAACATAACGCTTTACGGAAATGGTTGTCAAACCAGAAGTTTTCAGTATATTGACGACCTTGTAGAAGGGCTGATAAAAATGATGGCTACTGATAATTCGGTTATAGGCCCTGTTAACATTGGTAATCCTGATGAGTTTACAATAAGAGAGCTGGCTGAAAAAATTGTTGCCCTTACCGGCTCATCATCGACTTTTGTTTATGAAAAGCTACCTGAAGACGATCCAAAACAGAGACAGCCTGATATCAGCTATGCTATGCAACTGCTTGGCTGGAGTCCCGTAGTTAAATTGGATGACGGGCTGATTAAAACTATTAGCTATTTTAAAAAGCTTGAAAATGAACGGGATGGATTTTAAGAACTCCGATTTTACAGTACTTATTGTAGATGACGTTGATGCAAATGTGCTGTTACTAAAGCTTCTGATCTCAAAAGCAGGTTATAAAACCATATCTGCATTTAACGGAAAGGATGCTTTGGAGATTGTTATGGAGCAAAGTCCTGACCTTATTCTTCTTGACATTATGATGCCGGTAATGGATGGCCATCAGGTTGCAAAAAAATTAAAAGAGATTCCCGAAAAGGCTGAGATTCCAATAATATTTCTCTCGGCTCTTAATTCAACTGACGATATAGTGCAGGGTTTCAAATTAGGTGCTGCCGACTACGTTTCCAAACCCTTCAACAAAGACGAACTTCTAACAAGGATAAATCACCAGATTTCACTTATTGCAGCAAAAAGAACAATTTCCAGACAAACAGAGGAGTTAAGAAAGACCATTCTCGGCCGTGATAAATTATATTCTGTTATTGCACATGACCTGAGGTCTCCAATTGCTTCAATCAGAATGGTGATGGAGGTGCTTATCAACGGAATTACTAAAGAGAGTGTCGATCCGGACATGTATGATCTTCTTATTATGGCAAATCGTCTTACAGACGATAGCTTTACGCTTCTTGACAACCTTCTTAAATGGACAAAAAGCCAGACCGGCAGACTAAATAGCGTTTTCCAGGATGATGTGGAGATAATGAATCTGGTTAACGGTGTTGTAGAGGTACTTAGAGGAGTAGCCAAGCTTAAAAACATTGATATTGAACTTTCGGGGGGTACAGATAGAATTGCCAGAATTGATATTGACATGGCTAAAACAGCCTTAAGAAACCTATTGAGCAATGCAATAAAATTCAGCTTTGATGGCTCCAGGATTGAGATAAAAATTACCGAGGAGGATAACAGAGTAATAATTGATATCAAGGACTACGGAGCAGGAATCAACCAAGAGAAACAAAAACTATTGTTTAAGACAGACACCCACTTTACCAGCTTTGGAACAGGAAACGAAGAGGGCTCAGGCTTGGGATTGCTTCTATGTGATGAGTTTGTAAAAAGAAACGGAGGTAATCTCTGGTTTGTTTCAGAAGAGGGCAAAGGATCAACCTTTAGTTTTGATATTCCAGCACCGAAAAAATAGCCCGGTGATCACTTAATTTTGACGGGTCGCTTTTGTAAAAAGTTGTTCTGAAATGCTCAGAGTGCATAATATAGTCTATTCTAACCAACCCCAGTTTATTACGGTAGGTTCCTCCAAATCCCAAACCCTTAATTGAAAAGCCATCAGTTAAATCATCTCCCTTAACTGTTGAATATACATAACTGTGTGGGGTGTCATTAAAATCACCGCACAAGATAATGGGGTATAATGTGGTGTCGGTAAAGCTCCTTACAAATCTGGCCTGTTGGGCCCTTTTTAAATAATTTTCTCCCATTGCTTCGATTACTGTTGCAGTTCTCTTTCCTCTGGCTTTTGAAAGACTTGTTGTTTGAAAATGGTTATTAAGAACGCGTATGGTATCTCCTTTAAAGAGAATATCTGCCCACATAAATCCATTGCCGCTATCAGGGAACTTTACCTTTTGAGCACGGATAATAGGGAATTTACTGAATAGGGCCATACCTATTTCATTATGGTCACCTATGTGTATAAATGAATATGGTAAACTTTTAAACTCAGACATAATTTCATCCAAACTGAAAAGAGGATGGGGTTGAACCTCCTGTAGACATAAGATATCTGTTGTGTAATTTTCAACCATTTTCGCAATACTTGCCAAATTCGAATCTTCTTTATAGAAGAAATAATTTACGTTATAAGTTGCAATTACGATAGAATTATCATTTATCGAAAAAGAGCTGCCCGGGAGAAATCCGATAATCGCAGTTATGAATTTGTAATTAAAAAACAGTCCAATAAGGGGAATAAGAAGCCAAATCTTTTTTCTTACGGCCCACCATATTAACAGACTGATGTTTATAATGATAACGATTGGAATTAACAGACTAAGAAACTGTAATGTCAGAGTCTTTTCCGGCTCGGTTTTGGAGGCAAAAAAGGCTGCAACAGATAGAGTCAATATTATCATAGAAATCGCACAAACAATCGATCTGAAGTATAATTTTACCGCTTTCAATCCCATTTGTTTTGTAATTATTGTGATATTTCAGTGTGCTAAATTAACAAATTATAAAAACAATTCTCCGATTACCCCGAATTCATTACTTTTTAGTATATTTACATTATATAATGACTAACCAAAAAATGTTGAATCCCGTGAAAAAGAAAGTATTGATTGTAGATGACAAGCCTACAATTGCCAAGGTAATTCAAGTGTATATTTCAGAGATCTTTGATTGTATCTATTTTGAAGATCCTATAAGGGCAATTGCATGGCTAACCGAAGGAAATCTACCTGACTTAATTATTTCAGATTTAAATATGCCCAATATGAGTGGGGTTGATTTTTTGGACTACATTAAGAAAAACGATCTTTTTCGCTCAATTCCGTTTGTAGTACTATCCAGTGAAGACAGCACCTCACAGAAAATTGAGCTTTTGGAAAAAGGAGCTGATGATTATATTTCAAAACCATTCAATCCGATGGAGTTAAAAGTAAGGCTTAAAAAACTAGTATCGTGACAGTTTTTACAATATATGTAGGTAAAAATGACGAGATTATCAACCATTTTCGGTCAATTTTAAAAAATGAAATTATTTTTGCGGGTGACCATGCCGAGGCTGAGCAGATAATTAAGAGGCAAGAGAATGCAGGGTCACTACCTATGCTGATTCTGTACGAAAAAACTGGTATTAAGTTTGATTCGTCCAGAATTGAATATCTTAAGAAAAATTTCCCAAATTCCTATCTAGTACTTGTTACCGAAAGGATTGACAAAGAGGAGATCCCAAAATATCAGAAAATTGGGATCAGTGATACAATTCATCCCTATGTATCAGAAGCCCGACTGCTTAATGGAATTGAATTTGTTGCAACACATCAGGACCTGATAACTGCGGCATCCAGAGTGCAGCAACCTTTAGGAATATACAAATGTCCTCTATGGAAAAGGAGCTTTGATATTCTCTTTTCACTGGCTGCAATAATTTTCCTCTCACCACTTCTGATTTTGGTCTCTGCAGCAATTATTTTGGAGAGCAAAGGGTCCATTGTTTACAAATCAAAAAGAGTTGGGAGCAACTATATTGTGTTTGATTTTCTTAAATTCAGATCTATGTATAAAGATGCTGATAAGAGGCTCAAAGAATTTATGGAGCTTAATCAGTATAAAGAGGCAGAGGTTGACAGCTATTATGATTACAGCAATGAAGTAACCATTCCTCTTACAGGAGAGGAGGCTGATTGTGAAAGTTGTTTTTACTCAGATGATACAATAGTAAAGGAGAGTGATTTTCTACGTGAAAAAAGGATAAAAAACAAAGAGAACTTTGTTAAATACGAAAATGACCCACGAATAACAAAAGTAGGAAGGATAATCCGCAAGTACAGCATTGACGAATTACCTCAGTTAATCAATATTCTTAAAGGGGATATGTCGGTAGTCGGCAACAGACCTTTACCATTATATGAAGCTGAGAAACTCACATCTGACCTTTACATTGACAGATTCATGGGGCCAAGCGGACTTACAGGTTTGTGGCAGGTGGAAAAAAGAGGTGATTCCGGAAAATTATCTCCAGAGCAGAGGAAACAACTGGATATATATTACGCTAAAAATTACTCTTTTTGGATGGATTTAAGGGTAATACTAAAAACATTTACAGCTTTCGTTCAAAAAGAAAATGTATAAAATTATATGAGGGTTTTACTTATTTCGCTATTGGTAGTTTTTTCGATAACTACTCTCAGGGCACAGGAGCTCTCAGAGGATCTTGTTAATCTTAAACTACCGTCGCTTGATGAGCTTTTTGAGGGAGCAAAAAAGGGACCTACCGTTGAATTTTACAACTACCGTATGGAGGGTGAGGAACTTTCACTAAAAACAGAGAGACGTAGGTGGCTGGAATATATAAACCTATTAGGAACTTATCAATACGGAGTAATTGGGATTAACTCCTACACCGATATTGGCTCTGACTACCCTTTAGTCTATCAGTATTCTGCCGGGGAGCAACTTTGGTACAACATAGGTGCCTCTGCGAGAATACCTCTCGACAGGCTTTTTGACAGAAGAAACCGCATAAAAAGACAGCAGCTGAAGATTCAGGAGACTCTTAAAGAGAGGGACATGTGGCATAATGATCAGAAACTCAAAATAATTCAGGGTTACACAGTTGCCATTGAGATGAGAAATAGCCTTAAAATTACTATTGAACAATACTCTTTTGCTTCCGCTCAGTTTGAATCTATACAAAGAGATTACATAATGGGGGCTGCTACGGCTCAGATGCTTGGAGTAGCCAAAAGTCAGCAAACTCAGGCTTTTTTACAGCTTGAAAGAATAAAAGCACAATTGTATAGTTCCATTTTAAGTCTCGAAATATTGTCTAATATTAAGATAATAAGCAAGTAACTATGGAAGTTGTTTCTCAGGTTATAAAAATGCTTTACAGAATCAGGTTTTGGCTGATAGCAATTCCTGTTCTTACCACTATATATGCCATTCAAAAGACAAGTAACCTTGAAAGGTATTATGAGGTAAGCACAACTTTATATACCGGCATTGCATCGGGATATTCTGTTGAAAGCGGTTTGGAGTCTTCGAGAACAGACTGGTTCGCCATTAATAACGGGATGGATAACCTTATCAGTATATTAAAGTCTAAAAGCACTCTCAGAGAGGTGTCGTTCAAACTTTACGCACAGCACATGATCTTGGGAGACACGACTAAAGATAACAACTATATCACTGCAGCAAACTATAGAAAGCTTTTGCGAATTACGCCAAGGGAGGTTAAAGCTCTTATTGACCCAACATCTGCAGAGAAAACAATTGAAAATTTAAAATCATACGAAAAGGCCTCTCCCGACAATTTTGTTTATGGTCTTTTTAACTGGTATCATATTCACTACAGCTACAGCGCTCTAAGTAGAATTGAGGTTAAAAGGGTTTTTAACAGCGATATGCTCGAAATAAAATATGCTGCAAATGATCCCGGAATTGCATATAACACTCTCTTGATTCTTAATGAAGAGATTGTAAACCAATATGCACTTCTAAGGTACGGAGAGACAAATAATGTGGTAGATTACTTCAAAAATGAACTGGAGATAATCAGCAAAAAATTACGACAAACAGAAGACGCTCTTACAGAATATTATATTGAAAACAAAGTAATTAACTACGACGAGCAGACTAAAATCATATCAGCTCAATCAAGAGATTATGATCTGTTATATAATGATGCCCTTCTGAGATATTCTGGATCAACAGATATTGTCAAAGAGTTAGAAATTAAGATAAAAGACCAGACACAACTCATTGAAAACAACACAATATTTATTGATAAACTCAATACTGTCAATTCCCTAACCAATCATATTGCCAGAATTGAGATGTATAAAAGGGATTCAATTTCCAGCTATTCTGCTCTTCTTGAAGATTATAAAGCGAGATTAAAAGTTGCCGAAAATGATCTGAGACGAATTTCCACTGAGATTGGTGAGAAGCGATACACTAAAGACGGAATTGCAACAACAGTATATGTCGATCAATGGATAGCTGAGACTATTAACAAAACAAAAGCTTTGGCTGAGCTTAAAGTTATGGAGGAGGTTAAGAAGGGGATGGAAGATCAATATGTCACATTCTCACCCATAGGGTCCACCCTCAAAAGGATGGAACGTGATATAGGGTTTCTGGAGCACTCATACCTTTCTACATTACAAAGTCTGAACACGGCATTGATGAGACAGAAGACACTTCAGATGACATCTGCTAACTTAAAGCCGATAAATCCTCCGTTGTTTCCGGTATCAGCTATACCAACAGCAAGAAAATATATTGTAGGGTCTACTTTTGTCGGAACATTTCTTTTGTTGCTAGCTTTCTTTATCCTTGTTGAATTACTGGACCGCACCGTAAGAGACAGAAGACGCGCAGAGAGACTTATCCCTGCAAAAGTACTTGGTGCCTTCCCTCAGAAGCAAACGTTCAGATACAGGGCATTCAATAGCGAGTACGAGAGGATAGCTACCGCATATCTGGCAAATGTTATTGTCCCGTACCTTAATCCCGTAATGAGGCCCGATATAATTAATTTTATCAGTACTGATGAAGATGCCGGAAAAAGCACTTTAATCTCGTTTCTTCAGGAGTTTTGGACAGAAAGAGGATTGAGAGTAAGGGTTATATCATGGCACGACACCATAACAAGTGAATCGAGAGACTTTATCCTTTCAAGCAACCTTTCACAACTGTATGATTATGAAAACGAGGATATTATTATAGTTGAGCATAAGCCTGTCAAGTATTCAGCAATTCCTGTAGGTTTGCTCAGAGAGGCCTCGTTAAATCTATTATTAGTAAGGGCAGACAAAGTTTGGAAAGATATAGACAAAATCGCATTTGAAAGGCTTAAAGAACAGGCAGAGGAGACTCCGTTGATGCTATATCTCACCAATACTAAACGCGAAGCAGCCGAAAGCTTCCTGGGTCTGCTCCCTCCTCTTTCAAAGAGGCGCAGTATCTTTTACAGATTTAAGCAGTTTGGTTTAACTTCAAAATAATGAAGAGGTGGAGGTCTTTAAAAATATTTCCTCAAACCTTGGTGCAGCCCTGGTTTATATAACGGTACTGCTGCTTACTGCTTTTGCAACAATCGTAAATCTCAAATTCGGGACCTCTGCCGGGATGATACTTTATCTGCTTCCGGCATCGTTGCTCATATTGTTATTCCTTATTGAGAGACCTTTTTTAGCATTTTTGTCACTCTTTACCATCAACTACCTTATATCGGGATTGTCCAGATATATACACTCTTTAGCTCCGGGTATCTTCATGGATATGACTCTTATTGTGGTAATACTTGTTGTTATTCTGCAGGTTTTTAGAAAAGATGGTCCTCTGAATTTTAAGTATTCACTTCATCTACTCACTCTCCTCTCTTTTATCTGGCTAATTTACTGTGTATTGCAGGCCTTTAATCCAAGTTCATCAAGCATAGTTGCATGGGCAACCTCTGTCAGAGGAGTTGGTATGTACTTCTTCATAATAGTGCTATTAACATCTCTGTTTGTTTCAAAGTACAAGCATATAAGAAAGATACTTATTCTTTGGGCTCTGCTCTCGATCTTTGCCGTTTTGAAGGCCTTTATACAGAAAACCTTTGGGTTTGACTTTGCAGAGCAAAGGTGGCTCGACGCAGGAGGCAGAACAACTCACATAATCTATTCAGGCATAAGATACTTTTCAATATTTACCGATGCAGCCAATTTTGGTACCGGAATAGCCTTTTCTATGCTGGTATTCGGGATAGCTGCCATATATATTAAAGAGTACAAGCTTAGGATATTTCTGGCAGTTACTGCAGCGATTTGCGCTTACGGAATGATAATTTCAGGCACGAGGGGTTCTCTTGCTGTACCATTTATTGGACTAGTAGCTTTTGCGTTTCTTTCAAAAAATTTTAAGATAATAATTATTACAACTCTCTTTGTTGCGGGAGGTTACTGGTTTTTGAGTGAGACAAGCTACGGACAAGGGAATCAATATATACGAAGGATGAGATCTGCATTTAACCCTGAAGACCCTTCGTTGCTTGTCAGGTTTGAAAATCAAAGGATTTTAAAGATATACATGAGGGATAAGCCACTGGGGGCAGGCTTGGGAATGAGCCGTGGCAGTGCAACATCATATATGCCCGATCCGGTACTGGCAATTATTCCAAGTGACTCCTGGTACGTAATGATATGGGTTGAGACAGGAATTGTAGGTCTTATTTTACATTTGCTGATACTCATGTATATTCTCCTTCACGGCTCATTTCTCGTCATGTTCAGATTGAAAACAACCGAAATAAAAGGGATTGTGACCGCAATATTATGTGGTATTTCGGGTATTTATACTGCAGCCTATTCAATTGAAATTTTGGGCCAGTTTCCCTTTGCATTTATCACTTTTATCTGTATGACCATAGTCTTTATCAGCCCGAGAATTGAAAAAGAACTTATAAATGAACAATATTCTGCCTGACATATCATTTGTTACTGTCAATTTTAATGGCATAAAACATACACGAGAGCTTCTTCTTAGTATGAAGATGTTTCTTGGTGATGTAAGATATGAGGCGATAATTGTAGATAACGGATCTAAAAGTGATGAGGCATCTGCTTTAAAAGAGGAATTTCCCGAATTTTATTTTATCAGAAGCGAGAAAAATCTTGGTTTTGCCGGGGGCAACAATTTAGGCATTTTAAGCTCACACGGGCGCTATGTAATGCTTATTAATAATGACACTTTGCTTCCTGATGATTCTGTTATGGAACTTGTCAAATTTATGGATAAAAACCCTCATGTGGGTGCTGTCTCACCTAAGATACACTTTCTTAATCCTCCCCGAACAATTCAGTTTGCAGGGTATTCCGATCTTACTCCCATTACCTTGAGAAATCATATAGAGGGATACTCCCAGGCTGACTATGGCCAGTTTGATACCCCTCATGAAACAGCATTTAACCATGGCGCCGCAATAATGATAAGCAGAGAGGCTCTTGACCAGGTGGGACTAATGTCTGAAGATTATTTTCTTTACTACGAAGAGCTTGACTGGGGGATGAGATTTAGGGAAAAAGGGTATAAACTTTGGTATTTACCCCAGTCACTCATTGTACATAAAGAGAGTATGAGCACAGGATTGGACAGCCCTTTGAAAAGATATTATCTCGCCCGGAACCGCCTCTTATTTGCAAAGAAAAACAGAAGGGGTGCTGTCAGAATTTTATCTTATATTTACCTTATTGCCATTGCTAGTACCAAGGAGATAATTCTATCACTTTTCAAAAAAAGATTGGATCTTGCAGGAGCAGTTTTTAAAGGCGTGGCTGATTTTATTAAAATGTAAGAATGGGAATTATAAAAATTATACAAATTATTGATGTTGTCGTTCATATAATAACAGCAATATCTGTATTTTATATATTTATTTTCTCACTCTCTTCTGCTATGAGAAGTGGGCGCAAATACAAGATTGCTGCAAAAAAAATGAGATTTCTGATTCTCATCCCCTCCTATAAAGACGACAGCGTAATTAGGGATTCAGTTAATTCAGTCCTGGCATCTGACTATCCGGGAGATAAACTGTTGACAGTGGTTATATCAGACAAAATGGAAGAGGAGACTAACGAATGGCTATCAAACCAACCGATTACCCTCTTTACAATTAACCCCGAAAAAAGCTCAAAAGCCTATGCACTCAACTTTGCGATTGATAACTTAGAGGACAAAAAATTTGACATTGTAGTAATACTTGATTCCGATAATATTATTGGCAAAGAGTTCTTTAACGAAATTAACAATGCATTCTATTCCGGTTCAACTGCAGTTCAGGCTCACAGAACCGCAAAAAACATTAACGGAGACATAGCCTTACTGGATGCAATAAGTGAGGAGATTAACAACTCAATTTTCAGAAAGGGGCACGTTAATATGGGACTTTCGTCTGCACTCATAGGTTCAGGGATGGCCTTCAGCTATAAATGGTTCTCGAAAAATGTCACAAAGCTATCTACTGCCGGCGAGGATAAAGAGCTTGAATTGTTGCTGTTAAAAGAGGGGGTATATATTGACTATCTTGACCATGTGCCGGTTTATGACGAAAAGACCAGGAATAAAGTGGTGTTTTACAACCAACGACGCAGGTGGCTTGCTGCTCAGTTTGGATCTCTTTTTACCGGTATTAAAGATCTACCCGGAGCGATTATGAATGGGAGGATAGATTATATTGATAAACTTTTTCAGTGGACTTTGCTTCCACGGGTTGTAACGCTTGGGTTGATTGTCATATTTGCCATTTTTACATCACTTTATGACTGGAGACTTTCTATTAAATGGTGGCTCTCTTTTATGCTATTAACACTCTCTTTTGCACTGGCAACTCCTGACCATCTGGTTACAAAGGAGAGCATCAGAGCAATCAAAAGAGTCCCTTTACTATTTATGCTTATGGCAATTAATATGTTTCGCCTGAAGGGCGTAAACAAAAAATTTATTCACACTACAAAAGGAGAGTGATATGAAAATAGCAATAGAGGCACAGAGAATTTTCAGGAAAAAGAAGCACGGGATGGACTTTGTTGCTCTGGAATCTGTTCGTGAGCTGCAAAAGCTTGACAAAGAGAATGAATACTTTATAATTGTATCTCCCGGAGACGATGAGGCTGTTTTGCAAGAGACAGACAACTTTCATATTGTAAGAGTAAAAGCTCCGCTCTATCCTTTTTGGGAACAGGTGGCACTTTTGCGTGCTGTAAAAAAGATAAAACCAGACATACTGCACTGTACATCTAACACTGCGCCTGTCTTTTGCAGCACACCTCTTGTGCTGACGCTTCATGACATTATTTTTCTTGAAAAGAGAGTAAAGTCAAACGCCTCTTTATATCAGACAATGGGTTGGTATTATCGTAAATTGGTAGTACCGGCAATAATTCCTCAATGTAAAAAGATCATAACTGTATCCAATTATGAAGCTGGGGTAATAAAAAAGAGGCTAAACCTTGATGACGATAAAGTTATTTCTGTTTATAACGGATTTGGCTCTCATTTTAAGAGAGTTGATGACTTCAATCAGATTACCTCTGCATATATTAACCATGCAAGCTACCTCTTTTTTTTAGGCAATACTGATCCTAAAAAAAACACTGAAAATGTTTTTAAAGCGTACAGTATCTATCTTGAAAAATCCGAAAAAAAACTACCACTATTGGTTGCTGACCTTGATAAAGACTACATAAATAAGATTCTGGCAAAAGAGGGTATTTCACACATCAAAGATTACATTTATGCGCCGGGTTATATCCCAAATAATCATCTGCCGGCGATATATTCAGGCGCTTTTGCGTTCCTATACCCATCATTAAGGGAGAGTTTCGGGATACCAATTCTTGAATCCATGGCATGTGAAACACCGGTTATCACATCAAATGTTTCAGCAATGCCGGAGGTTGCATCAGATGCGGCAGTTCTTGTTTCTCCGGAAATGCCCTATCAGATTGCCAATGCAATAATTGAACTTGAGAACCCAGATTTTTACAGGGTCATGGTTGCCAGGGGAAAAGAGAGAATCAAAGCATTCTCATGGAAAAACTGTGCACAAAGTCTGCTGGATATTTATAAAACTATTTACAATGAGCAATATAAAAGATAGAGTCAAATCCAATCCCAGGCTTAAAGAGCTTGTATTAAACCTCATGGTTCACCCCATAAAAACCAGACCCAGAGTTTGGCTTAGACTTTTTATGAGATTCTATACATCCAGAGGCAGAGGGTCGGTCATTTACAGAAGTGTAAGAAAAGATTTGGTGCCGTTTAACCGGTTCTCTCTTGGTGAAAGATCTGTTATTGAGGATTTTTCTATTGTAAATAATATGGTTGGAGATGTAATAATTGGCAAGGAGTCAAGAGCAGGTTTGGGAAATGTGATCATTGGTCCGGTATCAATAGGGAATAATGTAATTATTGCTCAGGGTGTTGTCCTGTCAGGGCTTGATCATAACTACAAAGAGTGCAACATAACCATCAGTAAACAAGGAGTGTCTACATCATTAATTAATATAGAAGATGATGTGTGGATTGGAGCAAATGCTGTAATAACAAAAGGAGTTACAATCGGGAAACACAGTATTATTGCCGCTTGCTCTCTTGTTAACAAAGATGTTCCGCCATTTAGCATTGTTGCAGGAAATCCGGCAAAGGTGATAAAGCAATACAACCATTCAAGTGGTGAATGGGAGCGTTACAATTCAAGCACTCAATAGTTGGAGGCAAACACATCATATAAAAAAGTTTTTAAAGCTACATCGCTTTTTGGAGGGGTGCAGATTATTCAGGTTATTTTAAATCTGTTACGGGGTAAAGTTATAGCTTTACTGTTGGGTGCTTCCGGTATGGGTATAAACAGTCTGTTTGTATCATCGGTGACCATAATAGGTAATGTAACAGGTTTGGGATTAAACTTCAGTTCGGTGAGGGATATTTCTCAAGCGGTCGAAAGTGGAAACAAAGAGAAAATTTCAAGGATTATTCATGTATTCTCCCGGTGGCTTAATATTACAGCCTTGCTGGGTATGATTGCTGTTTTGCTCTTTTCTCCTCTTCTCAGCAGCACCACTTTTGGAAGCAACAAATACACTGTTGCATTTTTGTTTCTCTCTCTGATGGTCCTTTTTAACACTCTTTCAACCGGTAACGGATCAATACTGCGGGGAGCAAGAGATAATAAAGGTTATGCAAAGCTGACTCTAACAGGATCTGCTGTATCGCTTTTAGTATCTGTACCTTTGTATTACTTTTTTGGAATTAAAGCGATTGTTCCTGCTTTGATACTTTCGGCATTTGTAACCTATCTTTTCAGTCTGTATTACACCTCAAAATACAAAAAAACAGATGTAAAGATGTCATTCAGGCAATCTATTTCCGAAGGAGGAGATATGGTAAAACTGGGAGTCGCAATGATGGCCACAACTGCAATAGCTTCATTCGTCCACTATCTTTTAAACATTTTTATAAGCAGTAAAGGATCTGTTGCCGATCTTGGGTTTTATCAGGCAGCCATGAATATAACAAATCAGTCAATAGGGCTTATTTTTACCGCCATTATTATTGATTACCAACCTCGTCTTGCAGCTGTGAGTGACGACAATTCAAAGGTAAGAGAGATGGTTAACCATCAGGCAGAAATTACACTTCTTATTGCGGCGCCTATTCTGATTCTTCTTATAATAGCCTCTCCGTTAATGATACGAGTGCTGTTGTCAGAAGAGTTTCTTCACATTTCAGGACTTATAAGAGTGCTGGCTTTCGGTATGATCTTTAAGGCAGCATCATACTCTATTGGTGCAATTTCTTACGCAAAAGGGGATAAAAAAGTCTTTTTTCTTATGGAGGGAGGTTATACAAATTTAAGTTTTCTTATTTTTTGTTCAGCAGGCTACTATCTGGGTGGTTTAACTGGTCTTGGATATGGCTTTGTTATTCTGCACGTTATATATCTTGTTTTAATTAATGTTATGAACAGGCGATTATATAATTATTACATGAGTAAAGAGCTGATTGGGATGTTTTCTGTTTTACTGCTTTGCACGACGATTGCTTACCTTTCTTTTGTTTTTTTACAAGGTATAACAGCTTATGGAATTTCAATATCAGCATCTTTGATCTCACTTATCTACTCTTATAAGCAGCTGGATAAAAGAATTGGAATAAGAGATTTTGTTCAAAATAAATTTTTCAATAAAG
>JAUYTX010000017.1 GCA_030695025.1 Bacteroidales bacterium | reverse complement strand
GATTTAAAGCTTTGGTGGATACGGATTGGCTCGCGTGACATTAGCTAGATGGTAAGGTAACGGCTTACCATAGCTATGATGTCTAGGGGTTCTGAGAGGAAGGTCCCCCACACTGGAACTGAGACACGGTCCAGACTCCTACGGGAGGCAGCAGTGAGGAATATTGGACAATGGATGGAAATCTGATCCAGCCATGCCGCGTGAAGGAAGAATGTCCTATGGATTGTAAACTTCTTTTGTATGGGAGCAATAAGGTCTTCGTGAAGACTGATGAGAGTACCATACGAATAAGCATCGGCTAACTCCGTGCCAGCAGCCGCGGTAATACGGAGGATGCGAGCGTTATCCGGATTTATTGGGTTTAAAGGGTGCGTAGGCTGTTATATAAGTCAGTGGTGAAATATTCGGGCTCAACCGGGATACTGCCATTGATACTGTATAGCTGGAATATGGTTGCTGTGAGTGGAATGTGTGGTGTAGCGGTGAAATGCATAGAGATCACACAGAATATCGATTGCGAAGGCAACTCACAAAGCCATTATTGACGCTGATGCACGAAAGTGTGGGGATCAAACAGGATTAGATACCCTGGTAGTCCACACTGTAAACGATGATAACTAGCTGTCGGCGATACACAGTCGGTGGCCAAGCGAAAGCGATAAGTTATCCACCTGGGGAGTACGACCGCAAGGTTGAAACTCAAAGGAATTGACGGGGGCCCGCACAAGCGGAGGAACATGTGGTTTAATTCGATGATACGCGAGGAACCTTACCCGGGCTCGAACGGTGCAGGAATATGGTAGAGATATCATAGCTAGCAATAGTCTGTATCGAGGTGCTGCATGGTTGTCGTCAGCTCGTGCCGTGAGGTGTCGGCTTAAGTGCCATAACGAGCGCAACCCTTGTCGTTAGTTACCATCAAGTAATGTTGGGGACTCTAGCGAGACTGCCACCGTAAGGTGTGAGGAAGGGGGGGATGACGTCAAATCAGCACGGCCCTTACGTCCGGGGCGACACACGTGTTACAATGGTAGGTACAGAGGGCCGCTATCCAGCGATGGAATGCTAATCTCAAAAACCTATCTCAGTTCGGATCGGAGTCTGCAACTCGACTCCGTGAAGTTGGATTCGCTAGTAATCGCGCATCAGCCATGGCGCGGTGAATACGTTCCCGGGCCTTGTACACACCGCCCGTCAAGCCATGGAAGCTGGGGGTGCCTGAAGTTCGTGACCGCAAGGAGCGACCTAAGGCAAAACTGGTAACTGGGGCTAAGTCGTAACAAGGTAGCCGTACCGGAAGGTGTGGCTGGAACACCTCCTTTTTGGAGCTTAACTGACCAAAGGAGTTTCCCTTTACAGTTACTCTTAATGCTATCATTGAATTTTAACAGTCCCGTAGCTCAGTTGGTTAGAGCACTACACTGATAATGTAGGGGTCAGCGGTTCAACTCCGCTCGGGACTACGAGAAGAGTTCTTTTACATTTTTGGAAATTACGTTGTCGCAATGCGTCTTGAATTCCTTCGGGAATTACGTCGTCGCTTCGCGTCTCCGTGTTTCCCCTCCCGCTCGGCAAACAGCGGCAAAGAAAAGAAGAAGCTGAGCTTCTTCGCAAATTTTTCGAAATCGCCTTTAGAAAGTAAACTTTCTGCGGCTAATTCTCAAATTTGCATTTTCCCTTTCTTTGCTTACCTTTGCGCTCGCTTAAACGGGGAATTAGCTCAGTTGGCTAGAGCACTTGCTTTGCAAGCAAGGGGTCATCGGTTCGACTCCGATATTCTCCACAAAAAAGCCCGTATTTTTACGGGCTTTTTTATTTGCCTCCAATTAACTATTTTTACTCTGTTGATTTTTTATATGAGCAACACCGATACACAAAGGCGCCTCTACAGCAGAGCTAAGAAAATCCTAAGGGTTTTCCGGATCTCCCTTATAACTTTTTTTATCACATTTATTACTGTTTTTGCCATATTATGGTTCTCATCGGGCGGTAAAAACAACTCATATGAAGATTTTCGTGCAGAAGGTTTGAGCTTTAAAGAAGCATTGCCTTCAGGCGTTAAGTACATCAGAAAATATTTTCAGAAAAAGATATCAGCACCAGACAGCATTGTCCAATTTTTTAAGATTCAGCATGAATATCTTGAATTCATCAAGGTATCTGACGGAGCCTTTAAAACCGGAGAGGATGAGTCTGATGATGTAACTGTTGATGCTATTGAATACAAAAATCTTGATAGAGAACTTCTATTAAACAATAAAGAAGTATCAGACAATGATGAAATAGTTCTTTCAATGGCTTTTGTCGGTGATATAATGTGGATGCGTAAAATAAGAGATGACTTTCCTGACGAAGAGCTTAGGCAGTACCTTTCAAAATTTGATATGGTATTTGGTAATCTTGAGACCCCGATTGACACTCTTCAAAAGGTTCGCGCCTTCTGGCCTGACTATGCAAAATATAACTCCTCTCCAAAACTTCTTAGATCTTTTAAAAAAGATGACGGTAGCAATATTTTTACGGCGCTGTCACTTGCAAACAACCATGCTTTGGATATGGGGGTAGATGGACTGAGGAGGACTATGGATTTCCTTAGAGGAGAGGGGATAAGGTACACCGGAGCAACAATCCCTGGCGGTAATGATTCAAATGAGCATGAGGGAAATTTCATAGTGATAGAAAAAAACGGTGTCAGAATTGGGTTTTATGCTACCTCATGGGGCTTAAATGAACCCTCTGCGTTAAAAAAAGGTAATGTTAGAATCAACTACATTCCGGGATTGGCCCCTTTGCAAAAGGAGAAGATTGACCTCTCAGAACCCATTAGAGCACTTAAACAAATGGAGCGTGAGGGGCTTGATTTCAAAATTATATATATCCATTGGGGATTTGAATTCGAAATGTACCCCGACACTGAAATCATGAGAGTGGGCAGAGATCTTGCTGCAGCCGGTGCTGATTTTATTGGCGGCACACATCCTCATGTAGTTCAGCCTTCAGAGATTGTTCTCGGTAACGGGTACAGATTTCTTGAAGAACACAAGCAGAAAGATGTTGCAGCACTTTTTGAAAACATGGACGAAAAGAGAATTTTCTATCACTTTAAAGACTCAACCGGAAAGCCAAGAAAATCACTTATTCACTACTCACTTGGCAATTTTACAACATCTATGTTTACAGAGCAATGCCGCGTAAAGGCCATTCAATCTGTACAATTGAGAAAGAACGGGGATTTTATTCCTCATTTTTTTCTATATTTTTGCAACCGAAATTAAATTACTAACTTAAAACCAATCGATGGAACAGATCACCGACTTCACGGCCAACACTCACATTCTGAATCAGTTTTGGCTTACGTTTCTTATGGTTATATCTATGGTTCTTGTATCAAGAACATTTGTAGCCGGGACCCGTTATTCACCGATACTTATCATTGTTATCTTCGGCCTTCTTATGGGGTACATTCTTACCCGTACAGGCATGGCTACTCCGGGACTCAGGGAGTTTCCGATTGTTGACTTCACGAGCAAAGTCACAATTACCGCTCTTATCGCATCCTTCTTTATGGGAGGGCAGGAGATAAGAAAAATTATCAGCAAACAGGAGCTTGACAAAACAGACATTGTAATCCCTTCGCAGGAGGAGATGTTTTTGGGAACCAAATTCACCCAGTTCATGTTTTTAGTAAGAGCTTTTTTCATTCTCATAGGAATTGAATCTATGAAGAGGGTCATAATAGGGCACAACAACAACGAGCCTTTGGACGCTTTTTATCCTCTGCTGGGTTACTTAGGCCTTGTAGGGTCAATAATCTTAATAGACTACAGAGCAAAAATTACTAACAAGCCGGTCTATATCCGTAAGGGCATAGCAGAGACTGCGGCAATACTGGGAATTTTGCTTCTTGCATTTTATATATCAAAAGCTATAAGGCCATTTATTGCACTTCCGGAGATATTCTTCGCAATGATCTTTTCAGTAATTGCCGGTATGATTTTTTCAAACTGGAAGTTTGGTCCAACAATCAGATCTCTCCTGTTTGCAGGTATTCCGGTGGTTCTTGCTGCCAATTTCATGGTTGGGGGATCCAGAATTGCGGATGCTTTCCAACTTACAGGAATGACCTCTGTGCTTGCATATGGCTTCTTCGGGCAGCTACTCTGGATGTTTGGAGGACTGGCTATCCTGATCTTCCTGGGGAAATCAAATCACATAAGAAATCTAGCTCCCGGAATGGCCGGTTCTCTCTCTCACTCAGGACTTACAGGTGCATGTACGGCGGGTGACCTTGGCGAAGATGCCCAGGTGAGAGCCCCAATTATGATTAATGTTCCTTTTGTAGGCCACGTATTTGTATTTTCAATACTTGCGGCAAGTGCTTCGGCGGGCAAATTGCTCATTCCATACACTCTTATGGTTGTAGCGGCGGGTATTTTCTTTACCGCATGGAGTCTTAGAATTCTAAAAAAAGCTAACAATCAGGATGCTAAAGAGATAAAGGGGCTTATGCTCTTCTCGCTGGGTTGGCAGTTAACAGCGGTATTTGGAGGTCTTTTCCTTTTAACCTTAGGTAATGTCGGACTGAACGATGCGGTAATGGCCAACTCATCGGCTATTTCTCACTTTGGTCTTTTTGCAGCTATTCAGGGTGGTATGTTTGGCCCTCAGGCTGCAGAGATGATTGCCTTTGTATTTGCAATGCCGTTCCTTGTGCACCCTCTGGTATTTGGAATATTTGGCAAGACTGCCGAAAATAACGGAATTATGCCTACTAAGCCTGTGTTTATACTGGCTTCGATAGGTGTTTTGGGAGTTTTGTACGCGTTGTTTGTTGCGTAATCGAAATTTATTTGTTGGGCAGAGATTTACCTGCCGGGCAGAATTTTCAGACGATTTACCTCTTCGAAATATTTAAAATACATGAAGAGTCTGTAACTGAATTCAAAATCGTAATCTGCAAAGGGGTCGTAGCTGAGATATGAATCAAATCTGCGGTCCCCTTTTGCATATCTTCTGTTCCACTCATCTGCATACAGGCGATTCATGTTTTTGAGATATTGATTGCTGTACTGTGATTTGCTGAAACTTCTTGTCTCCAGCCAGTACTCATAAGCAGAATCAAATACTATAAGCTCATACTCTAAAGAGTCCTGAACAGATAGGGTGTCTTTTATGGCAAGACCTCCGCTCCCCGGAGCTGTTGCCCCTCTCTGCACTCCGCACGAGAAGATTAAAGCCGAAATAATGGCTAAAACTGAAATTGTCAGCACATTCTTCATCTCCACATTTTTTTAAGGTGTTTCTGCAATTTAACTAAAATATAAATATTTTACTATCATTTTTCAACCTTTTGCCCGATTCAAGCGTTTAATAATTAACTAAAACCTTATATAATATGAGACTATTCAGCAGAAATGAGTTATTTAAAATTGAAAGCGCTGTTATTGATTGGATGAAGAAAAACGGTTATTTTCTATTGAGAGTCTCTCTTGGAATAGTATTTTTCTGGTTTGGTATTCTGAAATTTTTCCCGGGTGTAAGTCCGGCACAGGAGCTTGCAATCGAGACGATAAGCATAATGACCTTTGGTCTGATTCCTGATGGGTTTATTATAAATGGACTTGCGCTGTGGGAGGTGCTTATAGGTATCGGCCTTATTACCGGCAAATTTATGAGGGAGACGCTTATTCTTCTCTTTTTACAAATGGCGGGTACATTTATGCCGGTATTTCTATTTCCTGATGAGATCTTTGTACGGTTCCCATATGCTCTTTCACTTGAAGGTCAATATATCATTAAAAACATTATAATAATTTCTGCCGGAATTGTTCTGGGAGGACAGTTAACATCAGGGCATAAAAAACCTGATTCAAACAAGTAAATAATTTTGATTACTTAGTGTGAAAAATAATGTAATTTCAGGGAATAATAAACAACTGAAATTATGGAAGCAGTTTTTGGACAATTTGGCTATTTTTCACAGATATCATGGATGTGGTATGGTATTTCTGTGCTGTTAGCTTTTGGAGCAGGAGCCCTTTGGTATACTGTTCTTTTTGGTAAACAATGGATTAAAGTAGTTAATTACGAGTGTGCTTGTGGTGCAAATCTAAGCAAAGGAGAGGAGTGTAAATGTAAATCAAGATTTCCGTGGGAGATGATTTTTCAGTTCGTCTCTACTGTGATTATTGGGATTATGTACTTTCTGCTCACTTCGGTCTCTGTCGCATTAGCAATTATTGTTTGTCTTGCATTTGCAGGGTGGACAAAATCAATGTTAAAATTTCAAATAGCAGACTGGAATCGCTACATAACTCACGCTCTGATTGATGTAGGCTATTTTACGTTAGTCTCTGCAATCTTTATAGTTTTTTCTCTGCTTTAATCAATTATGTGAGTTTATGCTCCCAGAATCCGGAGCATTCTTTCAATTGAGGGTAGAGCCTTTACCTGTATCTCCTCAGGCACCTTAATTTCGTATCTTTCCTCTCTGAGAGAGGCAAGTACCTTTTCGAGGGTCACCTTTCTCATCTGGTAACATTTGTTGTACGGCTCTACTGCTATAAACTCTTTGTCGGGAGCCAAACGTTGCATTTGGTAGATAACTCCGGGCTCAGTTGCAACAATGAATTTCTTGGCATCAGAGATTTTTGCTCTCTTAACCATTCCGGTAGTGGAGAGAATATATGCGTTTTCAAGTTCATAAATTGCAGGGTCGTGCGATGAGCTGGATTCGGGGTGAACAAGAATCTCAGCATCAGGATGTAGTTTAATCACCTCCTGCAGCACTTTTGTGTCGAAATATTCATGAACGCAGCAGTCTCCCTCCCAGATGTCAATATCTCTTCCGCTCATAATCTTTACATAAGAGGCGAGGTTCTTGTCGGGAACAAAGAATATTTTCTTATTCTCCGGGATACTAAGAATTACCTGCATCGCATTTGCCGAGGTACAGCAAATATCTGTATTTGCCTTTACCTCTGCGGTAGAATTTACATAAGAGACAACAATTCCTCCGGGATTTCTCTCCCTCCAATTTATAATATCGTCTGCCTTTATACTGTCTGCAAGAGAGCATCCTGCAGAAATGTCGGGGACAAATACCCTTTTGTCGGGTGAAATAATTGAGGCTGTTTCTGCCATAAATGACACTCCGCAAAAAATAATTATATCGGCATCTGTCTGCCCGGCCATCTGTGAAAGTCCCAGAGAGTCTCCTATATAGTCTGCAATATCCTGAACTTCAGGCTCAACATAATAGTGAGCCAGTATAACTGCATTCTTCTCCTTTTTTAACCTGCTAATCTCTTTGATTATGCTCCCCTTATCCATCTTATAGTTTTTCCTCAACAATATTCATACTTATATCCAAGGCGGTAACAGAGTGGGTAAGAGCTCCTACGCTTATATAATCTACTCCTGTAAGGGCTACTCCCCTTAGTCTTTCAAGCGACATATTACCCGATGCCTCTGTTTTTGCTTTGCCTTTCACCATAATAACAGCATCTGCCATGGTTTTGTTCTCCATGTTGTCGAGCATAATAATATCTGATCCTGCTTCCAGCGCCTCTTGAACCTCGTCAAGGTTTGTTGTCTCGGTTTCGATGAGCATACCTGCAGGGATTTTTGACCTTATCTGTGCAACTGCTTTTGTAATACCTCCGGCTACCTTAATGTGGTTATCCTTAATAAGAACCATGTCGAATAATCCTATTCTATGGTTTTCTCCTCCCCCGGATTTGACAGCCATTTTGTCAAGAACTCTCATTCCGGGTGCCGTTTTGCGGGTGTCTAAAATCTTAGTTGAGGTTCCTTCAAGTTCCTTTATAAATTGGGATGTTTTGGTTGCAATTCCTGACATTCTTTGCAAAATATTAAGCGCTGTACGTTCGGCAGTAAGAAGAGCACGGTAACTTCCTTCAACCCTTATAATAGTATCTCCTTTAGCAACTTTTTCTCCCTCTTTAACATAAGGTGTCCAGAAGATATCCTTATCAAAGTGCTCAAAGACCTGTTTAATAACATCTATCCCCGAGATTACACCAGGTGCCTTTGCTGTCATTATGGCTACGGCCCGCGAATTTGCAGATATTATTGACTCGGTTGTAATGTCTCCTGTTGCCACGTCCTCTTCGATGGCGAGTTCTATTATCTTTTTGATTAATGCTGAGCTTTCCATTGCCGGATTAATTATAATGCAAGTTAATTATAATGTATATTTTAGTTCTTCATTTTTTTGTTGAAGTGAGTGTTTTTTAAAGAGGGGGTTCTCCTCCGGAAAGTCACTGCGGTAGTGGCCTCCGCGACTCTCTTCCCTTGCAAGCGCTGCTGTTACAATAAGAGTAGCCGTTGATGTAAGAAAGTGTGCTGTGTGCGTGTAGTACTCATTTGTAAGTTCCAGAGCGGAGATCTCATTTTTGAGATTAGTTATCTTTTCAAGCCCCTTTGTTAATCTCTCTTTTGTTCTCACAATTCCTGTGTATTCTGTCATTATTGACGCTATACTCTCTTTAACATAGTTGTAAAACCCGGAAAGGGAGTCATCTCTGTAAAACTCTTTAATTGAGAATGTTTGATTTGAGATATTATGATGAGGGTTTGATTTTGCCCGTGAAGCTGCGTGTTCTACTGCTCTGTAACCGAATACCAGGCATTCAGATAATGAATTTGATGCAAGCCGGTTTGCCCCCATAATACTTGTTGATGCCAACTCTCCGCAAACATAAAGGTCGTTGATTTGGGTTAGTCCGTTTATGTCACACTTTACTCCGCCTACCATATAGTGTGCTGCTGGTGCTATAGGAATTTTGTCTGTAAGATCGAACCCAAGTTCTGTGCATTTTTCAAAGATATGAGGGAAGCGATTTTTAACTCTTTCAGAATTCAGGTGTTTCAGTGATAACCAGACAAAACCGTCATTGGTCTTGTTGCTGGTTTTCTGGTTTTGAATCTCTGAAAAAATTGTTCTGGCAACAATGTCTCTTGGTGCAAGCTCTGCAAGGGGGTGTACTGGAAGCATAAATCTATCCCCGCGGGCATTGAGCAGATGAGCCCCTTCTCCTCTGACTGCTTCACTTATTAAATATGATTTATTGTCTTTTGAATACAGAGTAGTAGGGTGAAATTGAACGAACTCCATGTCTGCAATCTTACACCCGGCTTCCCATGCAAGGGCTATCCCGTCACCTGTAGCGGTAGAAGGGTTGGTTGTTCTTTCATAAATTGCAGAGGCTCCTCCTAATGCAAGAATTGTATTACCGCCCGTGAATATCTCTTGTGAATCATTGTCATGATTCCAAACCTTAAGCCCGATACATCTGTTGTCTGATTTTAATATTTCAAGAATTCTGTGGTTTTCAAACAGAGTGATGTTTGGATTAGATAATATATTGGCTATCATGAACTCTGTTATCTTTCTTCCGGTAATATCTCCACCGGCATGGATAACCCTCCTCTTGCTGTGCCCACCTTCGAGCCCAAGTTCCAGATGCCCTTTGTCCATGTCAAAGTGCATGCCGCAGGCAATTAGCTCCTTTATCCTTAATGGACCTTCGTTTACAAGAATATCAACAGCCTCCGGGTCACAAAGGCCTCTCCCGGCAACAATCGTGTCGTCTGCGTGAAATTGTGGAGTGTCCTCTTCGTCGGTAACTGCTGCAATACCTCCCTGTGCATAAAATGTGTTGCTGTCTGTAACCTTTTGCTTTGTAATTACAGCAACTTTACCATATTTTGATGCTCTGTATGCGGCATAAAGACCGGCTAAACCGCTTCCTGCTATAAGGTAATCGTATCGGTACATTTTGTCTTTGCCTGGCAAGGCGCGAAATTAAGCTTTTTATGGTAATATTTCTCTTTTTTTGCTCGTTTGCTCTCGATTGAATATCTTAGCAACCTAAAAAAGTTTAAGGTTAAGATTATGACAAAATGTGTAAACTGCTTTATTCCTTATCAGGATAAAGCTCAAGTAAATCAGACAGTTAAGGGGTTAAAAGAGTCGCAGTTGGTAAGCAAAATATTTCTGCTTTCTACAGATGCGGCTGCTGAACCGGTTGAGGGATGTGAAGTTGTTCATATTGAATCTTTAAAGTGTACCCCTGCCATTAAAAAAATTGCCGAAAGGGCAGACTCTGAATATTCCCTAATCTATACTAAAGAGAGTACCCTCGTTATGGGGATGTTTGCACTCGAAAGAATGGTTAAGATTGCAGGCGATACAGGTGCCTTGATGGTGTATGCAGATCATTTCCATATCATTGATGGTGTTAAAAAGCCTAGCCCGGTAATCACATATCAAAAGGGAAGCCTAAGAGATGACTTTAACTTCGGTTCGGTTCTCATGTACAATTCTTCTGCGCTTAAAGAGGCTGCTTCAAATATGGATGTAAAATATCTTTTTGCAGCACTTTATGACCTAAGACTAAAGGTTGCACAAAAAGGGGATTTTGTTCATATAAATGAGTACCTCTATACAGAAGTTGAAAATGATACTCGTAAATCCGGTGAAAAGATATTTGATTACGTCGATCCTAAAAACCGCGCTGTTCAGATTGAGATGGAGGAGGCTTGCACTGCTCACCTTAAGGCGATTGGAGGATATCTTAAGCCTGAATTCAAAAAAATTGAGTTCAATCAGGGTAATTTTGAATTTGAGGCATCTGTGATAATCCCGGTTTATAACCGCATCAGAACAATTGAAGATGCTGTTAAGTCAGTACTGATGCAGAAAACCAGTTTCAAATTCAATTTAATTATTGTTGACAACCATTCAACTGACGGAACTTTTGAGGCGATTGAAAAATTTGCTTCTGATGAGAGGCTAATTCATGTAACTCCGGACAGAAAAGACCTTGGAATTGGCGGTTGCTGGAACCTTGGTGTACACCACCCAAAATGTGGAAAATTTGCTATCCAGCTGGATAGTGACGATGTATACTCAGACGAAAATACAGTTCAAAAAATTGTTGACGCTTTCTATGAGCAAAACTGTGCCATGGTTGTGGGAACATATATGATGACTAACTTTAATATGGAGATGATCGCTCCTGGAATTATTGATCATAAAGAGTGGACTCCGGATAATGGTCGTAATAATGCTCTCAGAATTAACGGATTAGGTGCGCCACGCGCGTTCTACACCCCGGTTTTACGTGATGTTAAAGTGCCAAATACAAGCTATGGAGAAGATTATGCTCTGGGGTTGAATATTTCACGTGAATACCAGATTGGCAGAATATACGATGTTCTTTATCATTGCCGTCGCTGGGAGGACAACTCGGATGCCTCTCTTGACATAGTTAAGATGAACGGACACAACACCTATAAAGACAGAATCCGTACATGGGAGCTCATGGCAAGAATTGCCCTGAACAAAAGGTCAAAGTAATATCAGAAAGAAGATGATCTTAAATACTCAAAACCTGGCCGCTCTCTTCGATGAGCAACTTAACTCCTGGGAGCAGGCCGGGTCTAATTATGAAGCACTTGCAAAGGTTCTTGTGAAAGAGATAACTGTCGAGGGTTTTCCCTTTAAGGTTCAGTTTAATCCGGCGAGAATTGTCTCATCCGCTGCCAAGGTAGATGCGAAGTCTATAAGCGAAAGGAAGTGTTTCTTGTGCAAAGAGAACAGGCCTGCCGTACAGAAGGGGCTTGAATACATTAATAATGGAAATTCAGAAAATCCATATACGGTTCTGATAAATCCTTTCCCAATTTTTCCGAAACATCTGACCATCCCACTTCTGGATCATACTTTACAGCTTATTTCCGGTAGGTTTGATGCTATGTTGAATCTGGCAAAAGAGTTGCCCGATTACACCCTTTTCTATAATGGCCCAAAATGCGGAGCATCTGCGCCTGATCATTTCCACTTTCAGGCGGGAAACAAGGGATTCTTAACAATTGAAAGTGAGCTTAAAAATATGGAGCTCCAACCCATTTTCCAGACTGATAACACCGGTGTATCTTTGGTAAAAGGGGTTTTCCACGGTCTGATTTTGATCGATTCAAGTTCTCCTTCAGAAGCGAATGAAGTATTTGAAAAGGTATTATCTGTTCTTCCGGTAAAGGAAAATGAGGCAGAACCTATGGTAAACATTCTCTGCTGGCATGAAGTTTCAGAGGGTGAGCAGGGGAGATTTATCACTCTGATTTACCTTAGAGACAAACATCGACCATCTCACTATTTTGCAGAGGGAGATGCAAATATTTTACTTAGCCCTGCATCGGTTGATTTGGGAGGAGTCTTGATAACTCCGCTTGAGAAGGATTTTCATAAGATTTCGGAGAGGGAGATAAAGGAGATAATGGAAGAAATTTTGATTTCGGAGTCTGATACAAAAGCTATTGTTAATAAAATTAAAACTGTACTTTAAAATGAAAGAGCCAAAAGTTAGCGTAGGAATAATGTTCGAGCCGGAAGTATCTTTTGTCTTGAATACCCCTTTTATGTTTAATGGAAAGAAGTACGAGGGAGCAGGTAGTGTTAAGCTTTCGGGAAATACAATATTATTTAACGGAGAAATGTATGATTCGCTTCAGTTTGACCCTACTGATATGGAGTCTGCTTCGTTTGAGCTTAAGGATGTAACCATTGGAATTAATTTTCACTGGGAAAGAAAAGAGAATCAGGTATTTAAAGGGTCTTTGCGTTTTATTGTCGAAAATAATAAAATTACAGCCATAAACTATCTGAGTGTTGAAGAGTATCTGACTTCGGTTATCTCTTCAGAGATGAGTGCCACAGCCTCTCTTGAGCTGCTCAAGGCACACGCGGTTATTTCACGTTCATGGCTTCTGGCTCAGATTCAGAAAAATAAAGAGATTGAAGAGTCTCAGATACAATACAGTACAATGACAGAAAGTGAGGGAGAGTTGGTCAAGTGGTATGATCGTGAGGATCATACAAATTTTGACATTTGTGCCGATGATCACTGTCAAAGATATCAGGGTATAACCAGGGCCTCCACAGAGATTGTAAAACAGGCTATTGCGGAGACTCGCGGCGAACTGCTTATGTACGACGATAAAATTTGTGATGCCCGTTACTCAAAAAGTTGCGGAGGTGTTTTTGAGGAGTTTCAGAACTGCTGGGAGGATATAAAATATCCATATCTGATTGGCAAGAGAGATCTCCCTGAAGGGTCACCTATGCCGGATCTTACCATCGAGAACAATGCAAGGGAGTGGATACTCACTTCGCCGGAGTCATTCTGCAATACATCAGATAAAGTTGTACTTTCTCAGGTTCTTAATAATTATGATCAGGAGACTGTTCACTTTTACAGGTGGAAAGTAGAATACACAACCGAAGAGATTTCTGAGCTGGTTGCAAGACGCTCCGGGACAGATTATGGGTTGTTAACCGACCTTATTCCTGTTGAAAGAGGCACTTCCGGTAGACTCATAAAGTTAAAAATTGTGGGAACCAAACGTACAAGAGTTATTGGTAAAGAGCTGGAAATAAGAAGAACACTTTCGAATTCTCATCTTTACAGCTCTGCATTTGTCGTTGAAAAGGAAAATGGAACAGATGGTAACCCGTTAAAATTCACGCTCCTTGGGGCAGGTTGGGGTCACGGAGTAGGCTTATGCCAGATTGGAGCGGCCGTAATGGGAGAGAAGGGTTATGGCTATAACAGTATTCTTCTTCATTACTTTGTAAACGCATCCGTTGAGAAGCTCTATTAAGATTATACAATTTAATAATTACACAAATGAGTAATAAAAAGACCTCTCCATGGGCATGGATTCCCTCGCTCTATTTTGCGCAGGGTTTGCCCTATGTGGCAGTAATGACCATCTCGGTCATAATGTACAAGCGTCTTGGCATTTCCAATACGGATATTGCTCTCTATACAAGCTGGTTGTACCTGCCATGGGTAATTAAACCTTTCTGGAGTCCTTTTGTGGACCTTCTCAAGACAAAAAGGTGGTGGGTTGTTACAATGCAGATTCTTGTGGGAGCAGGCCTGGCCGGAGTTGCATTTACAATACCGACAACTAATTTCTTTCAGATTACGCTTGCGGTATTCTGGCTCATGGCATTCAGTTCAGCCACACACGATATTGCCGCAGACGGTTTTTATATGCTGGCTCTTGATACAAACAAACAGGCAATGTATGTGGGTATCAGAAGTACCTTTTACCGGGTTGCCACGATTGCAGGACAAGGGTTACTGATAATAATTGCCGGCTCACTTGAGTCAGCAACGGGGCTTAAACCTCTTGATATACAGATAAACGCTGGTCCCGAATACTCTGCATCAATTGAGATACCTGCAGATAGCACGTTTGCCAATCCGTATGCCCTGGCTCCAACGGATGAGTTTACATTTGACATTACACCTTCTTTAATTAATATTGGAACGGGTAATATTTCTGCAGACTCTGCCTCAATGCTCAAAAGGTATGCAATTGAACAAAATACCCTTAACGGATTTATTCCAAAAGAGAGTAACACATCCATGTCTGCCGGAAAAGAGGCATCGTGGTGGAGTCGGGGAGTTTCAGGTCCTCTTGGTCAGTGGATTAAAGGTAATTTTGGAGAGGAAAAATCTGCAACAGATATTCACCAGCTTACCGGAAGTTCTAAACTTGTTGCTGTTCGCCTGACAAAATCTCCTGCTCCCGGAGAGAAGATGGTTCTTAATACATCTTTCAGGGGAGGAGACAAGAGTATATTCCTTGCACATGGCGAAAGGATTGAATTTACATCGGAAAACTGGACAAAACCTGCCTATGTTTTGATACAGGTTGATCCTAAGCTTGAAGAGAGTGCGACTGCAAACTTCAGAGGTCTTTCTGGAAACATCACTTTCGCCTGGTCAATTACATTCTTCATACTCGCAGGATTTTTTATAGCTGTAGCGCTTTATCACAAATTTATTCTTCCAAAACCCGAAAGTGATTCTGCAACAAAAGATGTAACTCCAGGTACAATTTTTAAAGAGTTCTTCGAAACATTTGCCTCATTCTTCAGGAAGAAACAGGTGCTTATTGCAATCGCTTTTTTGCTGCTGTTCCGCTTTGCCGAGGCTCAGTTGGTTAAGATGGTAACACCTTTCCTTCTTGACCCTAAAGAGTTGGGAGGGATGGGCCTTACAACTGGTCAGGTTGGTATGGTTTATGGCACTATAGGTATTCTGGGTCTTACACTGGGAGGCATTATCGGAGGTATTATTGCTTCTGTGGGAGGTCTTAAAAAGTGGTTGTGGCCGATGGCTTTAAGTATCTCTCTTCCTAGCTTCTCATTTGTATATCTGGCAGTTGTTCAGCCTGAAAGTCTGTTTATTATAAATCTTTGCGTATTTATTGAGCAGTTTGGATACGGTTTTGGATTCACTGCCTATATGTTATTTATGATATACTTCGCCGATGGAAAGCACAAAACGGCGCATTATGCAATCTGTACAGCCTTTATGGCCCTTGGCATGATGCTTCCGGGTATGATGGCCGGTTGGTTGCAGGAGCTTTTGGGTTACAGAAACTTCTTCTACTGGATTATGCTCTCATATGTGCTCACATTCCTGGTAACTGCGTTTGTAAAGGTTGACCCTTCATTTGGCCGCAAATCGGTATCAAAGGGTTAAACCCGTTAATAGTTACTTTAGGGTCTTTTCCGATAATGCTGATTGACGGTTGAGACCTGCTAATAACAGAGTTTACAAGAAAATAAAAAAAGTTTGAAAATGAGAATTACAAAACTGATAATCACTGCAGCACTGATGCTCGCTACGTTTTTAATGACAGCACAGGATGTTGACACAGGAATAGATGTTCTTCAGGAGCAAAAGTTTAAAATGCTTGAAGGTAAAAGGGTTGGGCTGATTACAAATCCAACCGGATTTAACAGTGAACTTAAATCTACCATAGATATTCTGCATGAAGCTCCAAATGTAAAGCTTGTTGCCCTATTTGGACCTGAGCATGGAGTAAGGGGTGATGTTCACGCAGGTGACAAAATTGAAAACATGAAAGATCCCAAGACAGGTATCCCGGTATTTTCCCTTTACGGTTCAACAAGAAAGCCTACAAAAGATATGCTTGAAGGAATTGACGTATTGGTTTATGACATACAGGATATCGGCTGCCGCTCTTTCACATACATAAGTACAATGGGGCTTGCAATGGAAGCTGCTGCCGAGTTTGGAATTGAGTTTGTTGTTCTTGACAGACCAAATCCTCTTGGAGGAAACAAAGTGGAGGGTAATTTAGCAGAAGATGGATTTTTGTCATTTGTCAGCCAGTTTAAGATTCCTTATATCTATGGGCTAACTTGTGGTGAACTTGCGGTAATGCTAAATGAAGAGAAGATGCTGAGCAAAAAGGTTAATCTTCACGTTGTTAAAATGGAGGGTTGGAAAAGAAGCATGACCTTTGACAAAACAGGACTCCAGTGGGTTCCTTCATCACCTCACATTCCGCAACCAATAAGTGCAATTGCTTATCCTATTTCGGGTATTTTGGGTGAACTTGGCTATATATCAATAGGTGTTGGTTATACAATTCCTTTCCAGTTATTTGCTGCTGAATGGATTGATGCAGATGCCCTTGCAGAGAGACTTAATAGTTATAAGCTTCCGGGAGTTCACTTCAGACCATTGCACATTAAGCCTTTCTATGCAGTAGGAGTTGGCAAAAACCTTCAGGGTGTTCAGGTTCATATTATGAAATATGAAAAAACAGCACTGACTGACATTCAGTTTTATGTGATGCAGGCTTTGGCCGAACTCCATCCTGAACAGGCTGTCTTTAAAAATGCAAATGAAAAAAGGTACCGCATGTTTGATCAGGTTTCAGGCAGTGATCAGATTCGTCTGAAATTTGCCGAGCGCCATAAGTTCGAAGACATTAAAGCGTACTGGTACAAAGATGTAGAGTCGTTTAAAGCACTCTCCAGAAAATACTATATGTACAAATAGATCTCTTCACCGGTTTTAGGTGATTTGGGATCACGAACAAAAGTTGAGGGATTCGTTTTTTAGGAATAAATTTTAGATAGTCTAAAAAGGAAATATGTTTAATTTTCCCATATCACTCAACTCCGGCAACCGATTGTTTTGGGGCGCGGAGATTATTTTTGGCGCACCATCAAACCCTTCATGTACTGCCCCGGAGTAATACCCTCTAAGCGTTTAAAGTAGCGGATGAAGTTGCGTTTGCTGCCAAAACCTGAGACAATGGCAAGATCATCAATTGTTGTGTTAGATATTGAATTACTTTTAGAGTTACTCTTAGAGTTACTCCTCGCGTTAGTCTTACAACTAGTCAAATAACAAGTCATATCATTTATTTTTGAATCTGCTTTTGCTTTAGAATAATTCATCATATACTCTTTTGCATAGGCAATCCTGTGAAAGTTTATATAATCTGCAAAGGTTGTTCCCTTAATACTTTTAATCGACCGTGAGAGGTAGGTTCTGTAGGTTCCTACCTCTTTGGCCAGCTTACCTATTTGCAGGTTTTGGTTTAAAAAGAGTTTATCCCTCTTTAGGACAGAGTCTGATCTGCTTATTATTAAATT
>JAUYTX010000005.1 GCA_030695025.1 Bacteroidales bacterium | reverse complement strand
CTTTCCCCCTTTGGAGATAAACAGAGCTCTTGTTGCCTCTCTTAGGTCAATAGCCTGATTTAAGCGTGTAATAAATCTATCTCTGTCAAAGTTTGCATTGGTGATAGTCATAAAGAGAGAGTCGGTAACAAACTTATTTACCTCGGCACTCTCTATTCCCATATCTCTCAAACGGACAGAATAGTGTGAAATTCCCTTGCACAGGTACATCAGCAAATCCTGAAGATTGGCAACATCAGAGGTTTTACCGCATACACCATTTATTGTACAACCGGTATTCTTTGCTGTCTCCTGGCACTGGTAACAAAACATTTTACTCATAATGTATTTTTATTTAATGGTTAATATTTGATTTGTGATACAAAAGTACCCGGTTATATACTAAGATAGTGTAATAGTTGTTACACTTGACTCTTTTTTTGTATTTTTATTCGCCAATTAAAACATCAAATTTTATTTAAATTAAGACAATAGAGTTCGGAGCAAGGCCAAACATTCAGCCAAGAGAAGTAATTAAACAACCAAATCACAAACACATTGTTATTATTACTCAGGTTCATTTTAAAATAAGTTAAGTCATATACAATAACCTAATTAAGTCCAATAAAGTGATAGAAAATTTTGATCTCTCCCAGTGCCCGTTGTGCAGTGTTATCCCACAGGATAGGATACACGATTTTTTTTCAGGTATCAACCTTAAGGTAAATCAATTTTCAAAAGGAGATACCATTGCCCGACAGGGAGATATGTGCAAACACCTGTACATTTTGGTAAAGGGAACAGTCAAAACTGAAATGGTAACAGAGAGCGGAGGTTTACTGACAGTTGAGGTGATAAAGGCACCTAAACCTCTTGCCTCGGCCTTTCTCTTTGCTGAGAACAACACCTTTCCGGTTGATGTTACGGCAACAGAAGATTCAACTATACTAATGATAAACAGAGATGATGTAATAGAACTCTTCCGAAAAGATGCAAAGTTTATGGAGAGGTACCTCAAGTACAACTCCAATAAGACACAATTCCTCTCAAACAAGATTCAGATTTTAACCATTAAGACAATCCGTGGTAAACTAGCCCATTATCTTCTGGAACAACTCTCTTTATGCCACTCGGTAAGCCCATCAATCAACACATTCGAAATGGATAAAAATCAGACCGAACTTGCCAAGTACTTTGGGGTAAGCAGACCTGCCTTGGCCCGCACATTCTCTGAATTACAGCAGGAGAAGATCATCTCAGCCGACCGCAACAGAGTAACCGTGCTTAAGATACAGGCATTACGCAATTTAATTCTTTAAGCCTTTTTTAATCATTTTAACCAAATTTACCAAACAGCCTCTTGCCTCTAAAATAAAGAATCAAAAAAAGCAGTCTTTCGACTGCTTTTTTTGGGTACGGATCAAGCCCTGTTGGACCAAGCTGGAAATCTAAATTGGCTTTCCCTGCTCTGCCTCTTTGATCATCGTTTCATTTGCTGTGATATAAACCTCCACCCGGCGGTTCATTGCCCTACCGCTTACAGTAGTGTTATCACCCACGGGAAAGTCCCAAGCTTTCCCCTCTGTGTCCAATCGCTTCATTTCGACACCGTTTGAGTTGAGAAACCCTGCAACAGCCACAGCTCTCTGAAGAGAGAGTTTCACGTTGAAGTCTCTTGAACCGGTATTATCTGTATGCCCATATATTGTTATATCAGTCTCTGTTGTGTTTTTGAGAGATTCGGCAAATTTCAAAAGGGCATACTTTGAAGTAGCATTCAACTCACTCCTGCCAGTTGCAAAAAGTATTCCATTATCGAATGTTACTTTTATTGCCTTTAGATTGTTCGCATCAGTGATAAGCTCAACCTTAGCTCCTTCAATCCTCTCAAGTTCTGCCTTCTGCTTATCCATCTTATTGCCGATTAGGACTCCGGCACCTGCCCCAACTACTCCGCCTATTGTAGCTCCTATTGCAGCACCCTTTCCGTTCCCGACAAGAACTCCAATACCAGCTCCTATTGCAGCTCCGGCACCACCACCTATTAAACCGCCTTTAGTTTTATTATTCATTGTTGCACAACTACTAAGCATTATGGCGGCAATCATTGTTACTGTTAAAATTTTTCTTGTTTTCATTAAATTAGTTTTTAATTTAATGGCAAATGTGAAGATTTAATAACAGGTATGTGTTACATAATTGTATTTAATATTTACAAAATCCACACATATGAATAAACACTAATTGTAATAGGAAACTAAAAAATAACAGGGATGAAACACAACTATTAGTAAGACTCTAATATTCGTTTCTACTTGCAAAGAGTGTCCTCCATTTCTCTATCACACCGGCTAAGTCGGCAGGGATTTCGTTTTCAAAAAAGAGTTTCTCTTTGGTACGGGGGTGTATAAAGCCCAGTGTTTTTGCGTGAAGCGCGTGACGGGGCATCATCTCAAAGCAGTTCTCAACAAATTGACGATACTTGTTATAGACAGTACCTTTAAGAATTTTATCCCCTCCATAACGGTCGTCATTAAAGAGTGGATGTCCCAGATAGTCCATATGTACCCTTATCTGATGTGTTCTTCCTGTCTCAAGTATACACTCTGTGAGTGTTGTATAGCCAAAACGCTCTATAACTCTGTAGTGTGTAACCGCATGCTTTCCTGTAGATCCGTCCGGAAATACGCGGAAACGCATTCTGTCATTGGGGTCTCTTGCGATATGTCCTGTAATTGTGCCGGAGTTCTCCTTGACGTTTCCCCATACAAGTGCAATGTATTTTCTCTCAATTGAGTGATCGAAAAACTGCTTTGCAAGAGCCAGTTGTGACTCATCATTTTTT
>JAUYTX010000083.1 GCA_030695025.1 Bacteroidales bacterium | reverse complement strand
AAGAGACTGCTCTTTTACCGTTCCATGATTAGAATACGGCTCCCACGCCTCCCCACAGCTGCTCAATGGCAATGTCAGGGAAACGTTTTCCAAGAACAACAAGAACTTTAGCTTAAAAGGCATCACAAAACTCTACAAGATCTTCTGTTGAAAGGACTGTGTCAATTTTGTATCCTTTTTTGTTTTTAACCTCTTGAAGCATTTTATCAAGCTGAACACGAATTCCTTTGCCCTCTTCAGGATCTAACCCCTCTGCCTTTTCCATTACAACATCAGAATACATCATAATAAGACGACGATATGCGTCATATACGAACCTTGGGTTACCGGTCTTTTTGATAAGACCCGGGATTGTATCTGAGCAGAGACCAATATTTAAAACTGTCTCCATCATACCCGGCATAGAGCTTCTGGCACCTGAACGGCAAGATAGAAGAAGCGGATTCTCTTTGTCTCCGAACTTCATCTCCATAACAGATTCTACTCTCTTAAGTGCCTCTTCTACCTCTTTCTGAAGTTGTGGTGGGTATTGCATGTTGTTTTTGTAATACTCAACAGAAGTTTCGGTAGTGATTGTAAATCCGGCAGGAACAGGTATTCCAAGAGAACACATCTCTGCAAGGTTGGCACCTTTGCCTCCCAGCAGATTTTTCATTGAGCCGTCTCCATCGGCACTTTTGCCTCCAAAGAAGTAAACTCTTTTAATTTCTGACATAAATAAATTATTTTCGGTTTATATTTTTTTCTTTAACTATGGGGGTGCAAATATAGTAATTTTTTATAAAAGTTTTCCTGCCAATTCAGAGAGCTGACTCCTCTCTCCCTTAGTCAGGTTAATGTGGCAGAATATCTCTTGCCCGTATAATTTTTCTCCCAGATGTGTAAGTCCGTTTGAATGAATATCAAGGTATGGAGAGTCTATCTGGTGGATATCGCCTGTAAATACAAGTTTTGTGCCCTCACCGGCTCTGGTGATAATGGTCTTTACTTCGTGAGGAGTCAGGTTCTGAGCCTCGTCAATTATGAAGAAGGTGTTGGAAAGGCTTCTCCCTCTTATGTAGGCTAGTGGAGAAATAAGCAATTTTTCGTTTTTAAGCATCTCCTCGACTCTAACTGCTTCACGACTCGTAGATTTGAATGTCCTCTTTATAACAGCCAGATTATCGAATAGCGGCAACATGTATGGACCCAGTTTCTCTTTCACATCTCCTGGCAGAAAACCCATCTCCTGATTCTTCAAAGGAATAACCGGTCTTGACAATAAAACCTGATCGAAGGATTGCTCCTGAGCCATCGCTGCTGCTAGAGCAAGAAGTGTTTTTCCTGTACCGGCTGTTCCTGTAAGTGATACCAGCTTAATATCAGGATTTAGCAGTGCGTCAATTGCAAAAGTTTGCTCGTCGTTTCTTGACTCAATTCCATATGCCTTTTGCTTTCTGACAGGGATGATGCTTCTGGTTGAGCTATTATATCTTGCAAGTACCCGGCTCTCCTTTTTCTCACCGGTAATTATGTATAACTGATTTGAGGGAATATTCTTAAGTTTTAACTCAGAGGCGAGCACCCCTTCGTTGATATAAAAAAGTTTTTGCATGATAACTTCAGAGATATTGTCCAGATGGATAACCTCCTTCATTATATTTTCAACCCTCTCTTCGGTAATTTTATCGGTCAAATAGTCCTGTGCTAGCAAATGGAGGGCCTTTGCCTTCATTCTAAGGTTAATGTCCTTTGTTACCAGCACAACTGTTCTGTCCGGATTCTTTTCGGTGAGCCATTCGGTTGAAGCAAGAATTCTGTGATCCTGAGTATCTTCGAAGAGCGATTCAGCCATTTTTTCGCTGAAAGGATGTCCAAGTTCAATTTTGACTATTCCTTTGTTTTTGCCAATTGGTATTCCGTTGTCAAAGAGTTGATTATCTGTAATTTTATCCATCTCTCTGACAAACTCTCTTGCGTTGAAACTCAGAGTATCATTACCTTTTTTGAATTTATCCAACTCTTCTATCACGGCAATCGGAATAACGATGTCGTTTTCCTGAAAGTTGTGAATTGCGCGAAAATCGTGCAGGATTACATTTGTGTCAAGCACAAATATTTTTGGTAATTTTTTCTTTTTCATAATTCGTCATTTTATATGTTCCTCAGCCATTTTAGGGCATTTTCAAACATACCCGACCAAGGGGTGACTTCATCTGTGCTCCTCTCCTGCGGATACCAGGCCCAGTTATGAGGATAAATACACCTTTCAGGGTGCGGCATCATGGCAAGATGCCTTCCGCATGGGCTGCATACCCCGGCAACGGCTTCAGGTGAACCGTTTGGATTTGCAGGGTACTCTCCGTAATTATACCTGAGAGCTATATTATAGTTGGAAATCTCTTTAGGGAACGAAAATTTACCCTCTCCGTGTGCAACCCAAATTCCAAGTGAACTTCCCGAGAGTGGATTTAACATTACAGAAGGTGAATCCTCAATAGTAACTCCGACAAACGCACTTTCGTACTTATGGCTGTTATTGTGCTTCATTTTTGGTGAGATACCTCTGTTTTTAGGGATTATCAAACCTAGTTCGGCCATCAGCTGACAACCGTTACATACGCCAAGACTAAGTGTATCCTCTCTGTCATAGAAATTTTCAAGCGCTTTGGCGGCCTTTTCGTTATACAAAAAGGCACCTGCCCATCCCTTTGCTGATCCCAAAGTATCGGCATTTGAGAATCCGCCTACAAAAACAATCATACTCACATCTTCCAAAGTCTCTCTTCCACTTACAAGATCTGTCATGTGAACATCCTTAACCGCAAAACCTGCCAGGTAAAGTGCCCATGCCATCTCTCTCTCTCCGTTGGAACCTTTCTCTCTTATTATTGCAGCTATTTTTGTTCTGCCGCTATCCTGCAATGAGTTATTTGATTTTCCTGTAAAAGAGGCCGGAAACTTATAACGAAGTGGTTGTTTGGAATAGTTCTGATATCTTTCATGAGCAAGCTCTTTTCCAACCTGATGGATGTCAAATAGGTATGATGTTTTAAACCAGACGTCGCGGTATTTGTCAATCTCCAGCGATATTTTTTGCTTAGGTAATTTTATGTTGAGCTCTCTTTTAGCAGAGTATTTTCCAATATTGTAAAGAACAACTCCGAATTCATTTGCAATTGATTCCAAACCGGCTATATTGCCATCATTTACTTGAATAATTACTCCCGGATCTTCTGAGAAGAGTAATCTTGCAGGGTCCTTCTCATCAAAAATTGACAGGTCTGCCTCGACACCTCCTTCGCAATTCGGGAAGTTTATCTCCAACAGTGCTGTCACAAGACCTCCTGCTGAGATGTCGTGTCCGGCCAGAAGAATTTTGTTCTCTACC
Source organism: Bacteroidales bacterium (assembly GCA_030695025.1). Lineage (GTDB taxonomy): Bacteria > Bacteroidota > Bacteroidia > Bacteroidales > UBA932 > Bact-08. The sequence goes on along the minus strand of JAUYTX010000083.1, from coordinate 4,461 downwards.
ATTCTTTGGAGCGCTTCAAAACATTGCCTGAAATATGATGAGTTTTTTACATCGGGACACTCGTTTCCAAGCTGATTTGTTATCTGAGCAAAGGCACTTCCTCCCAGAGCAAAGGACTCCTGGGTATTAATGCTAAAAGGTATGTAAAGTATGGTTGAGTTTTTCTCTTTGGCCAGCACAGGCTTAACAACATTTGTAATATCATTGCCTTGACCTACTGTAGAGACTATAAGTGTTCCCGGTGACAGAACTTTCTCCCCTCCGGGGTATTTCTGAGTCATAGATAGGGAGTCTTTTCCGGTAGGAATGTTGATCCCCAGTCCGATAGCGAATTCTGATGCTGCCTGAACTGCTTTATATAATCTTGCGTCCTCGCCAACGTTTCTGCAAGGCCACATCCAGTTGGCTGATAGGGAGATCCCTCTGATTCCTCCATCAATAGGTGTCCACAGAACATTGGTTAGTGCCTCTGCGATTGCAATTCTGCTGCCTGCAGCCGAATCAATCATTGCAACTGCCGGCGCGTGACCGATAGATGTTACCATCCCCTTTTTACTGCCATATCCAATCTCTACTGCTCCCAGATTATTAAGTGGCAGCTGAATCTCTCCAACTGTCTGCTGAGCTGCAATAAGCCCGGTAACGGAGCGGTCAACCTTGTTTGTTAACCAATCTTTGCAAGCAACAGATTCCAGTTGAAGAACCTGTCCCAGATAGTATTCAAGATCTTCGGTATCGTATTCAAGCGGATCCCATTTTTCGTTGAAACTTACATCTTCCATAATGGTTTTTGGGGCAGAGCCAAACATATCACTCAACGCAAGATCAATGGGTTTTTCTTTTGTTTTGCTGTTTTCGAGTGTGAAGTTATTGCGACCTGTGGCTTCTCCTACAACATACATGGGAGCTCTTTCACGGGCAGCTATCCTTTCAAGTTCTGCTACATCTTTTTCGCTCATAACCAGCCCCATTCTCTCCTGAGATTCGTTCCCCACAATCTCTTTTGCCGAGAGGGTAGGGTCTCCCACAGGGAGTTTGCTTATATCAATATCTCCGCCCGTCTCCTCTATTAGCTCTGATAGGCAGTTAAGGTGGCCTCCTGCTCCATGGTCGTGAATGGAGATTATTGAGTTATTGTTTCTCTCAGAAAGAGAGCGTATGGCATTGTAAACCCTTTTTTGCATTTCAGGGTTTGATCTTTGAATAGCATTAAGTTCAATGGAATTTTCGAACTCGCCGGTAGCCACAGACGATACGGCTCCTCCTCCCATCCCTATCCTGTAGTTGTCACCTCCCAGAAGCACAATTTTATCTCCCTTGTGAGGTTTGCCCTTGAATGCGTACTCTTTTCGAGCATATCCGATTCCTCCGGCAAGCATTATTACCTTGTCAAAACCGAAACTTCTGTAGCTCTCCATATGCTCCATTGTGAGTAGTGATCCGCAAATAAGCGGTTGCCCGAACTTGTTGCCATAATCACTTGCTCCGTTTGATGCCTTTATTAGGATCTCTTGGGGTGTCTGGTAAAGCCACTCTCTTGGCTCTCCGTTCTCCCAATCTCTTCCCTCTTCATCAAATCTCGGATATGAGGTCATATAAACAGCTGTACCTGCTATAGGAAAAGAGCCTTTTCCTCCTGCAATTCTATCTCTTATCTCGCCTCCTGAACCTGTTGCTGCTCCATTAAAAGGCTCTACGGTAGTTGGGAAATTATGAGTCTCTGCTTTAAGAGAGATAACAGTATCTGTTGATTCAGTGGTGTAAAGTGATGGCGTGTCTCCCTTTTCAGGAAAGAAAAGAGAAGATGAAGGGCCCTCTACAAAAGCACAATTGTCTTTGTATGCTGAGACTATTTTGTTTGGATTTTCAGCCGAGGTCTTTTTAATCATCTTAAAGAGAGATGATTCCATCTCGACTCCATCAATTACAAATGTTCCGTTGAAAATTTTATGTCTGCAGTGCTCTGAGTTAACCTGAGAAAAGCCGAAAACCTCTCCATCTGTGAGAGGCCTGCCGAGTTTTTTGCTAAGATTTTCAAGGTATTCAACCTCTTCTGAATTAAGGGCTAAGCCCTCTTCTTGGTTGTATGTTTTAATATCAGTGATCTCAAGGACAGATTCAGGTTGTCTGTCAATATCGAACAGATTTTGATCCAGTCCATGATAGACTCTTTGCAACATTTTGTCGTGATGGCCATTCTCATTTATAATCTCAACAAACTCCTCTATTCTCTCAATGCCATCGATGTTCATGTTTTTTGTAATCTCGACAGCAGTAGTACTCCATGGAGTTATCATCTCTTTTCTAGGGCCAATAAAAAGACCTTTAATACTTTCTGAGCCAATAACTTCGGCGCCGGAAAAGAGCCACTTAAGTGCCTGTATATTGCTCTCGGTTAAACTTTTAAATGTCTTGACTGCCAGAATAGGCCCTTCTGCTTCACGAAAGAATAAAATCATAGGATTTTGAAACTATAAAATTAGGCGCTAAAATTACTCCATTTTGCCCAATTCCCGAAAATTATTTATAAATGTAACCATTTTGTGGCTTTTATTTTTCAAATTTGTTCATTGATTTTAGAAAAAATAAAATGTTTAACGAGGAAAAATATATTCAGGAGATAGAGCAATTATTTAAACAGTTTCCATCTTATCAACAGGTTGGTTCAATCGCATATAAAGAGGGGCTTGAGACAATGACGGAGTTTGATTCAATGCTTGGCCATCCACATAGAAAATTTCCGGTAATACATATTGCCGGAACAAACGGCAAGGGTTCGGTTTCACATATGCTTGCTTCTGTATTCATGAAATTCGGGCTTAAAACTGCTTTGTATACATCACCACATCTATTGGATTTTCGTGAGAGAATAAAGGTTGATGGAAAGATGATCTCCAAAGAGGATGTTTATGAGTTTCTTATAACTCATAAAGAATTCATGAACGAGATAAAACCTTCGTTCTTTGAGATTACGACTGCTATCGCCTTTGACTATTTTGCAAAACAGAAAGTTGACATTGCAGTTATTGAGACGGGGTTAGGAGGCAGACTTGATTCGACAAACATTGTATACCCATGGTTAAGTATAATAACAAATATCGGTCTTGACCACTGTGAACAACTCGGCTCTACCATAACTGCAATTGCGCTGGAAAAGGGAGGGATAATAAAGGATAACGTTCCTGTTGTAATTGGGGAGCATAATGTTACCACAAAAGAGATATTTCAAAAATTTGCAGCAGAGAGAGGATCAAAGATTCTTTTTTCAAAACTGTACAGATTTAAGGATATTAAACTAAGTGACTACGAACTTGATCTTAAGGGTGACTATCAAGTTAACAACCTGCGAACAGTATTGACTGCATTGTATGTCCTCTCTCAAAATCAAAGCTTTCTCTCCTTGGTCGGAAAAGGTTGGAGTGATAGCAATATTAAAGAGGGGCTCAAAACTGCTGCAGCATCGACAGGTCTGAGAGGGAGGTGGGAGACTCTAAATGATAAACCGTTGGTTATATGTGATACAGGTCACAATGTGCATGGCTTGACAGTTGTCTTTTCACAACTTAGAAAGCAAAGTTTTTCAAGACTTTTTTCAATTATAGGTTTTGTAGCGGACAAAGACATTGAAAAAATTATTGGGATACTACCTGTTTCGTCATACTTCTATTTTACTCAGGCACAAATACCAAGGGCATTGGATGCAAATCTGCTTGCTAAAAGATGTAAATCCGTAGGTTTGCAAGGTGAGGTTTCACTTTCGGTCGAAGAGGCAATTTTGAAATTCAGATCAGTTTGCAAAGGGGGTGACTTACTATTTATAGGTGGAAGTACTTTCATTGTTGCAGAAGCGATAGATTTTTTTGAAAAAAACGAGAATTTTTTTGCAAAATAAAAAAATGCAGATATCTTTGCACTCCCAATCGCAAGATAGGGTTTGAAAGGGGAGCATAGCTCAGTTGGTTTAGAGCATCTGCCTTACAAGCAGAGGGTCGGGGGTTCGACTCCCTCTGCTCCCACAAGAAGAGAAGCGGATATCGTAACGATATCCGCTTTTTTTTGTGAAAAAATTAACTTGGTTCCGGCTGGTTAACCCAAGGCCCGATTTTGAAAGGGCTTTTAGGAGAAAAATAGAGATTAACCACCTGGTCAATTATATCATGACCTCTGGCACTGTTGGTGAAGTACACAAGGTGGCTTTTCTTTGTGGGAATAATAATAAATAGGGCTTTGAAGTTACCATTATCACCCCAGTGAAAGATAATATTGCCAAATTCTGTATCCTTTTCAATTCCTACCCCAAGAGCCCAGAAGATTGCACTATCGCATTCCCTTGGTTTCCCTGCAAAGCGTACAGCTTCTGTAACCGGAGTGAGCATCTGGTGATGAGTCTCTCTCTTTAACCCTTTTCCCTCCATAAGTACATCAAGGAATTTTGAATAATCCCGTGCTGTTGTTCTAAGG
>JAUYTX010000071.1 GCA_030695025.1 Bacteroidales bacterium | reverse complement strand
AAAAGGGGACGAGATCTTAATTGCATCAATGTCATAGTCACACATCTTCTCGGCCAGGTCTCCCACCCCTTTGGCAAATTTTGCAAGTATCGCCTTACATTTATCAGGGTTCATTATCAGTGACATGAGAGCCTCTTCGTACCCAAGCAAATCAAGCAGGTAATCAAATGGAGATGTGATCTCACCATGAATAGAATACCTGTCTCCGGTAAGCTCTTTTATATAATCAAAGATATCAAAAGGGTGATCTTTATCTATCATGAAATAGAGATCCTGAGATACCGGGATGTAATCAATGCTGCCCGGAACATCTATGTCAATATCAATAGTTTCAACTGAAGGTCTTTGTCCCTTATTGTTGTATTTCACAAGGGGAAGATCGTCCCATGAGTGAATCTCTACCCGGTCATGAAATGTAAGTTCTTGCCTGCCTTCAGATAACTGTTTAAAAGAGATTATTTTATCCCTCCAGTCAGGCGAATGACCGTGAAGACTCACAAGGATTCCGTCAAACGAAAACCTTTCGCACAACTCTACCAAACCAATAGAAAATAGCCTTCCGTCATACCAAAACTCAGCGGGAGACGGACGTAAAAGATTCATCATGGCGCCAATGCTAAACTGGCACATTAGAGGAACCCTGTCGGGTTTACGGAGAGACATTGCACTCTGCACTCTCTCCCTTGATGTCATTGTCGTCATAGAATGAATTTTTTTCTGTAGAGGCATATTTCATCTTTACAAATGCCACAGTCATATTTCTGAAATCTTATATTTCTCCCGATTGCTACTGCCCCACTTATCGATTTTACCGGTTTCATAAGAGAGGAGTCGGTAAGTTCAATCCCGCAAGGAATTGGAGGTAAAAAAGAGAAGAGTGCTCTTTGTCCTGAAAGCTTCCATCCACAATATCCAGGACTGTAACGATTTGAACTCCCTAAACCCAGCGATGAGGCATACTCTGCAATTTTTCTGTTAACAACATGGGCTATCACCTCAGTATATTCAGATGCAATTACATCGGTTAAATAATAGAGTAATGAGTCCCCTCTGTAAGTCTCGGCAATCTTTTCATAACCCCTCCCTAAAGTTAAAACAAACAATGCAGTCTTTTCTGCTTTTTCAAATATTTTAGAGATTTTTGAACCCATTTCAGGAGTTGTTAATGATCTTTCAATAACAGTAACCCCGGCAAGTGCATTAATATTCAAAAAAGCCTGGTTTATCCTTAATATTTCGTCTTCAAAACCCGGCCCTGTCAACCGGACAATCTCTTCGGTCTTAAGCGAATTTTCTGAAAGAGGAAAAGTATATCCGGTAAACTCTGCCATTTAGTCTAACTGTTAAGATATTCTACAGCTACCTGAGGATTTGGAGCATATAGGTTTGCCCCTATCCTGCTGGCAAATTCAGAATTCAAAGGAGCTCCTCCTACCAGGATTCTTAAATTTGGGTATAAATCTCTTATATGCCTGACAGATTTTTCCATTGACTCCATGGTTGTTGTGAGAAGGGCAGACATCCCAAGAACTGCATTGGGGTTGCTCTTTACTGCCTCCAGAAACTGCTCGGATTTGACATCAACTCCAAGATCAATTACATCCCATCCCGAACCTTCAATCATCATCGATACAAGATTCTTTCCGATATCGTGCAAGTCACCCGCAACTGTTCCAATAATGAAGGTACCTCTCCTTTTAATCTCACCTGAAGTGAAATATGGCTTAAGGTGTACCAAGGCACTATTCATTGCCTTTGCAGACATAAGCACTTGTGGAACAAATAGTTTCTTGTCTTTAAACAACTCTCCGACAATACCCATTGCCGGTATCATTGCTCCTGTCAGAATCTCATTTGCCTTTACGCCATTTTTTAACGCCTCACCGGTTAGTTCGTCCGCTCCAGGCAAACCTTTCATATCCGGAGGATAAGGGGAGTCCATGTTGATTTTTCCCTTTTGAATACAGATGGAAATTTTCTCGATGTAGTTGTCCATGCCTTTTCTCTCTTTTAGGTATCGGTTAACAAATTTAGAAAATAGTATTTAGAACTTAAGCCTCTCAAAAATTGGACGCGGCATTAATCTTAGAAGAATTGAGATAATCCTCCATCTTTTTGTTACAAAGACAACTCCCCTTTTATTGTCAATTGCCTTTACAATTTGTTTTGAAGCCTTTTCAACAGGAGCAATCCAAAATGCGCCGTCACCATTGCCCATTGCGGTATCAACAAATCCCGGACGTATATCTGTTACGCTGATTTTACCACCTGAAGTTTTAGCCTTCTGCCTTAGCGCTTCGAGATACTTTATCTGGTAAGACTTTGATGCCGAATATGAGGGAGATAGTCCAAAGCCTCTGGTACCCGCAATAGAACTTATTGACGCAAGTTTACCCCCGCCTGCTTTCTCAAAATATTTATAGGCCCAGTTTACTGCAGTTGTGAAACCGGTCACATTAGTCATGATCGTACTAAGCTCGGGTTCGAGATCAAGGTCTTTGTTTCTTTTACCGACTCCTGAACTTAGGACGAAAAGATCTACCCCGCCGAGTTTTAGGGCAAGATCTTCCAGTTTTTCCAGAACATTCTCAGTATCGTTAATATCAAATGTGCTGACAATAAAAGATGCTGGAGATGAAGCCTTTATCTCATTAAGCAGATGTTCTCTTCTGCCGGTTATACCAACAGTGTAACCCCTTGATACAAGAAGTTCTGCTATACCCCTTCCAATACCTGATGTTGCACCCACTACAATAGCTTTTTTTGACATAAATTTTTAATTTTATCACGTTCTAAAGCCAAAGTTATGGAATATCCCGGTTAAACGAAACAGAGCCCTAAAAATTGACAACAAACCTAGGGTCAATAAACTCATCACCTCTGTAGTCAATGGTCTCCCTACTAAAGAGTAAATCAATTGTAATTGCCAGGTAGTCTTTTTCTGAATCTATCACGACTGACTTTTCAACTTTTTGATTTTCTTTCTTTTTCATGATTTCCAATTTTAATTATAATGCAAAAATATTGCAGGATTTTGTCAACTTGTGTCAATCAAAAAAATTGATTAGGCTGAATTCAAATATTAAATGCAACTTTTTGATTTTTGCCGGTTAAACAATTAAATAATTCGTATGGTGTTGAAAAGTTATATCTTTTTCTTGGTCTGTTATTAAGTCTATCTTCAATTTCACT
>JAUYTX010000067.1 GCA_030695025.1 Bacteroidales bacterium | reverse complement strand
ATCTTCTTGCGCCTACAAGTTTCATCGTATGAATGATAAACCTTTTGGCATAAAGGTTAAGCCTGACTGTATTGTTTATAAGTACAAACGAGATAAAAAGCAGAAGTAATATAAAGACTCCTACTACATAGCCGGCCTTCTCCATATTTTCGTTAATTGTCTTAACAAGAGACTCTTGGTAGACAACTTCTTCTATCCCTTCGATTTTAGATAATCTTGTCTCAACACCTTTTAAAGAGTCCGGTTCAAGGTAACGGGCCTTCAAAAACAAATCTATTGACACAGGAATGGGGTTGGTTTCAAATATTGAAAGGAAATCAGCGCCAAGTATTTCTGACATCTCGGCAGTACCCTGCTCTTTTGAGATAAATCTTGCCTCCTTGACGTACTCCTCCTTTTCAAGAAGTGCCATCACCTCAAGTGCATAGTTTTCTGTGGTGTTTTCGTTGAAGAGCAGCGATAATTTGATGTTCTCCCTGAAAAAGTCAGAAACAGAGCGGGCATTAACCGCCATTAACCCTGAAAGTCCGACAAGAATAAGTACCATGCTGATACTTATGACCGATGATAAATATGACTGAATCAGCCTTCTGTATATGATATTTTTCTCTCTCTTCTTCATTGCCAAAATGATTCCAAAGATACATAAAATGTCCAATTAAATTAATTTTATTATCTTTGTGAACAATTTGCCATTAATTCTTTCAGGAAAAATGAGTGATCCCACAAGAGTCCTTTATGTAAGCTCCGAGATATTTCCTTTTCTACCCGAAACCACAATTTCGAGAACTGGTCGCTTTCTGCCTCAGGGTGTACAGGAGAGGGGATATGAAATTCGCTCTTTTATGCCAAAGTATGGTCTGATAAACGAAAGGAGAAACCAACTCCATGAAGTTATAAGGCTTTCAGGCATGAACATTATCGTAAACGATATTGACAGGCCCCTAATAATAAAAGTCTCTTCGATATCCTCTGCAAGAATGCAGGTTTATTTTATTGACAACGAAGATTATTTCTACAGAAAATACATCACCAAAGACGAAAACGAGTGCTACTTCAATGATAACGAAGAGAGAGCATCGTTTTTTGCAAGAGGCGTACTGGAGACTGTGAAAAAACTCAGGTGGAAACCTGATATTATTCACTGCCAGGGCTGGATTGCCCACTTTCTTCCGTTATATCTAAAAAAAATATACCAGGATGACCCTATCTTCGCAGATAGTAAAGTAGTCTTATCTCTTTACAACGAGGGTCTTGATCAGGTATTTGGTGATGATATTAAGTCTAAAATATCTGTTTCAGGAATCAGAGCCAGAGATATTGAGGTTATGAACCCTGCCAATGGCATAAATCTTGCAAAGCTAGCAGTACAGTATTCCGATGGAATTATTTACGGCGAAAACGAACTTGAACCGGAGCTTACCGCGGTTATAGAGAAAAGCTCTCTTCCCACTCTCGGGTTCATTGACACATCGGCATCCGATTCCACTTATGTTGAGGAATACATTCAGTTTTACGATAAAATTCTGGCAAAAAAATGACAATTAGGAACATCTTTCGTTCTGTAGCAGCGATCCTTACCACAGCAATTCTCTCATCTTGTATAGATACAGACAAAACAATAGGCTCCGGCTTATTGCCTGGAGATCATATTATCAACGTATCTGTAACCGAGTTTAATTTGCCTGTTGAGATGAGGCTTTCAGACAGTTTACAAACACTCTATCCATCTTCTCTTATTGTTGGTAATTACAAAGACAGCGATTTGGGTTTGACTGAGGCATCTTCGGCTTTTCAATTCATTCCACTGAGGGACTCTCTCTCTTTCGGACAAAACCCTGTTCCCAAGTCTCTAAAAATGTATATGGCTGTAAGCGATAAGGCGTATTTTTATGCGAATGACGCAAATATCCCTCAAAACTTTTATGTCTATAAGCTTAACATCGATCTTGACTCAAATATTGCTTATAACAACTCAATAAAAGCCGGCGACTATGACCCTATCCCTCTCAACATTGGAGGAAATGTCTATTTCGGAGGCGACAGTTTAAATATGAGCCTCTCTCTTGAGTATGCAAGGGAGTTGCTTACTGCAACAATGCAGGAGAGCGATTCATTAGAGCTGTTCCTGAAAAAGTACAAAGGGCTCTATCTTATGACAGACCCACTTCCCGGAGCACTTGAAGGTGGCCGCTTTAACATGATTTCGCCTGCAAGCATATACTTTCTCCTTCAATACCGTCATGTTGATACTCAAAAAGGCATTGACAAAGACAGCACTATTATGTATTATGTAAGGGAGTCGCAGCCTTCGGTAAACACGTTCAAACACTCATCGGCATATCTTGAGACATCAGCTGCTGTAGAGACAATATACATGGAGGGGTTTGCAGGAATAAAACCTTATATTGATTTTTCAAAGGTTAAGACAGAGATTTTGAATTGGGCACAGCAAAACAATATTGACTATTCAAAAGTAGTTGTAGCCAAAGCAGAGATAAGACTTCCTTATGAAAACCCTGCTGACTTTACAAGACTGAACTACTATCCTTCTCAACTATTTCTTGCAACAAGAGAGACATCGGATAAAGACCACCTGGTCCTTTACGAACCTGTAAAAGACCTTAGTGTGTATGAGACCAACGGCACAATCAACCGTTCACTTCTCTATTACTCGCTTGATGTTAGCTCGTATGTACAGAGGATGATTCAGGGTAAGATTACAGGTAGTGCTCTTCAGACATGGGTAACTCCTGTAATGAAGACCAGTGATTTTTATTCCGGAGCTACAACCTTTTACGTTCAGAATCTCCTGTACGGCAAGGCAATTCTTAACGGACCTGCCGCAGCCAGAAAGCCAAAACTTATTCTGACCTACGCAGTGATGCCTTAATCAAGGCATATCTCACACCAGATTAGACTAAACAGAAATAAAAAAGAGCAGTTCAATGAGCTGCTCTTTTATTTTTGCTCTGTGAAAGCTCATCAAAAAGCAATATCTGTTTTTTAGCTATTTTTTTGAAGCTTTTTGTTGAGCTTTTTCAAATCACAAAAGAATTGCGACAAGCTGTAAAATAAAAAGAGGTTGCCTACATTGTAGACAACCTCTATATTTTTCCTTTGATTAAAACCTATTTAACCTTCTTAAAGACGATACAGGAGTTGTGACCACCAAACCCGAAGGTATTGTTCATGGCCACATTTACCTCTCTCTTCTGAGCTTTATTGAGCGTAAGGTTCAACTTGTAGTCGATTTCAGGATCCTCTGTTTCGAAATTGATAGTAGGTGGAACTGTTCCTGATGTTATAGCATGGATGCAGGCAAGTGCCTCTACTGCTCCGGTTGCCCCCAAAAGGTGGCCGGTCATAGATTTGGTTGCACTTATGTTGAGTTTATATGCATGTTCTCCGAAAAGGCTCTTAATAGCTTTTAGTTCTGCTATATCTCCCAGCGGAGTTGCTGTTCCGTGAACATTTATATAATCTACTTCCTCTTTTTGAATTTCACCATCTTCCAATGCTACCTTCATCACATTCATGGCACCAAATCCCTCAGGATGCGGAGCAGTTATGTGATAAGCATCTGCAGTCATTCCTCCCCCTCCGATTTCACAATAGATTTTTGCTCCCCTCGCTACTGCGTGATCATACTCCTCGAAAATTAAAATAGCAGCTCCCTCACCCATAACAAATCCATCTCTGTTTTTGTCAAAAGGTTTTGATGCTGTCATATAATTATCGTTGTTTGTTGATAGCGCCTGAGACGAGTTAAACCCACCAATGCTAGGTATGGTAATACCTGCTTCGGAACCACCGGTGATAATAATATCTGCCTTTCCCATTCTAATTGTGTTGAAAGCATCTATCATTGCGTGTGTCGAAGAGGCGCACGCCGAAACGGTAGTGTAGTTTGGCCCTCTGAATCCATATTTCATGGAAATCATTCCTGGAGCAATATCCGGGATCATTTTAGGAATCAGGAAAGGGCTAAAGCGAGGGATACAACCTCCTTCGAAATAGCCCATTACCTCTTGAAAGAGGGTATCAATCCCTCCTATTCCTGTTCCAAGTATGACACCTGCTTTATCGGGATTTACTTTTTCGATATCAAGTGAGCTGTCGGCCATTGCCTCCCCGGTAGCAATAAATGCATACTGGGTAAACCTGTCAAGTTTACGCTCCTCTTTTTTATCTATCCCGTATTTAGCCGGATCATAATCTTTTATTTCACAAGCAAATTTGGTTTTAAAAAGGGTAGTATCAAATCGGGTAATCAGGTTTGCCCCGCTGAGACCTTTATCAAGATTGTCGAAGTACTCGGCAATATTGTTTCCGATTGGATTTATGGTCCCAATACCTGTGACTACAACTCTTTTTAATTTCATAGACTTGTGGAAATTACTTGGTATTATTCTCGATGTAAGCGATAGCGTCTCCAACTGTAGAGATCTTCTCAGCAGCTTCATCAGGAATTGTAATGCCGAAAGCTTTCTCAAACTCCATAATGAGTTCTACAGTATCCAAAGAGTCGGCTCCCAGATCGTTAGTAAAACTAGCTGTAGGAGTTACCTCCGATTCCTCAACGCCCAACTTGTCAACGATGATGGCTTTAACCTTTGCATTAATGTCTGCCATGATTCTAAATAATTAGTTAATAAAAAGTGTTTGTTATTTCAAAATTAGGTTGCAAAGAAAGTTAAAAAATTCAAAAAATGAAAAAAATCTATAAAGTGAAACCATATCTTACTGATTGACTGTATGATATTTTATCAAAGTATAAATAAGCTCATATTCTTGACAATACTCTATTTTTCTTATATTTGCACACCCAAATCTGTCAATTAAATGGATAGCGTAAATATAGCAATATTTGCTTCCGGAAGTGGAACAAATGCAGAAAATATCATCCGACACTTTATACGTAATCCGTCGGTGCAGGTTAAGCTTGTACTTACTAACAGAGAAGATGCATATGTTCTAAAGAGAGCCGAAAAGCTGGATGTTCCGGGTATTATATTCTCTGCAAACGAATTAAAGGAGGGAACAAAGGTAGATGATATACTCGTTGATAATAAAATTGACTATCTTATTCTGGCGGGTTTCCTTCTTAAGGTCCCTGAGAGAATTGTTTCAAGGTACAGAGGTCGGATTATAAATATCCATCCTGCTTTGTTGCCTAAGTACGGAGGAAAAGGTATGTACGGAAACAAGGTTCACCAGGCAGTTGTTGACTCTCTTGAAAAAGAGTCAGGTATTACAATTCATCTTGTTGACGAGGTTTATGACAATGGCGAGACTCTTTTTCAGGCAAAATGCACACTAGACGCTGACGAGAGTGCCGAAACATTAGCGGCAAAAATCCATAAACTTGAAAAAGAGCATTTTCCAAGAATTATTGATGAATACATCAAATCCCGTAAAATTGACAACAATTGACCAATCGGCAGTAATTAACTGAATTATTTATAGTTGATTACCTTAACTGTGATAATATCGGCAATTCTATTCTAAAGCCATAACCGTTGTATTTAACCCCGTCAAAGCCCACAAAAATCCCTGCCCTTGCAAGTCCCTTCATGCCAAAGGAGTATCCAGCTTCAGTATGCGTAATTCTCTTTTCAGGCAACCAGAGAGTCTTCAAATGGAGAGCCTCGTAAAGTAATGCGCTATTAAATATTGGTAGCCTATTCAGAAGCAGATAATCTGTCCTGTATTCGATAGCAGCTGTCAGCCAGCTTTCGGGAGTTGAGTAACGGTAACTGTCAAGGAGAAGAAACGCCCCATTGAATCCGTTCTCGGTAACCATAATGTCAGAAGATGCAAAATGTCTGAAATCTTTTAAAAACACCCTGTCCCTTTTGTAAAAGCCACCTGCATCTATATTATATAGATACATTCCGTACAAACCTGAGTTAAACCTTTGTGATATTGTGAGGCCCGCCATTCCATATGAGGAGTACTCTTGAGATGGTGCTGCAAATGTGGCACGTGAGTAAAGAGTAAACGTAGGATATTTTGACCTCACATATCTTTTCTTTCCATCTCTTATCCTGAAGTAATATTCGGGAGTGTATGAGAGTGAAATTGTGTAGGAGGCCGATTTGTGTTCTGTAGAAATAACCTCATAAATATTATCAGGATTGTTCGGTTGAGGCACTTTTCCAAAGAGCGATTTTGCCCCTCCGTTTTCCAATGGGGTAATCTCTTCATAAGAGAGACCCACATTCAGCCGTAGACCATTAGATATGTCAATACTATTTGTGCTCTCAACCCACCTTCTTGAATGAAATTTAACAGGGTTAAGGCCAAAAAGGAATGCTGCATAGGAATTTACTAACGGTGATACGCCTGACCTTCTGCTAATATTGCTGCTACCCTCTCCAATACTGAGAAATAGCCTGCCCGATCTTAAGGGTGAATAGGTGTAAACCGCATCTGTCTTCCACAGAAGCTCTTTACGCAATGTAGAGTAGTAAAATTCGGGTGTTAACACAACCGATGAATTGTTGTTGATACGGTAAGAAGCAAACAAATTCTGTCCTATCTGATATCCATCTGTGAAATTGAAGTCTCCAACCAATCTGGATAGACCTCCATAGCCAAGAGTAATATTTTTCCCAACCTTATAACGAGCATCATAGACAATCTTATCAAGTACTTTATTCCCGGTTGAACGGTTTATCCTCTTTACCGAATCCTCTTCAAATACTCGTTTGAACTCTTTTTTCAGGGAGTCCGACATCTTATAAGAGAGAATCTCCTCTTCACTTAGCGGAAGCCTTCTAACCTCTGCCCAATATGTATTATCCCTCATCTTGGCCAAGGTGTCGACAACTCTTTTGTGAGTGGTATCTCTCTTAATTTCTAAATCCTTTTTTCTTGAAGTGGTATCGTTTTGTTTTACTCTTTTTTCAGTCGCCGAGGCAATTGTTTTTGCCTCCCTAGTGGTTATCTCTTTGTCGGCCGGCAGAGGCTCGGGCTGAACCGGTGCTCCCTTTACCTCATTAACTTTAGAGTATGTTATTGATGAATTAAACCTTCCCCCGGCATTTACTCCCAGAACATCTACCTTAACGTCAGCCGAATAGGCTGTTGGCAACATAATAGAAGGTTTTACCTCGTTATAGGTAATTTTAATATTCGTGGTAACCCCCGCCTCTTTTGTGACAAAATCAATGTAGGAGACATTCCACACATCATCCTGAATGTAAATATGCCCGGTAATTAGTTTTGCATCCCCCTTTTTTGGTGTTACGCGAATCTTATTGATTATTCTACCCGATTCATTTGTAATGCCTTCGTAAACAAATTTATAGTAATTGAATGCATTCGGAGCAAGGGGCGACAGTTTGCCAAAGAAGTTTTTATCATATACAGAGGTCCTGATTACTCCCGACATATTGCCTGGGTTTATTTCAGATGGTATTGTTGAGGATACCGCCTTTACGGTTTCGTCGTAGTTATTAGGATAGCTGTAAACAATTTCGGAGTGCGACTCAATTAGAAAGAGTTTATTGAGAACCAACCCTGTTCTGCTCCTTCCTGCCTGGAGTCGGATCAGTGCGGGAATTTTTGTAACCTTCATACTCCCCTTCATATAGAGAGTGGATTCATATCCTCTGACCTGTTGTCTGTGAAATGGTGCCTTGGCAATAGCTTTTCTCATGACTGACATTGCACGATCCTCTTTGCCCCCTCTAAAAGTTACATCACTCAGCCGGTATATCTCCTCCTTAAGAATTATAGTCTTAGTTACCAGCTGGGAGTTAACCTCAACGGTGAACCTCTCCCTTTTGTAACCCAATGATGAAACCTCGCAAGTATAAGTTCCCTGCTGTAACGTTATTCTGAATTCCCCCTTTTCGTCAGTGCTTACACCTGTAGATAACTCGTGTATATACACAGATGCATAAGGAATAGGCTGACCGTTTTCATCTGTAATTTTACCCGTGAAAACAGCGGCATCAAGCTCCGTAGCAACCAGCAAAGAAATCAATATCAAAAATATACCCTGAAGCCTCATTCAAGTAACCTTTCTTACCATTTGTTAATGTGAACCTTTGACTCATCCCACTTATTTTTAGGTATTTGTTCACCTTTAGGATATCCTATTGGAATAAGACAGAGAGGCAAAAAAGGTTTCGGAATTCCAACTGCTTTTGAGATTATGTCCATTCGGTCTTCAAAAGGGTAGCCTGCAGTCCATACAGCTCCCAACCCGATTGACTCTGCAGCAAGTAAGATATTCTGAGCTGCAGCGGAGCAGTCGAGATACCAGTAGATTGATTTTTCAGGATTACCAATTACAACTATTGCTGCCTGAGCCTCTTTAAGCATTCTTGCATAGGGAATCTTATCTGCCAGAGATGCCATAAGTGCCTTATCCTGAATTATGAAAAACTCCCATGGTTGACGGTTCATTCCGGTTGGAGCCGCCATACCTGCCTTCACCAACATCATAAGATCTTCAACCGAGACAGGCTGATCGGTGTAGGTCCTTACGCTTTTTCTGCTGAAAATTGTCTCAAGAGTAGGATTCTGGGCAGAAGCAATAAAGATTGATGAGGTGATAATTGCCAGTGTGATAAAGAATTTTCTCTTCATTTCAATTTTGTATTTTAACATTATAAATCAGGTTCCTGTATAATTTTAAGGCCGTTTCAATTATCTCTGGAGAGAATCGGTAACCGACTGTATGAATATCTGCACCTTTTCCATTTCCAATATTAAAATATGAGGATGTTGACGAGGTTGCAAAAAAAGCAAAATCATCAGAACCCCTTGTAGGTTCCTTAGCATAAATTATGCCCAGATTCTCTGTTTTTGCAGCAGCAACAACCATTTCGTTAGCTTTTGTATCATTTATCGTTGCTGGGAATCTGTCAAAAAAAGCAAATTGCACTTGCAGCCCCTGTTCAATAGCCTTTTTGCGGGCAAACTCCTCCATCAGAGCACAAAGCCTATCAAGATCAGAGTCAATAAAAGAACGAAGTGTCATTCTAAGATATCCCTCTCCCGGAGTAACTCCATAGTTTATCTCTCCAAGAGTCATATTTACAACAGTACCCAGAATAAACCCTTGAAAAACATTCTCTGCCTTGTTAAGTGATTGCATATAGCCGGCTGTTTCAATCAATGCGTTGTATGGCGATACAGCCTGATGAGGATAGGCTGCATGTGAAGGAGATCCTTTAAAGTGAATCTCCATGCCAACTGAACCGGCAGCATAAACTCCTTCATGAATCACAACCGAATTCAGGTCGAACTTGGGACTATTGTGAATGGCAAATGAATAGTCAAACCTGAGACCCATTGCATCCATATCCTTAACCATACGTGCTGCACCTTCTCCAACCTCCTCGGCAGGCTGGAATAGCAGCCAGATGGTTCCATGAAAATTCCTATCCGCCGAAACAATTTTTGAGAGACCCAAAAGAATAGTCATATGGCCGTCATGCCCACAGAGATGTTCATACCCCTTTTCTGTCTTAATTGCGTCCAGTTCGCAGCGAAACATTACCGAAGGACCGGGCAGATTGCCTTTGTACCCGGCAATTATTCCATACCCACCTACATTTTTATGCAAAATATCAGGTTTGGTTTCACTAAGATGTTTGAGAACAATCTCCGCTGTCTGTCTCTCCTGATTTGAATATTCCGGCGAACTGTGTAGCTCAGCTTTAATTTTAAGGAGTTGGTCCATAAAAGGGCCGTTAATGCTAATTGTTTGAGTATTTCCCATGAGCCAGAAAAAATTTAATGTTATAAAGAGTGAAGCCCTGATTAGATAATTTGCTTTCATAGTCTGCTATTTTCTCAAAAGTAGCAAATAATTTGGAGGATATTACTAATAGTCTCAATTTTGCGCCTCGCAAAAGATTAAATATTATGTTCAAAAAAGGGAAACAAAAAGCACTTATCTGCTTTAAAAGATGGAAGAGGAGGCCATGGGCAGCATTTGCATCCATGGGCAAGGTTATAATGATTGGTGTGCTCTGTGTCACCTATTCGTTACTGGTAATGAATAGCCAGCCACTAGCTGCTCAATCAAAAAGCACAAATGAAACACTTATTCAGCTGGAAGAGTTGGTTATAAATACAGAACGACCCACACCGTTTCAGCCGCTTGTAAGGGTAGTGGCTATAATTAGACAGCAGGAGATTGAGCGGGCACCCGTTCAGAACATTCAGGATCTTTTGCGATACATACAAGGCACTGACCTCAGAAGCAGAGGTACCGAGGGAGTTCAGGCCGACATTAATATT
The DNA here is from genome assembly GCA_030695025.1 of Bacteroidales bacterium. GTDB lineage: Bacteria > Bacteroidota > Bacteroidia > Bacteroidales > UBA932 > Bact-08. Next base: position 8,626 of record JAUYTX010000067.1, on the reverse strand, counting down.
CTGGGGGGAACATTCGATCAGACAATAGTGATGATAAATGGTGTTAACTATACAGACCCCCAAACCGGACACCACTCATTAAACATTCCGGTTGACATTTCACAGATAGAAAGAATTGAGATACTTCAGGGTCCCGGAGCGTGGAGTGAAGGCTCTGCTGCCTTTGCCGGTGCAATTAACATTATTACCAAGACACCTCAAAAAGGAGCGTTGGCAGCTTCTCTTTCCGGAGGTTCATACGGATTCCTGAGAGGTTCGGCAAATGTCGGGCTTGCATCAGAGACATTCTCGGGAAGGTGGAGTATGGCAGGTCAGGCAGGAGGAGCATACAGCAAAGGTGACGGTTACTCCGACAATACAGATTTTGAAATTTTTAATGCATACTCTAATCTGACTGCTTCAAACAAAACTGGACACACGGTAAATATACAGGCTGGTTATCAGCAAAAGGCATTTGGAGCAAACAGCTTCTACTCGATTGCCTATCCTGAACAGTTTGAAAAGACCAGGTTATTTCTATCATCGGCAACCTACATGTGGGAGAGCAAAAGAGTCCAGATCTCTGCATCTGCCTATCAAAGGAGGCATTACGACAGATTTGAGCTATTTCGTTACGAATCACCCCAGTGGTACAAAGGACACAACTATCATATGAACGACATAGCCGGAGTAAATGCCAAGGCTGCATTCAGATGGAATAAAGGGGGGACTACAATTGCCGGAGCAGAGTACAGATTTGAACACATTTACAGCACCGTTTTGGGAGATTTGATGCAATCTCCCAGGCCGGCACCCTTTGAAGAGGGAATAAATTACACAAAATCAAAAGAGAGGGAGACATTCTCATATTATCTTAAGCACATACTTCTGCTGGAGAGGTGGAGGTTTACAGCCGGCATTATGGCAAGCAACAGTTACTCAACTACAAGAGTTTATGCAGGGCTGGCAGCCTCATATCAGGTAACACCAAATCTGGAGGCAAACGGATGGTTAAACAACAGTTACAGAAATCCTACCTTCACTGACCTCTATTACAAAAGCCCTACCCAGACCGGAAACATGAATCTTAAACCTGAAGAGGCAATTGCAGCACAAATTGGGCTTAGACTTACAAAACACAACCTGAGAGCTGCTGTTTCGGGGTTCTATCGCTACGGGTATAGTATTATTGATTGGACAAGAGAAACAGGCTCAGATCAGTGGAGTGCCGGCAATCTGACAAATGTTGCAACAAGCGGTTTTGATGTCAACGCCAATTACAACATTTCAGAAAGCATTTTCAAAAGGGTATCGCTCTCCTATACATGGCTCAATGTAACAAAGGAGATTGGCAACCTTCATTCGCTGTATGCAACAGACTTTCTTCGCCATAAAATTCTTGCCGGGTTAGACCATAAAATTATTTCAAAACTGGAGGCAAGATGGGACCTCTCTTTCCAAAAGAGAGAGGGAACTTATCTTGGTCCAGACAACTCAGAGATTGCCTATAAACCATTCATGCTTGCTGATTTTAAACTTCTCTGGAGTGGCAAAAATATAACTCCGTTTATTGAGGTTACCAACCTTTTTAACACTGACTACCTCTTTATTGGCAACCTGCCACAGCCTGGGAGATGGCTTAAATGCGGAATAAATGTAACTTTATAGCTAAAATATTGTTATAACTAAAAACAAACAAGCAATGAAGCAGATATTGACATTAGTGGCACTTTTGGGTGCACTGGCGCTGCAAGCCCAGAACACCTTTACCTATAAAACTCAAAACGCAGAGATTATACTGTTGTCAGAAGGTCAGCGGGCCAGCAACCTTAATAACCTGATTGGAGCAACAGAAGAGATAATTGCTCAGACCGCACCTGAGAAAACATATCCGGGTGCTACCAACGCATTTCTTATCCGCACTAACGGCAAAAACATACTGGCCGATACCGGGCATGGCAGAGAGCTTTTCAAAAACCTCGAACAGTATGGGGTTACACCCGAACAGATCGATGCAATTATCCTGACTCATCTGCATGGTGACCATATAGGAGGTCTGGTGAAAGAGGGTAAGATAATGTTCCCGAATGCAAAACTATATCTTTCAGAAGCAGAGTTTAAAAGCGCCAATGAAAGTGCGCTGGGAATACTTACCCAATACAGTGACAAGCTGATTCTTTTTGAACCGGGAGAGGAGAGTCCTGTAAAGGTAGTAGATGAGATTGGTGCAATGAAAAATTACGGGCACACACCTGGTCACACTGTCTATTTTATTGATAATCTGATAATATGGGGTGACATGACTCATGCAATGGCAATACAGATGCCGTACCCTAAAGTTGCAATAAGTTACGACACAAATCCAAACATTGCAATTGAGTCAAGACTAAAGATGCTTGAGTACATTATTAAACACAACCTTACTGCCGCAGGCATGCACGTACCCTATCCAGGAATAGGAACACTCAAGGCAGATGGTAAGGGAGGTTATATTTTCACTCCGGTTAAATAGTTTTATAATTACTCTGTTTTAATGTCATTTTTGTTTATTTTTACGGGATTGTTCCGTAAAAAGTAATAATTATATACAAAAACGACATTTTATGAAGAGTAAATTACTGGTTATGTTGATTTCATCTGCACTCCTCACCTCAGCCTGCACGGGAGGAGGAGAGAAGACCGAGGAGGGAACCCCCATTTCAAGGAGTACCATCAAGGTTGAAAACGGTTTGCTGACTCCTGAGGTCATGCACAATCTGGGTAAGGTTAGCGACCCTCAGGTCTCTCCCGACGGCAAAGAGGTTCTCTTTGGCGTTTCATTTACCGATATTGCACAGAACAGGAACAACAGAGAGCTTTTTATCATGAATATTGATGGAAGCAATAAACGTCAGATTACATCTACGGTAAAGAGCGAAAATAACGCAAGGTGGATAAGCAAGGGAGAGGAGATTCTGTTCCTTCAGGGCGGAGAGTTGTTTAAAATGGACAGAGAGGGCAAAAACGCCGTCAAAGTCGGAGCATACGGAAAGGGCATCTCTGAATTTACACTATCTCCAGACCAGACAAAGATTCTTTTTGTCTCAAATATCAAATCAATTGATAAAGCTGTTGATATTTGGAGCGATCTGGACAAAGCCTCCGGCAGAATGATAGATAAACTTATGTATCGTCACTGGGATCACTTTGTAGAAGAGATTCCTCACCCTTTTGTTGCCGATTTTGACGGAAAGAGCATCTCCAACGTGTTTGATATACTTGAAGGTGAGCCATACGAAAGCCCTACCCTTCCCCTAAGCGGTATTGAACAGCTAAGCTGGAGCCCGGATGGCAAAAAAATACTATATGCCTCACGTAAGCTCATAGGCAGAGACTATGCATACTCTACAAACACCGACATCTACCTCTTCGATCTTGAGACTAAGAGCCACAAAAATCTCACTGAGGGGATGCTTGGTTATGACACCGATCCTCTGTTTTCACCGGACGGCAAACATATTGCCTGGCTTAGTATGGAGAGAGCCGGTTTTGAGGCAGACAAGCACCGACTCTTTATCATGAATCTTGAGACAGGCGAAAAGAGAGATCTTACCAGAAATTACAAGTACAATGCTGATAGCCCTGTGTGGCTCACTGATGGTTCGGGTCTTTACTTCAACTCATGCGTTAATGCAGTAACAGGAGTTTATCACATCAACATAGCTGATGAATCTCTAAGGAAGCTTACTGACGGATGGTACGATTTCGGCAAGGTAGAGATAGCGGGAGATAAATTGATAGCTCTATACAGAAGTATGTCAATGCCAAACGAAATTGTATCAATTGATGCTGCCACCGGAGAGTACTTCCAAATCTCATACGAAAACGCCCACCTTTTGGAGAAGATAACCATGGGCAATGTTGAGGAGAGATGGATTAAGACTGTAGACAACAAAAATATGCACATGTGGGTAATATACCCTCCCGGCTTTGACCCTGCAAAAAAATATCCTGCATTACTTTTCTGCCTTGGAGGCCCACAAGGAACTCTTAGCCAGAATTGGTCATACAGATGGAATTTCCAGCTTATGGCAGCAAACGGATACATTGTAATTCTGCCTAACAGAAGAGGTACAACAGCCTTTGGCCAGGATTGGACAGACCAGATTTCAGGTGACTACATGGGTTTAAACATGCAGGACTACCTATCTTCGGTTAAGGAGATGAAAAAGGAGAGCTATGTTGGAAAGGTTGGTGCTATTGGTGCCAGCTACGGAGGTTACTCAGTATTTTATCTTGCAGGAATTCATAAAGGTGTTTTCAGTGCATTTGTCTCCCATGCAGGTATTTTCAACCAGGAGCATATGTACATGACTACAGAAGAGCTTTGGTTTCCTCATTGGGATAACGGAGGAGCTCCATGGGATGACAATCCTGTAGCAAAGAGACACTATGCAAACTCCCCACATAAATTCGTTAAGAACTGGAACACTCCTATTCTTATTACACATGGTGAGATGGACTACAGAGTTCCTGTTGATCAGAGCATGGCAGCATTTAATGCAGCACAGGCACTGGGAGTACCTTCAGAGTTGCTCCTTTTCCCTGAAGAGAATCACTGGATTTTAAAACCGCAGAACAGCGTACAGTGGAACAGGGTATTTTACAGATGGCTGGATAAATGGCTAAAAGAATAATGAAATTTGAAACTACACTTTAATATATTTAACCAAAAAGCAACATGAAAAAAATATTGACATTAGCTTTGGTTATGGTGAGTCTGACTCTGTTTGCGCAGAAGAAACCACTTGACCACAGCGTTTATGACGGCTGGAAAAATGTTGGCGCATTTAATATGACAGATGATGCCAAATACACATTATTTCTGGTCAATGCACAGGAGGGCGACAGCTATCTTGTGGCATTAAACCTCACAAACTACACAAAAGACTCTATCGCAAGAGTTGTTCAGCCCAAGCTAAGTGCAGATGGTAAATTTGCAGCAATGACAATCAAGCCCTCTTTTGCTCAAACCAAAGAGGCCAGGCTTAAGAAGGTCAAACCCGATCAGATGCCAAAGGATACACTTGGGATTTACAACCTTCAGACCAAAGAGCTTAGAAAAATTCCATATCTGAAGAATTTAAAAATTGGTAAATACGGGAAGGACTTCATTGCTTTTCAGTCTAATGCACCAGCAGATACCAGTAAGAATAAAAAGCCCGTAAAAAAAGATAAAGACGAAGGAGAAGACCTTATGGTTCTTCAAATGTCAACAGGAAAGATTGACACATTAAAGTTTATATCTGAATATGATTTTAGCAACGGAGGTGACTCCCTGTTTGTAATCCGAAGACCAAACTCAAAAGACACAATCAATGAGCCCGGGCTATTCCTCTATATCCCAAAAACAAAAGCCCTTACAAACCTGTACAAATTTAATCTTAAACAGACAGTCAAACTTCCTATTGTGAGCGAAGACAATAAAAACATGCTCTTTTACGCAAGGCTTGACACTACTAAGCAAAAAGATAAGATTATATCTATTCTTCATTATAAAGATGGCTTCAATCAGGCAAAAGTTGTGGTGGACAACAATCTTAAAGGTCTTCCTGAAAACTGGAGAATTAGTGAGAACAGAGCTTTGCAGTTTAATAAGGCGGGAGACAGAATTTTCTTTGGAATTGCACCAATTATGCCTGAAAAAGACACAACAATTATTGACTCTGAGGTTGCAAAACTGGATATATGGCACTATCAGGAGACATATGTTCAGCCTTTCCAGCTAATAAATCTGCAGAGGGAGCTAAGAAAATCCTACCTCTCAACCATAGAGCTTAAAGAGAACCCGACACTGGTACAGTTAGCCAAAGAGGAGTACCAGCTGGTTCAGGTTGCAGGAGAGTGGAGTGCCGATTGGGGATTTGCAGCATCTGATTATAACTATCAGATTGAATCTCAATGGTCTGCAAATCCAAGAAGAGACCTCTATATTGTAAACATTAAGGATGGAAGCAGCAAACTTCTTCTTAAAGATGTTTACATTACAGGAGTGAGTTCATCGCCTGATTCTAAGTTTCTTGTATGGTACAATAATGTCGACAAGCAGATTTACTCTTACGAAATTGCCACCGAAAAGATTGTATCATTGACAAAAGGGATTGATGTCTCATTTGCAAATGAACTTGATGATACACCTCAAATGGCATCTCCATACGGTAGTGGTGGATGGGCTGCTGAAGATAAGGCAATTTACCTCTATGACAGATATGATGTTTGGCAGGTAGATCCAAAAGGTTTGATCCATGCAATAAACCTTACAGAGGGTCTTGGAAGGAAAAACAACTTTACCTTCAGAATTGTCAGACTTGACGATGTACTATTGCCTCCGGGAACTCCAGGCATTAAAATGAATCCGATTAAGCCAAAAGAGACAATCTACTTCTCAGTTTTTGATAACAACACCAAAAACAACGGTTACTATTACAAAGAGATGGGCAAGAGAAAACCCGAAATGAAGAGTTGGATTGTTGAACCATTTACCTTTGTATATCTTAATAAGGCTAAAACCGGTCCGGTTATTACATACGTAAAACATAACTTCACAAACTCTCCGGACGTTTGGGTTACTAAAGATAACTTTAAGACTCAGACTAAGGTTACCGATATTAATCCTCAACAGAGAGATTACAACTGGGGAACAAGCGAACTTGTTAAGTGGAAATCTGCAACAGGTCTTGATATTGATGGTATTCTTTACAAACCAGAAGACTTTGACCCTAACAAGAAGTATCCGATGATTGTCTATTTCTACGAAAGGACATCAGATATGCTTCACTTTTACAGAGCTCCTGCTCCAAGTCGCTCAACTATAAACATCACATACTTTACAAGTAACGGATATCTTGTGTTTCTACCGGATATTTACTACGAGATCGGTTATCCGGGCAAAAGTGCACTTGACTGCATTGTACCGGGCGTTAAGATGCTTTGTGAAAACCCTTGGGTTGACAGCGAAAATGTAGCAATACAAGGTCAGAGCTGGGGAGGATATCAGGTATCATATATGGTAACAAGACCCGATCTTTTCAAATGGAAAGCTGCAGGCGCAGGAGCACCTGTTGCCAACATGACAAGTGCATACGGTGGAATCAGATGGGGTTCGGGAATGGTAAGACAATTCCAGTACGAACATACACAAAGCCGCCTTGGCAAAACTTTGTGGGAAGGATTTGACCTCTATATTGAGAATTCGCCTCTCTTCTTTGCAGATAAGGTAGAAACTCCGTTATTGATTATGCACAATGACGAAGATGATGCAGTTCCATGGTATCAGGGTATTGAGTACTTTACAGCGCTTCGCCGTCTTGGCAAGCCGGTATGGATGCTCCAGTACAATAAAGAGAAACATAACCTAGTGAGCAGAGTTAACGCTAAAGACCTTAGCATTAGACTTTCACAGTTCTTTGACCACTACCTTAAAGGTGCTCCAATGCCTGTATGGATGAAAACAGGAGTTCCTGCAACCATGAAAGGTATTGACTGGGGATTCGAACTTACTGAGGATTAAATTTTCCCTAATTATTAAAAAACCGTGCAAGTTTTGGCTATGCACGGTTTTTTTGTATATTTATTGCTGCTAATCTCTGAATCCCTGAGCATTATTAATCAAAATATATTTGAAATGAAAAGAAATTTTCTTTTAATGGCAGTATTAGGTTTTACTGCTCTTATATTCCTCTCATGTAAAAGGGAGAAAGAAGCACAAGATGAATCGATAAAACTTATTATTAAAGATGCCCTCAGCAACGAAAGAGATACTTATCTGAGTGAAATAGCTTCATCTATCGAATATATCCCTCTGGAAACTTCAGACAAATCTCTTGTTGCAAGTCTTAACAGGCCAATCCTAATTGATGGAACCTTTTACATTATTGATAATAAATGGAAGGATATAAAACGATTTAGCCGGGACGGAAAATTCCTTGGATATGTTGGAGGTTTAGGTCGTGCAAAAGGGGAGTTTACCACAGCAAACCCATTTAACTTTTATGTAGATAATGAAAAGGGCTATCCTCATATTTTTGATAATACAAAGCTTATCGAATATAACCCGGAGGGATCTTTTGTCCGGGAGTTTTATGTGCCTGACTTCAAAAACTCAAATGTCCACATATTTAAAATGGTTAAATTCAGTAGTTACTATTTTATTGACGCACATGATTTTTCATCAGGAAAACCTCATCTTATTATTCTGGATTCACTGGGATCTCCACTTAGCCCAATGCCAAATTTTGAAAAACCTGAGAGCTATGCAAAAGATAACGACTCTGATGGCCCTATTGAATTCATGTCAGCTACCCCTGCCCATATTTATCGGTTTAACGATTTGTTGAGGATTGTTACCCCTGATTGCGATTCAATTATTTCGTTTGATAATTCACTAATAAGGAGTGTTGCTTATGTTATTGATTACGGGAATAGTAAAATGACTGAAACAGCAGGTAATGACCGGGAAAACAGCATATCTGTCACCACAACTTTAACTACAGAGTCCGATAACGCAATTTTCTTATCACTAAGAATAGGAGAGAATATTAAGAGTTCGGAATTTGGAGAATGGTACAGAGCGCTTTATAATAAGAGAAGCGGGGAGTTTAATTTACTG
>JAUYTX010000002.1 GCA_030695025.1 Bacteroidales bacterium | reverse complement strand
TCTTTTTTATCTCCTGTTATGCTTAACTTTATTTCACAGGCCAAACCAACAGTAGTAACTAATGTGGCTATCAACAGAGTGCTCAAAAATTTTCTTTTCATAATATAATAATTAATTAATTTACAATGCTCCGCTCATTTTAACTGCTCTTTGTCTAAACCACAACAGCGGTTTATAGCTTATACTACTTTGTGAGTTTAGAATAGCACTGCTGCCATCGGGAAGAGTTACTGTCACTCTCTCTCCGGTAACGGTTTCAAAGCTCTTCACATAAAGTGAGGGGATAAGTAAAATAGCGGCAAACACTGCTGCAACTGCCGTTGCAATTTGCAATCTGCTTTTATACCTGAATAGAAAGGTTTTTTTAACGATCAATGGTTCTACAGAGAGAATCTCTTCAAAATGGTCGGCCCAAATCTGCTCTTTGGTCTTTTCCCAATTAGGTTCTACCTTTATATTTTTCATCTCTTAAATAATTTGGAGATTATTTTTAATCTATTTAGTGAATTAATTTTAATTTTATTGCCCGATTCTTCTCTTCAAAAGCGCCAGTGAACTGCTTTTTCGTTTCTCAACCGCCTTTACACTTATATTTAAACTTCGTGCAATCTCATCATATTTAAGCCCTTGCGATCTACTCATTCAATATGTTTCTCGAAGGTAGATTCCCTTCTCCCAATTTTTTTGTAAAAACATCCTGTGCAATATCTGAGGCCATCTCATCGTCGGAGCATTTAAAAAATATAAAGCTCCTGATCGAATCGAATTTCTGATCAAACATATATTTAAAAACTTCTTTAGTCAATTTTTTAACTCTTTACATTATTACCGAACGAAATCAAATATACCCTAATAAGAAATAAGAAAACCCGGAGGTAACCCGGTTTTTAATAATTATTCAAGTTTCGCAAGTAAAAAACAACTAAAAATTTAACATAAAAAAAGGCATAGGAAACATCTGTAATTCACAGATTTTTAGTATATTTAAGCGCTAAACAAAAATTACTAAAAGTCCTATGCCAATATTCAAAAATATCACGATTTTATCAGAAATCAGCATATTCTTCAAAAAGAAAGATTCAAACAACGCACTTTTTACCATCATGGAAATGCTCAAAGGAATAAATATTTCAGAAAAGACCCTGTTCGGCCGGGAGAACAAATGCAACAGTAAATACTCGTTGTTACTGAAATTAAAAAATTGAGAAGCCTAAAAAAAAGAGTAATTTTGAACCTAGAAATACACATTCTTTTAGGTATCGAACCCGCAGAAAAACGACAACAATTTCTGTGACCAATTCATGACCTATTGAAATATTTAAATTCTAACACATTTATATTATGTTTGTTATAGTTGCTTGTTCAAAACCCACCGGGACCACCAAAACCGGATTCAAAACTGAGTCCGGTTTTTCATTAATGGACTTTAGTTGCTCAAATAGAACCACATTTTAACAATTGAAAACATTTTAAACAATTGAAACTTTAACCAAACTGAATTGTTTAATTTTGTAAATAGAGTCAATACGAATTTAAAAACATACGAAATGAATAATTTTACCTTTTACAATCCGACAAAACTAATTTTCGGCAAGGGGACAATCTCTTCTCTTGCAACTGAAATACCATCAGGAAAGAGAATTCTTGTAACATTCGGAGGCGGAAGTGTTAAGTCCAATGGTGTTTATGACCAGGTAAAGGAGGCTCTTAAAGAGCATACCTACTTTGAATTTTGGGGAATTGAACCCAACCCTTCTGTTGAAACACTTAGAGAGGCAATTAAACTGGGCAAAGAGAAGAATTGTGACTTTGTACTTGCCGTTGGCGGCGGATCGGTGATTGATGGGTCAAAACTGGTTGCTGCAGGGATAATTTATAAGGGGGATCCATGGGAAATAATATTGAAAAGAGATTATACTCTGTCCAAGTCACTTCCACTCGCATCGGTATTAACGCTACCTGCAACCGGCAGCGAAATGAACAGAGGGGCTGTAATTTCAAATAAGGCGACTAAAGAGAAATTCGCTTTCTATTCTGATTATCCTGTATTTTCTATTCTTGATCCTGAAACAACCTATACTCTGCCTCAGTTCCAGGTTGCATGCGGACTTGCAGACACATATGTTCATGTTATTGAACAATATCTTACTACCTCAGGACAGTCACCATTAATGGATAGATGGGCTGAAGGTATATTGCAGACAATTATTGAGATTGCACCTAAGGTTAAAGCAAATCAGCATGACTACGACAGCATGTCAACCTTTATGCTCTCGGCAACAATGGCTCTTAACGGATTCATCTCGATGGGAGTTAGCCAGGACTGGGCAACTCATATGATTGGACATGAACTGACTGCACTACATGGTCTAACACATGCCCACACCCTTACCATTATCCTGCCGGGCACAATGCGAATATTAAAAGATGAGAAGAGAGAGAAAATTCTGCAGTATGGCAAAAGAATATTCGGTATAGATGAGAGCAACTCTGATAAGGCAATCGAACTTACAATCAAAAAAACAGAGGAGCTCTTTATATCTATGGGATTCAAGATTAAGCTATCTGAAAACAATATTGGTGAGGAGACAATCTCGGAGATATCAAAAAGGTTCAAAGAGCGTAATTTCAAATTGGGAGAGAACAGATCGGTTGACTGGAAGGTAGCTGCCGAAATACTAAAAAGTGTACTCTAAGTCAACAATTCCTCTTAAATGTTGTTTATTAGATAAAAAGAATAATAACCAAATCAAATAATATGAGCGAAAGAAGAATAATATGCAATTGCAACGAAGTTTACAATGACGAAATTATTAAGGCAATTCAGGAGAAAGGGTGCAAAACCGTAGAGGATATTGGAGAGGAGACAGGTGCAGGAACAATCTGCGGCGGATGTGTAGACGATATTCAGGAGATACTGGATGAGTATGCCGGCAAATAGTTAAAGTGTGAACTAAAAAGTAAAAGGGCCTTGTTTTTAACAAGACCCTTTTTTTAACCTTCTACAGTTGTAAACAATTTATTAAATAGCATATTTTATTGAAAATTTTACTACTGCTTTTTTCCTTTTAGATGCAATTCAAGGAATCTATCCTGCTCCCATAAAAGGTGCAAAATATTCTCCTTGGCAACATAGCTGTGGCTCTCCTTTGGCAGAATCACCATTCTTGCATTGGCTCCCAAACCTTTTAATGCCTGGAAATATCTTTCTGTCTGTAAAGTGAAGGTACCCGGATTGTTATCTGCCTCACCATGAACTAGCAAGATTGGAGTCTTCATTTTTTCAGCATTCATAAATGGTGACATTGTAGTATATACATCAGGAACCTCCCAATAGTTACGCTGCTCGTTTTGGAACCCAAAAGGAGTGAGAGTTCTGTTGTATGCTCCGCTTCTGGCCACGCCACAAGCAAAAAGGTTTGAATGTGAAAGCAGGTTTGCAGTCATAAATGCACCGTAAGAGTGACCTCCAACTCCAACTTTGGTTCTGTCAATATAACCCAGTTTGTCTACGGCATAAATTGCAGCCTCAGCATTTGCAATCAATTGCTCAATGAAAGTGTCGTTAGGCTCATCTTTCCCCTCTCCAACAATTGGGAAGGCAGCATCATGAAGAACTACATATCCCCTTGTCACCCAATAGATAAACGAACCATAAGAGGGTGCTGTGAAGAGGTTGGGGTTCTGGGTTGTCTGACTTGCAGATGATGCATCTTTGAACTCTCTCGGGTATGCCCATACAAGAAGAGGCATCTTCTCCTTTTTAACCATATCATAGCCTACCGGAAGATATAGTGTACCGGAAAGTTCAATGCCATCTTTTCTCATGTATTTTATTACCTCTTTGTGAACATTTGCAATGCTCTCAAATGGATTTTTGAAGAATGTTATCTGAGTAATATTATCTCCCTTCTTTTTAATATCTCTGAAATAATAGTTGGGAAATTCATTTTTCGACTGTATCATTACAAGTACAGTACCTTTTTTAAGATCCTCAATAGATACAATATCCTCTTTTTTATCTGTGTATGTAGATTGATAGATTCTCTTCTTTTTTAAGGTTTTCAAGTTGAACTCATCAATGAACGGAAACTGCCCTTCTGCAGTAAATCCATCTCCTATCATGTATACATTATCCTTATCAATTGATACAACCTGGCGTTCAAATTCGTTTCTTGCAAAATGGAAACTACCCGGGTCGGCATAAACATCCTGTGTATTTCTATCGTTTACCACAACAGGTTTTTGCGAAGGATCTGATGGGTTAAAGAGGTAAGTTTTTGAATTTCTTGTCTCCTGCCAGCTGTCAATAATAAATGCATATTTTTCATTACCCCAGAACAAACGGGCAAATCTTTGCGGAATTTTTGCCATTGATTTAGGAGCGGAATCAAATGGGGCATCCCACTGGAAAATCTCATCTCTATAATCAACCTTTACTGATGGATCACCTCCATCAAGAGCCTCTGCATAGAATAGAGTAGCAGGTTTATCAGCTCTCCATGACATAGCTCTTTTACCAGGTCTTGATGCAGAATATCCTCTTGGTGTAACTTCAAGAAGAGGAACTTCATTAACTTCTTTAATAAGCTCTCCTTCTATATTGTAGACCAGACTTTTTTGAGGGAACCTATTCATCGGAACTACATATGAATATGGTCTGTTAATTGTCGTTACCATAACGTATTTGCCGTCAGGAGATATGCTCTCCTCAACATACAAAGCGGCCCCTTTGAACAATTTTGACTCTCCTTCAATTGATATAATTTGAAGCTCAGACTTCATCAAAGTTTCGAAATTCTCTTCGTCTTTTCTGTTTTTGAGCAGATCCTGAAAAGTTCTGTTCTGAGACTCTCTGCCATCACTCATAGAGATAATGGGACCGGTAGGCAACTCTCTCTTTTCATCAATAAGAGCAGCTCTGTTTGCAGGAAGTATCCTTACCAAAAGTGATTTGCTATCTTTCAGCCATGTGAAAGGGTTGTTCAGGTTAGCATTCACAACAGATTCTGTAATTTTTTTGGCTGTAGCAGCTGCGACATCTGCAATCCACAACTCTACACCGGTAGCTGTTGTGTTGGTAAAGGCTAGATATTTCTCATCAGGTGAAAATTGGATATTTGCAATTTTCGGATTTTTTGGCAATCCAGCTACCTGTATCTCTGCTTTTTCTGAAATTTTTCTTACTTTAAGATTATTAAAATAGGCTGTTCCGGTAGAGATATTTGTTATTGGGTTTATTCTTAATCCGGCAAGTCTCATCTCCTCTTGGTTGAGTTCATCCAGTGAGCTATATGTATCTCTGTATGTCAGATACATATACTCTTTTTTCGAATCCATTCTTACGGTTGGGGCTCTTTCATACTCTACCAGATCAAGTATCTCTTTGGGCGGTTTCTGGTATGGAAGGTTCTCCTGGGAGAAAAGTGTGCCTGCAGCAATCAACGTAAGTGTGAGTAGCGCAATTGCTTTTCTAAATGATATTCTCATAGTATTAGTGTGGTTTAATATGCTTTTACAAAGATAAAAATTGATTTGACAATCCATTATCTGTCCCAGAAAATAAAGGGTTCGCGCATGTAGCGGGTAAGCCATGCCGCCGGGAATCCGGGATTATCTTTCATTACTGTGAGTTTTTCCACTGCATCCATTTTGGAAATCCCATTTAAATAGAAGAGTGATCGTTTTGCGTATTTAATTGTATTCCCAGTCATTGCAACTCTTTTTTGTCCTGAATATGGGTTTAGCGAGGGTGCAAAAGGTTTGTCTGAAGTGAGCAAATTTTGCTGACCCGGAAAAATTGACGAAGTGTGTCCGTCATCTCCAACGCCTAAAATAACCATATCAAAAACGGGAAACCCATCAACTCCCGGCAAATTATTCAGAGCTTGCTTTGAGTACCTCTCCGCCTCTTTTTCAACGTCATCTTCTCCAAATATCCTGAAAATATTATTATTTCTCAATGGCACTTTGTCCAGTAATAGTCTCTTTGCATTGCCATAATTGCTTTCAGGATGATCAGGAGGTACTGCCCTTTCATCAACCCAGTAAATTGAAACCTTGCTCCAGTCTATTATGTTTGAGTATTTATTTGTCCAAAGATCAAATAGTTTAACAGGGCTGTTTCCTCCGGAAATTGCCAATGAAAAGCAAGCCCCTTTGTTTACGGAACTGTTCACCTGCTTAATAAAAAGTTGTGTGAGCTCTTCGCTGCCCTGATAGTTCCAATTATTAAAGTTC
>JAUYTX010000063.1 GCA_030695025.1 Bacteroidales bacterium | reverse complement strand
TATTTTGCCAATAAACTGAGGCATTACCGATACCTCAACTATTCTCTTAATCAGATCCTGACCCGCCTTGTCTGCCGGATGTGCTTTTCCTGCAAAGAAAAACTGAACAGGGCACTCTCTGTTGTTGACAATTGATTCAAGTTTGGTCAGATTGCTGAACAGAAGATGAGCCCTTTTATATGTTGCAAATCTCCTTGCAAAACCAATTGTTAAGATATCACTTCTGAGAGCCTCCTGTATTTGAATTATCTGCCTTGGAGTGTAATGGAGTGTTGCTGAAGGGTTCGAAAGCAATTTCTTTATCTTTCCCACAACTCTCTTTCTCAATTTGTTTCTAATATCCCAAATGGTCTTGTTATCAGCATTATATATACCTTCAAAACAATTTTTGTTATAGTGATGGCTACTAAACTGATCTCCAAAATATTGTTTGTGAAGCTCTTTCCACTCCGGAGCTGTCCAGGTTGGATAGTGGACTCCATTGGTAACGTAACCTACATGAAGCTCTTGTGGTAAATATCCCGGCCATAGTTCTGAAAGAATCTCCCTGCTCACCTTTCCGTGAAGCATACTGACTCCGTTAATCTCCTGAGCGAGATTGGCAGCAAGGTTGCTCATTGAAAACTTTTCATTGTGGTTGGATGGGTCAATTTTACCCAATGACATTAATACCTCCCAGCTAACCTTAAGCCGTGACGGGTAATGCGAAATATAACCTCTTAGAAGATCTTCGTAAAATGAATCATGTCCTGCAGGGACAGGTGTGTGTGTTGTATAGAGTGTTGATGCCCTTACAACCTCCATTGACTCTGCAAAAGTGAGATTGTTTTCGGTTACAAATTCTCTTAACCTTTCCAGTCCGGCAAATGCAGCGTGCCCTTCGTTCAGATGATATACGTCTGCTTTTTTGTCCAGAACCCTTAATGCTCTTACTCCTCCGATTCCAAGAAGCAGCTCCTGTTTGAGTCTGTTTTCCCAATCACCGCCATACAGATGGTGGGTCACGGCTCTGTCTTCCGGAATATTTGCTTCAAAATCTGTGTCAAGAAGTATAAGCTCTGTTCTTCCAACATCTGCGCGCCACAGCCTGGCTGACAGTGTACGACCGGGCAATGCTACTGCGGTGGTAATCCACTCTCCGTTTATGTCTCTGACCGGAGTAACAGGAAGTTTTGAAAAATCCTGAGGCTCATAGCTGGCTATCTGATCTCCAAATGCTGATAGCTTTTGTGTAAAGTATCCATATCTGTACAGCAGGCCTACAGCCGTCATAGGAACCATCATATCGCTGGCCTCCTTAAGATAGTCACCCGCAAGTACACCAAGGCCTCCGGAGTAAATTTTTAACGATTTATCAAGCCCGAACTCCATGCTGAAATAGGCAATCTTTGCCCCTTGCTCTCTACCTTTTCCTGATATATATTCGTTAAACTCGTTATATACACTGTCCAGTTTCTCCAGAAATTGTGAATTTTGTTCAAGCTCTGAATATCTGCGAAGAGATATTCGTTCAAGCATTAAAATGGGATTGCCATCAGATTCGTTCCATAACTCTTTATCGACCATTTCAAATAACTCTACAGCATTCTGATTCCAGCACCACCATAGGTTTCTGGAGATGGTTTCGAGGTTTGCAAGTCGTGGAGGGACCCTTTTATCAATGAGTATTCTGCTCCACTGTGGTTTATTTGATACGTCTCTTTTAAAGCTTATATGCTCCTTGTGGTCCTGACTAACAGGAAATACTCCCTTTCTGAGTATTACTCTTTCAATTGCAAGTGAATATGCCTCTTTGTAAAATTTAATCTGATTATCCCAGAGCGCAATTTTTGATATCTCTTTACACTTTAGTCTTCGGGCAAGCGACTCCTCTTTTGAATGTCCGGCAACAGTGAGCATCCTCTGGAACACCATTTCTGCTACATAATCGTAATTACTGTCATCTCTGTAAATTATCTCAATTGCATCGCCATAATCTGCAGAGTGCTCTTTAACCCAAAGACCAAATCCGGCAAGTGTTGTTGTTATAGTTTGAACTCCAAAGGCAAGACTTTCAAGAGGTGTATAGCCCCAAGGTTCATAATATGATGGAAATACAGTGAGGTCTAACCCGCACAGAAGCTGATAATATGTCAGTCCGAAAATGCCGTCGTCACCGTTAAGATATGATGGTACAAAAAGGACCTTAACTTTATCGCTTTTTTTATTTAAAAGGAACAGCTCCTTTATTTTTTTAAGAACAGGGTCATTGTCCGGCTCGTACAGCATATGTGTCGTTTGAGTCGTATATTCTCCTGAAGTTGAATTCTGAATAAGGTTTTTATCCGGGCCGTTGTGCCATGCAGGTACAAAAATCCATGCCAATACCTCTTTTTCAAGATCTTTAATGCTGTTTAGTTTGGCAATAGCGTCAAGATATATGTCAATCCCTTTGTTTTTATATTCGTACCTCCCGCTAATGCCAATCATTATTGCGTTTTGATCAATTTCCTGACCTGTCATCAAAGAGGCTACTTCGTTAAGTTTCTTTCTGGCAGTCTTGGCGCAAATTTTAAACTCGCCCTCCTTTGGAGTAAATGTGTTTTCAAATCCGTTCGGAGTTACCACATCTACCGCTTTGCCCAGAAAATGTTTGCACTCTCTGGCAGTAATGCCCGAAACGGTTGTAAATACATCGGCCTCATGTGCAGATGCCTTTTCCAGTGTGTGTTTTGATATAATATTGAACTCACGGGCCTTCTGTTCGGGAGAATAATCTGTCATCCTATCGTAAAGTGGCAGATTATTTCCGGCAACTGATCTGCCGGTGACTGTTGCGTGTGTTGTGAAGACTGTAGCAACCGGCAATTTGGTCGATTTCAGGTAGAGAATACCTGCTCCTGTCATCCACTCATGAAATTGAGCCACCGCTTTATGATGGGGTGCCAGGTTGAATTTTATAAAGCTCTCGATAACCTTACCGGTAGCGTATCCAAAAAGCGCACTTTCGGTGTAATCCCATTGGCCGGATAGAGAATCAACTTTATTGCTCTCCCAGAATTTGGCAAATATTTCGTCTTTTGATGGAATATATTGGCTGAAATCTACCAGTATTACAACGGGCGTTCCGGCAACATTCCATCTGCCTATCCTGATTCTGAGACCATCCTGGGATGCTTTTACTCTCCAGGCTCTCAGAAGCTGATTATCTTCTGTGAATTCAGGATTTTGCTGAGTCTCTCTCCAGACATCAGGCCCAATTAGTATGTGGTTTTTATACTCTTTCGAAAGATTTAATGCTTTTGTTGCAATAACCGTATGTATCCCACCTACTTTATTACACACTTCCCAACTTACCTCAAACAGATAATCCGGTGATACAAAACTAGTTTCTGACATTTTATTTTTATGGTTTTACTTTTTTTACTGTTCTCTTTTTTACAGGGCTTTTATCTTCTGCAATAATTGTTCCACCTGACTGACCGGTAATTTGAGCCGCTCTGTCGCACCTAAGCAGAAAATCGCTTACAACGTTCATGTAGTTGATAAATGCTTCATATGGTGTCTCGTATGGATTAAAATATTTATGAACTGCACCGTCTGAGAAAAATTTGGTGCACATGTAGTAGAAGTGATCACTCTCCTGAAGTTTTCTGAAGTCAGAGAGCAAAGTTGTGTCACCCGAATTTTTAACCTTTGATTCTGCCGAATATAACTTTGCAAAAGCCTCGTTCTGAAGCTCATTGCCAATCCATGCGCTTGTGTCTCTCTCTTCGTCTGCCCACGATATTGGGAATGGTACATGAAGAGGTGCTACAGGCTGGTGTTTTTTGCAAATCTCAGATGGAGTGTCAAATTGTATTGTTTTATACTTCATTATCTCAGCAGGTAAATGCTTTAAAAAGTCAAATATACCGGTAGAAATATTCTGGTGCTCTCCAAAGGTTTCATAATCCATGAAGATATTTACAATATCATCTTTCTCAAGTGCCTTTGCCAGCCAGCCGGCGTATTTGTCTGCAGTCAGCGGCCAGTTTGTCCAGTTATGATTTGAAAAACGGAATGCAATATCATCACTTAAATTGAAATTTTTAAGCAATAATTTAAGTCTCGGGTTTAGAGCATTTGTGTAGAGAAAGTTTGGGCTTTTCCATCCTAACACATGCTTTGCCCCCTCTGTAAGCATTGCAGAATAACCCATATCTGCAACAATAGCTCCAATTTTATCAGAGTATATAAGCTCTGTATTTCTAAAAACTGTAGGTTTTACTCCAAAAAGAGTAAATATCTTTTGATCATGCAATTTTACCTGCTCTTTGAACTCCTCTTCTGAAATTAGTGCTGAGAGTGAGTGTGAATAGGTCTCTGCAAGAAATTCAACACATCCGGTTTTGGCAAGCTCCTTAAAGCTCTCTATTACCTCCGGGGCAAATTTTTCAAACTGGTCAATAACCGATCCTGTAATTGAATAGGTTACTTTGAATTTACCTTTGTATTTGACAATAAGTTCATGAATAATCCGGTTGGCCGGGAGGTAGCACCTCTCAGCAACTCTTCTGAGAATTGTTTTGTTGGCAAAGTCGTCAAAATAGTATGAACTTTTACCTATGTCAAAGAAGCGGTATAATCTGAGCCGGTGAGGCTGATGTACCTGAAAATAAAGGCATATCGTTTTATCCATAAAAGTTATTTTTTCTTGTTTTTAAGCAGACGGGAGTAAATCTCTTTTACGCTATAGGCGGCTCCATCCCATTTTAGAGAATTAACCTCCTCCAGCCCATTTTGTACAGCCATCTTTGATAGAGCGGGGTATGACAGAAGTCCGTAAATTGAATCTGCCATTGCGTCAATATCCCAGAAGTCAACTTTGATTGCGTGTTTTAGAACCTCGGCTACGCCGCTTTGTTTTGATATAATTACCGGCACGTTTGACCTCATGGCCTCCAGGGGAGATATGCCAAACGGTTCAGAAACAGACGGCATGACGTAAACATCCGAATATGCAAACATCTCTTTGACCTCTGCCCCTTTCAAAAAGCCGGTAAAATGGAATCTGTCTGCAATTTTGAGTTTTGCAACATGTCTGATGCATCTGTTAAGCAGATCACCATTGCCTGCCATCACAAATCTTACATCGGGATAGTTTTTAATCACCTTCTTTGCAGCTTCGATAAAGTATTCCGGGCCCTTCTGGTATGTTATTCTTCCTAAGAATGTTACAATTTTTTCAGGCACTCCTCTGTCAACTTGTACATTTTGAAAGCCCTGAAAATCAACAGCATTGTGTACAGTAACCACCTTTTCGGGATTAATCCCGTATTTGTTTATCACAATATTTCTGGTGAGATGGCTTACAGCGATAACCACATCGGCCTCTCTCATACCAATACGTTCAATATCATAAACTTCTGTATTGATATTCTGGCCACTTCTGTCAAATTCGGTAGCGTGCATATGCACTACAAGTGGTTTTCCGGTTATTCTTTTAGCGGCTACTCCCGCCAGATATGTAAGCCAGTCATGCGCATGAATTATGTCAAAATCGTTGCTCATTGCAATCTCTCCGGCCACAAGAGCATATCTTGCCACCTCCTCCATAAGGTTGGTCCCGTACTTACCTGAAAATTTATATTTTTTACCAATTCCCAGCTTGAAATCCTCTATCTGACCCTCCTGAAGGTGCGTCATCATCTCAGAAAACTCTTTGGGATCGACATATGGAATCATATTGGAGCCGATTCTGATAAACTGAACCTTTTCCAGAAAATCCTTAACATTGCTGCAACGTTCAGAAACCTCAATGTCACTTGCGTCTATAATTCTAACAGATGTTTGGTCTTCGTCACCTGTTGCGGAAGGCATAACAAAAAGGACCTCTACATCATTATTAACCAGACCCTTGGTAAGGCCGTAACATGCAGTTCCAAGCCCTCCGGATATGTGTGGCGGGAACTCCCAGCCGAACATTAGTACCTTCATATCCAGACTAGTTTATTTTGTTAATTAAACTCATTGACCTTAGCAATGCTGCAACTGATCCTGAATAGGATGTGCAGCCGTGTGGTTGATGAGGAGGGTCCCCGTCAAAGACTTCAGAGACAGAACCGATACAGTGAACAGTAACCTCCTCTTCAAATGCCTGCACAAGCTCTTTGGCAGTGGGCACAAAGCTCTCGCCGTAAAGTTTTAACATTGCCTCAATGTAAAAACAGAGAAGCCATACTCTGGCTGTTCCCTGATGGTATGCAAGGTTTCTGCTTAGCTCGTCTCCGTCGTACTCTCCTTTATAGAGAGGATTTTTTGGAGAGAGTGTTCTGATACCTTTTGTAGTGAGAAGCTCACTCTTAATTGATTTTAGAATTTTTGCCTTTGTCTCATCGTCAATGGGAGAGTACATCAATGCACATGATAACAATTGATTTGGCCTCATAAAATTGTTTTGCCCTTCAGGCCCCACATAGTCTGCCAGATGATCTTTCCCCTCTATTTTAAATGCTCTGATAAAATTTCTCTCTATCATTGACAATACAGGCTTCCACTCCTTTGAGAATTCCTTGTCTTTTGCCGCTTGAGATATTTCACATGCAAAAGAGAGAGCATTGTACCACAGTGCGTTAACCTCTACCTGGTAGCCCGATCTTTCGGTAATTGGTTCACCATATGCATAAGCATCCATCCATGTCAGTGCAGTTCCTTTAAGTTCGCCCCACAGAAGTCCGTTGTCATGCATTCTGATATACTCTTTTGTTCCCTCTCTGTATGAATTCAGAATGGACTTTAAGAGCCCTTTGTGAAGCTTCCATATTCCGGCTTTATCTCCTGTAAAGATTGAGTATTGCTGAAGTGTCCAGAAGAACCAAAGCGGTACATCTGTCATAACTGTTTTACCGGTAAGGGTTGCGTGATTGTTTCTGATTAATGAGTCAATCATTTTATTGAATGTTGTTGCTCCGTCAGGTGTGTTAAGAGTGAGCCCGGGAAGAGAGATGAGAGTCTCTCTGATATTTCTGTCAAGCCACGGGTAGCCTGCGTATATACATGTGTCCTTTCCTCGCTGTGTAATGAATTGTTTTGCAGATATTTTAAGGCAGTTTTCAAAACTATCCCTATGATCCTTTGCCTCAATTATTTTTTTGAATTTTTCTGAAAAACGGGCAGGGTTTTCCTCCTTTAATGATGCAGAAAATATGATGGTTTCACCTTTTCTGAATGGCATTTCAAAGTATCCCGGAACAAAGAGGTCCTCTTTGGATTCGTAAGCCCTTCGGCTCTCCTCTTTATATTCAATATTGTAATACCAATCAGGATTAGATATGAACTCATTCTTTACATTCAGCTGGAGGTTTAGATTTGGGAAACCATCGTAGAGGCAAAATCCTCTCCCTTTGGAGATTTCGGTGTATCTTGTGTTTGCGTTTATATTTGCTTTTGAGAGTACATGAATATTTCTGAAAGCAAGAAAGGGTTTGAGTCTGAGAGTGGTAGGTGAATGTGCTTCAAGCAGAGTGTATTTAATAAAGACCTGATCTTCTCTGTCTCCGAGCATCAAAACTTTTCTCACAACCATTCCGCCCACAGCATATGTAATTGCCACTACCTTATCTACCTCTGCATTTATTATATATTTATGGCCTCTCGGTTCATAAATCTCACCGTAACAATGAATTCCCAGATTGAACTCTTTTTGGTGCTGTATTAGTGTTTCGTCGAGTGACGATAATAATACAAACTTATCTCCGTTGAACTGCTCTATTGGCAGCACAAGAAGACCGTGATACTTTCTGGTATTGCAGCCCGAAAGCGTTGTGTTAAGATATCCGCCGGCATGGTTAGTTGAGAGAAACTCCCTCTTAAGGGAGTATTCTAGGTTTACCAGCTCACCTTTATTAAATTCAAGATAGGCCATATTCTCTCTGTGTTAATTCATGCAAGTTACAAAAATTTATGTTAAGATTTTATTATGATTTTACTTTAAGATAAACAGCTGCGCTTCTGCTTGGAAGGTAGAGTAAAAGTCTGTTTTCCCCCTCTGAATTAACAGTTAAATGATTGATAGTTTGATCATTTCTTCCAAATCCTCCAAAACTTGAGGCATCTGTGTCCAAAACCGGTTTATAACCTCCGGCAGGTGCTGCAAAGGAGTGATCAGTATATGATTGAGTGGGACTAAAATTGAAGGCAAAGAGGTAGTCTCCCCTCATGAAAATAAGTAATTGCCTCTCGTTGTGCTGATAGAGTATTTGTGGTCGTGAGTCAAAAATTGCAGATTTTTTTATCAGGGAGATCATCTCCTGGTCAAAATACAGAAGCCACTGATATCTCAATTCGGGGTCAGAGGCCAGGGGCCATTGTCTTCTGGCGTAATGGTATGACCAGTTGTTTCCTTCACGGGGAAAATCTATCCACTCGGGGTGGCCAAACTCATTGCCCATGAAGTTGAGATATCCATCTCCGGAGAGAGAAATTGTTGCAAGACGAATCATTTTATGCAATGCCATTGCTCTGTCAACTGTAACAGAGAGGGCTGACTTTGTCATTGCGGTGTACATCTCACTGTCCAGTAGTCTAAACAATATTGTTTTATCGCCAACCATGGCCTGATCATGGCACTCTGCGTAACTTATTGTCTTTTCGTCTGATCTTTTTGCGGTAAGCTCATGAAAAATGTCTCCCACGTTCCATTGCTCATCCCTCAGCTCTTTTATCCATTTTATCCAGTAGTCGGCAATTCCCATGCTCATTCTGAAATCAAAACCAAAACCGCCGTGTTCGATTGGGGCTGCAAGACCGGGCATTCCGCTCATGTCTTCTGCTATAGTCATTGCGTTTGGATTAATCTCCTTTACCAAACGATTGGCAAGTGCAAGATAAACTAATGCGTCGTCATCCTGATTACCATCAAAATAGAGCGAATATTCTGTAAAATCTTTTCCGAGTCCATGGTCCAAATATATCATACTGGTAATGCCGTCAAACCTAAAACCGTCAAAGTTGTACTCTTCAAGCCAATACTTACAATTAGACAACAAAAAATGAAGTGTTTCACTCTTGCCATAATTGAAACATTTTGAACCCCATGCCGGATGGTCTCCCCTTGCTCCCTCATGAAAATATGCGTATTCTGTTCCGTCAATACAGGAGATACCTTCCAGTACATTGCTAACTGCATGAGAATGTACAATATCCATAATGACGGCAATACCCATGGAATGGGCATCGTCTATGAGCATTTTAAGTTCGTCCGGTGTGCCAAATCTTGAACTGACTGCAAAAAAATTTGAAACCTGATAACCAAAGGAGCCATAATAGGGGTGCTCCTGTACTGCCATCAACTGAAGTGTGTTGTAGCCGAGCCTGGCAATTCTTGGCAGTACATTTTTTCTGAAGTAGCTGAAAGTTGCAATCTCGGGCTCTTCTGAACTCATTCCGGTGTGTGCCTCGTAAATTAGGGGGTTTTTAACAACCGGGCCCCTTCTGTTTTTCCATTTGTATGGGTTAGGGTCCCAGATTTGTGCTGCAAAGAGCTTGGTGTGAGGGTCCTGAATGGTTCTTACAGCATAGGCCGGCAATCTCTCACCCTCTCCTCCTTCCCAACATACTAGCCATTTGAAAAGTTGTCCGTGACTGAGTTTTTTTTCGGGAAGAGTCAGTTCCCAGTTTCCGTTTCCAACATTTGTCAGGAGAAAGTCAGAATCTTTTTTCCAGCCATTTAGGTCACATAAAAGGTAAATAGCAGTTGCATTGGGTGCCCACTCCCTGAAAAAACGGTTTCCTTTACCATCGGTGTGCACTCCATAGTAGAGGTGTGAATTTACTGCTGAGCTGAGCGTTTTTCCGTATCCGGCAATCTCAAGCATTCTGACAATGACCTTTTCGTATCGCTCCCGGATTTTTTTATTCCAGGGTTCAAGCCAGGGGTCATCTATCCAAAGTTTCAACTGATCCATGGCTCCTATTGTTCAATTATTTTGTCCAGCTCCTGACCAAAGCCTTTTATCTGCTCCCTGCAGTGTTTAACCAGACTTATTGCCCGCTTTACATCCTCTGCAAGGTTTGTTATGTCTGCTTCGGGACTCTCTATCCTGTTAACAAGATCTTCGAGCTGTTTCAGGGCCTCTTTGTAGGTAAGATTTTCTATGTTATTCATCTCTCTTTGAATTTACTGTACAGTCAATTATTCCATGCGCAACAACCAGGGTTATTATGTCGCCCTGATTAACTTGTGAGGAATTTGTAATTTTTTTCCCATTCTTTAATGCTATCGAATATCCCCTCTCAAGAATATTTAACGGATTTGCAAGTGTTGCCCTCTTCTCCAGCAGTTCAAGCTTATGCTCCTGTTCTCTGGTTAACCTTCTTACAGCCTCCTTAACTCTTCTTGCTCTCCTTTCAATTGCTGCCTCTTCGTTTGCAAATTTTGTTCTTAGCGAAACTGCTACTCTGTTTGAAAGATAATTAAGGTGCTGCTCTTCCTGAATGAAGAGGTCAAGCAGGAAGTCTGCAGCTGCAGTGGGTGTCTTTACATTTGTGTGAGATACCATATCTGCTATATGGTAGTCGTGGTCATGCCCAATTCCTGTTATAACAGGCAGGGGAAACTGCGCAATGTTTACTGCGAGGTTGTAATCATCAAAACAGATTAAATCCTGAGCTGAGCCTCCTCCTCTTATAATAAGCACAATATCAAAACTTTCTGATCCTGAAGCAATCGTTTCAAGGGCTGAAATTATTCCTTCAGGAGCAGTTTCTCCCTGCATTGGAGCAGAAAAAAGAGTAATGTTGAACTTGAATCCATATTCGTTCAGCGAGGTATGCTGCATGAAATCTCTGTAGCCTGCTGCATTTTCAGAAGAGATCACAGCAATATTGCGGGGCAGTAAAGGGATTTCAAGGGAGGAATTGACA
>JAUYTX010000042.1 GCA_030695025.1 Bacteroidales bacterium | reverse complement strand
TTGTTGAAAAATACCCGATCGATTCAATCGAAGATGGTATGGATGAGCAAGACTGGGATGGATGGAAGCTTCTTACAGATGTTCTAGGCTCAAAAATACAGCTGGTAGGTGACGACCTTTTCGTTACCAATGTACAGTTCCTTAAGAAGGGTATTGAAATGGGTTGCACCAACTCAATTCTTATTAAGGTTAACCAAATCGGCACTCTTACTGAAACTCTTAACGCAATTGAGCTTGCTCACCGCAATAAATTCACTTCAGTAACTTCACACCGCTCAGGAGAGACAGAAGACTCAACAATTGCCGACATAGCAGTTGCTACAAATTCCGGCCAGATTAAAACCGGCTCACTAAGCCGTTCAGACCGTATGGCTAAGTACAACCAACTTCTCAGAATCGAAGAAGAACTTGGAGATCTTGCACAATACGGCAGAAAGTAATCTCAGCGCCTGTTTTTGTAACTCATTACAAATGTAAATATTAAAAAAGCCAACCTCCATGGGTTGGCTTTTTTCTTTGCTCAAATATCTCCGCGCCACGAGATTTAAAACATCCCCGTATCCCTATCCGCATTTTGAAGGTTACTAGCCTTTTCCTGATACTTAATGCCTTTGAAGAGATTATATTTAACTCCTAAGACTATCATCGATTTATTATCATCAATCCAATTGGAGCTACTATATTTCACAAGGCTTTCCGGAATTGTAACTGTACTGTACTTCGATTTGGTTAGGAACCAGTAACAGCTTGCATAAAGCATAAGGTCCCCTTTTGTGTAACCAATACTAATATTTGACTGGTTTTCATTTGACCTAAGGTAGGGGCCATTAAGAGATCTTCCAACAATATTCCCTTGGTATTGAGCCGTCCAATTTTTGTATTGGAAGTTAAGCTGATACCACATTGGAGCATAGACGTGCGAATAGTTGCCTGCTAAGGAACTTGAGAGGTGAGTTTTAACAACCTGCCCCTGAAATCTTAATGTGAATATATTATTCTTGAATGGCTTAATTGTCCCTGAATATACTCCACCATATGACTTTGACCACAATCCGTTTTCTGAGGCAATTACAATATACTCTTCACCCTGAGAAAAATAACTGTTAATTGGCCGTTGAGTGTATAAATATATTGTGCTTAATTTAAGATCAAGGTACTTTGAGCCCCATGACCAATCCAGTTTTATCTCGTTAGAAATACTGTTCCTTAATTCCGGGTTACCCTGTCTAATAATGTGTTCAGTAACATAAACCCTGTTATTGCTCAACTGAGCTATACTTGGCTCAGAAGAGTACATTCTGTATTGCATTGATAAAACTCCCCCCTTCCCCAGGCTATAACCTAATAATACAGAAGGTCTGAAAACCCAGTCATCAAATTTTTGGGTGTATGTCTCTCTTTTGATATTGCTAAGTCCAAGGCTCGCCTTATAGGATAGTTTTCCGTTTTTCCCCGACAATTCAGTATAAACGTAATTTTTGAGAAATGACGTTTTGTATTCAATGTTTTCAAAGCTGTTTTTAACATTAGAGTTAAGATTACTCGCCTCTATTGAATATCCGGCATTGAATTTTGCCTTTGAAAAATCAACCGAATAGTTTACTTCACCTATTAACGACATTTTACGGTTTTTCTCAAGCATATTGTCGTCAAGTAACAGTGTGCCGTTATCACTGAACTCTTTTTTTGAGTAGTCATTTGAAGTAATGAACCCTGTACCTACAACATTGATTGCAAGCTCTTGCCCCTTCTTAAACTGCTTCCAAAGATAAATATCTGCTGTTGGGCCTAGTACGGATTGCTGTTGAATATTTGTTCCTATTCTGGACTCGCTCTCTTGAGCCTCAATATAATCGATTTGAGAGTTATTATTTGAGTGACTTGTCATAAAATTTGGAGAGAGTTTGATTTTGATTGCGTAGTCATTCTCTTTCTGGTTTACATATGTAAGGTTTACATAGTTGTCATCATAACCAAAGGCTGAGTTTGACTTCTGGAATCTTTGCATCCTGGTCTGGTTGGACATATAGTCGTATGATGTCTCAATCTTGTTCTTTTTGTAGTTTCTGTGATACAATGAGTAATCAGCTCCAATCTGACTCCTTCCCTTATTATATTTAAAATAAAGCATTTCATTACCAAACCCTGTAGTAAATGCTGATGAGAGATTTCCACCTGCCGCAAAACCATCCTCCCTCACTTTTGTAATAATATTTAGTACACCACCAAAATCGGCATATCTAGCCGGTGGAATGTCGTAATGTTCAATCCTGGCTATGTGTTCCGGCTTAAGGGTTTTCAACTCAATTTCATTCGCATTCATTCCGTTAACCAATATTTTCATTGATTTACCTTCTGCAGATGATATCTTCTCGTTGACCGGGTCGTAAATGACCAGAGGAACAATTGTAGTAAGATCCAGTGCACTGGATTTACCTTTTATATCAGATGGAAGTATAGAGTATGTTGTTTTATCGCTTTGAATATTTACTCTACTCTCCCTCACAGTCGCAGCATCTAGCATCTTGGCATCTGCTACCAGTGTATGGTTATGCACTAATTGATTCTCCCCTCCTTTCACAATCACAATAGTATCTCTCAGATTTTTAAAACCCATATAAGATACCACGAGTAGATAATTATCCACTTGAACATTCTTAAAATCATAATTCCCATTTAAATCTGTAATTGTTCCATATTTGAGCACAGAAGTGTCTGCTGCGCTATACATTGCCACATTGGCAAACGGTACCGGCATATTATCACTATCCTTAACACTTCCCTTAAAAGAGACCTGAGCAAAAATTGAATTAGCCGTTAGTGCCATCGCAAGAAGAGCGAAAAGCCGAGTTGTAATGAATTTCATTTAATAGTCTAATTTTTTAGTTTACATATTAGACGAAACTTATTACCAATTTGTTGCAAAGCATCAAAGAATTTCACGCCAAGATTTTCTCCGCGCCACTTTGTGGTAACTACTTAATTATGTGCATAATAAAAACAAGCCAACTTTAGGGGTTTACATCAGTATAAATTGGCTCATTTTAAACACATTAATAATCTGAGATATACCACAAACTGGCGCGGAGGTTTTTTTTTATATCTTTGAAATCCAAAATTTATAAACAATGAATTTAACCAAACAAAGGTTTTTTAAAACATTTTCGATATTACTGTTGGTTTCGGTAACGCTTACATTAAAAGCAACTAATAAACAATCAGTTTATCGCAGTCCAAAACATAATACTAATCTAAGTGCAAGTGCTACTCAGCTTTCAGATGCCCAAAAGCAAGACAAATTTCTTACACATTACGAGAAGCACAACTTTAACCGCACTCCAAGATTTGACGAGACTGTTGCTTATTGCAAACTGTTGTCTGACAATTCAAAAATGTTAAATTTCATAACCATTGGTAAGACGCCTCAGGGTAGAGAAATTCCTTTGTTAATACTTGATCGGGACGGACTGACCAATCCCGAAGCTATAAGAGCCAAAGGGCGTGCTATTGTGTTGGCTGAGGCAGCTATTCATGCCGGAGAGCCCGATGGCAAAGATGCAGGTCTAATGCTGATGAGGGATATTGCCATCTACAACAAGTATCCCGGAATACTGGATAACGTATCATTGCTTTTCATACCAATAATAAATCCTGACGGACACGAAGATTTTGGAAGTCAATACAGAATAAATCAGAATGGACCTGAAGAGGTAGGTGCAAGATTTACCTCCCAAAGGCTAAATATGAACCGTGACTTTATCAAAGCAGATGCTCCTGAAACCAAAGCACTTCTTAAACTATACTCAAAATGGATGCCTGAACTCTTTATAGATATTCATGTCACAAACGGAGCGGATTTTCAGTATGTTACAACTTATGGCCTTGATCATTGCGGTTTCCTTGCCCCAAATATGTTCAACTGGACAAAGGAGGTATTTGAAAAGGAGCTTAATAAAAAGATGGCCGATTCCGGATACCCAATTTTTCCATATTTTGAGTTCAACAGCTATACAAACCCAAGAGCCGGATTGCTTCCCGATAATTTTCCTCCTCAGTATTCAAACGGATATGCGTCAGCAAACAACAGAATAGGAATGTTAATTGAGAATCATATCTATAAACCATATAAAGAGAGAGTTACTTCGGCATATAAAATCATAAAACACTCTCTTGAAATTGTCGGAAAGAATGCCGGTCATTTGATTAATCTTACAAAAGAGGCAGATAAATATATAGCATCAGCCAAATTCAGGGCAGATTCGCTTCCGCTACTCTTTACTCACGATCTAAAGGACAGCACTATTGTAGATTTTCTGGCATGGGCAGATAAGACAGAAACAAGCTCACTTTCAGGAGCTAAATGGACTTACTCAGACAGAAACGCTCCAATCACAATTAAGATGCCCCTCTTTACATCATACAAACCTGAGTTAAAGGCAAAGCTACCGGAAGCCTACCTGATTCCTCAGGAGCAAACAGAGACAATTAATCTATTGGATGTACATGGAATTAAATACGAGAGATTAAGCAGCGATTCAGAATATGATGTTGAAACTTACCGTTTTGCCAATCCCAAATGGTCTCAGTTTCCTTACGAAGGGAGGGTAACTCTAACCGCAGATTATACAACTCAAAAAGAGAAAGTTACATATAGAAAAGGAGATATTATTGTTACAACTTCTCAGCCAAAAGTTAAGATATTGGCTCATATGCTGGAACCAAAATCTCCTACATCCCTTGTCTACTGGGGTTTTTACAACCTATGGGCAAGACCTTCGACAGAGTTCTGGATCAGGTTAAATTACATGGAGGTTAAGGGCCGAGAGATGCTGGAAAAGGATGAGGCTTTGCGCGCAGAGTTTGAGAGCAAAAAAGCAAACGACCCTGAATTCGCCTCAAACCCTAACGCAATCCTACAGTTTTTTATGTCAAAAGTGCGCGAAAACGTTGAGCCCAATGCCAACAGATACCCTGTAGGCCGATTAATGAATTAATTTCAAATAGAAGATAATAATATGATTTTTGTAGTATTTCTAGGTTCTAGAAATACAGAAGGTCGCTTATAACAAAGAGGGCAAACAGAATGGCTGCATAACCGTTAGCGGTAAAAAAAGCAGCATTGATTCTTGAAAGGTTTTTGGGTGTAACAATCAGGTGTTGCCACAGTAACAGCAATGAAAAAATAGCAGCACCTGCGATATATATCCAGCCCAACTGACCCGCACTAACAACAACTGATTCACCATCACTTATTGCATTTAAGCTCTCGTTTAGAATCAATCGACTTTTATTTACTGTAAAATACAAGATTACCAATAGTGGCACAATAAGCGAATGGCCAACAGATGAAATTATGAGTCCTACCCTTTTCCCAAATAATTGTGGCACTGAATGTAATTTATTGGCTGCATCAAACTCCTCATCTGCCAAAGCATAAATAATGTCAAACCCACTTACCCAAAGCAATACAATCATCGATAAAATAACAGGAGCCAGAGCAAATTCACCAGTCACACTCAGATAAGCTCCTGTTGGTGCTATAGCCAGTCCCAAACCCAGAACATAATGGCAGAGAGCAGTATATCTCTTCATCAGACTGTACCCAAGAACAACCATCAATGCCGGAAAAGACAATAAAAATGTCAATCCATTAATAAAATAGGCAGCTGTTATAAAAAGTAGGGAGTTTACAATCACAAAAATCAATACAGATGTCGGCTTCAGAACCTTAGCAGGCAACTCTCTGCCGGCAGTTCTGGGATTCTTCGCATCAAATTCTCTGTCAAGATATCGGTTGAAACCCATTGCAGCATTGCGAGCTGTTACCATTGATGCCAGAACAAGCAACAGCAACTGCCATGTAAAGCGGTGATCTGTTGTTGCAATAGCCAGAACAAATCCAATCAGTGCAAATGGTAAAGCAAAGACAGTATGCGAAAATTTCACAAGACTCAGAAAATCAGAGAGTGTCCTGATCACAGACTTTGCCATAGGTTTTGATTATGTTAACGAAGAGTAGCTCCGAACCTATTAATATAGGTTGTAAGAAGTTTGTTCATGACATCTTCGACATATTTGTCGGTGAGTGTCTTTTCAAGATCCTGAAGAGTAAAACTTATTGCATACTGCTTCTTGCCATCTGGAATTTTATCTCCCCTGTATACATCAAACAGAACCACTTGCTTAAGAATCTTCTTTTCAGTTGCAAAAGCAGTTGCCCTTATATCTGAGAAGGAAACCTTCTCGTCAATAAGAAGCGCCAAGTCTCTTTTAACCTCCGGAAACTTCGGAAGTTCCGAATAGAGCACCCTCTTTTTTCTGACAATACCTAATAAAACATCCCACGAAATTTCAGCCGCAAAAACCGGCTGCTTAATATCAAACTGCTTTAAGAGCATATTGCTGATTGTTCCCATCACTGCAACCCTCTTTCCACCTTTGGTCAAAATCTCCATACCCTCAGCAAATATATCGGCAGGGGCAGAGGAGTAATCCAAATCGTACAGGTTAACCCCAAATCTCTTAAGAAGAGCCTCAAGATAACCCTTTAGCATAAAGTAAGACGAAGCAGCCCTTTTACCTCTCCAATAGGCGTAGCCCGGACCTGTCACAACCAGCGAAAGCTTAGCACTCTCTTTGTAGTCTTTTAGTTTTTCATCCCCGCCCTCAGGAATATATGAATATACATTCCCAAACTCAAAGAGTTTCAGATCATTTTGCTGGCGGTTTATATTATAAGCAACAACCTCCAAACCATTCAACAGCAAAGTCTGGCGCATCGAGTTGAGATCAGAACTCAGTGGATTGAGAATTTTTACCAGATTTTCAGCCGGATATGACTTCAATTTCTGATAGTAATCTCCCTTGGTCAAAGAGTTATTCATCATCTCATAAAATCCATTGTTTACCAATAAATTGGCAGACAACTCCCTTATTCTTTCCGGATCGGGTTTGATTCCTGGAGTAAGAGAGGCACTCATCCTCTCGGGTAATTCAATATTATTGTACCCGTAAATTCTCAAAACATCCTCCACAACATCACACTCTCTTGTAACATCTACCCTATATCCCGGAACTGCTACTATTGCAGATTCATTATCTGAAGAGAGAATATCATAATCAAGAAGTCGAATAATCGAAAGAATATTTGCAGCTCCTATCTTTTTCCCTATAAGATCTTCCATTCTTGAGAAGTCTAATGAAACAACTGCTCTCTCAATTTTAACAGGATATGCCTTTTTAATCTCTCCCACAACCTTAGCGCCGGCAATCTCTGCAAGCAAAATGGATGCACGTTTCAATGAATAGGATAGAATTTCATGGTTTGCACCCCTCTCAAAACGGAAAGAGGCGTCTGTCTTAAGCGAATGTCTCTTCGAACTTTTTCTGATTGAGACAGGGTTGAAATAGGCACTCTCAAGAAATATTGAGGTTGTACTTTCTGTAACTCCCGAATTTTCACCACCGAAAACTCCACCTAGGCACATCGGGCTCTTTGCATTACAAATCATAAGATCCTCACTGGACATCTCGCGTGTTACACCATCTAGTGTTACAAATTTTTCACCATTAGCAGCTCTTCTGACAACAACTTTGCCCCCCTCAACCTTTTCAAGATCAAACGCATGCAAAGGGTGACCGGTTTCATGCAGTATAAAATTGGTAATATCAACCACATTATTAATCGGTCTGACTCCTGCTGCCCTTAATGCTTTCTGAAGCCATTCCGGAGAAGGAGCTACCTTAATGTTGTCGAGCGTTAGTCCATAGTATTTTGGAGCACCATCAGGTGCCACTAATTCAATTTCAGCAGCTTTTACGCCGGAGTTTGACTTTTCAAGCTGATTAAATTGGCTCTCTGACGGAAAATTCAAAGAGACCTCATAGCCATGATATTTCAAATAGGCATATAAATCTCTAGCAACACCCATGTGAGATGCTGCGTCAATTCTGTTAGGCGTAAGCCCTATCTCAAAAACAGTGTCAGATTCCAGTTTAAGATAATCCTTTGCAGAGGTCCCTACAACAGCACTATCAGGAAGAACCAAAATTCCATCGTGAGAGTCACCAATTCCAAGTTCGTCCTCAGCACAAATCATCCCCATACTCTCAACACCGCGGATTTTTGACCTCTTAATTTTTACCTCTTCGCCATTGCTGAATGTAAGAGTTGTACCAACAGTTGCCACAAGTACCTTTTGTCCTGCAGCTACATTGGGAGCACCGCAAACAATCTGAAGAAGTTCGCCCTGGCCGGTATCAACCTTGGTCAGGCTAAGCTTATCTGCATCGGGGTGCTTAGAGCACTCTAAAACAGAACCTACGATAACTCCGGCAAGACCACCGGGAATATCCTCAGCCTCCTCCATTGCCTCAACTTCAAGGCCTATTGATGTAAGAATTGATGCAAGCTCTTCCGGAGCTAAATTTACATTTATGTATCTCTTTAACCAATTATACGAGATTTTCATTTGGCGTTTAAATTTGGTGTTAAAAACTGGATGTTAATTTGTTGTGTACTATGAGAAGAGAGATTCAACGAACTCTTTTTTGTTGAATACCTGAAGATCTTCTATCTTCTCTCCTACACCTATGAATTTAACCGGGATTTTAAATTGATCTGAAATTCCGATAACAACTCCCCCTTTGGCAGTCCCGTCAAGCTTTGTTACAGCTAATGCAGTTACATCGGTTGCCTTTGTAAACTCTTTTGCCTGCTGGTATGCATTCTGTCCGGTAGATCCGTCAAGAACCAACAGCACCTCATGCGGGGCATCCGGAATGAGTTTTCTCATTACATTCCTGATTTTTGTCAACTCATTCATAAGGTTTACCTTATTGTGTAGTCTGCCGGCAGTGTCGATAAGAACCACATCTATGTTCTGTGCCATGGCAGATGATATAGTATCAAATGCAACAGATGCAGGGTCTGCCCCCATCGCCTGTTTAACAATCGGCACTCCTGCCCTTTCGCTCCATATTGTAAGCTGGTCTACTGCGGCTGCCCTGAAGGTATCTGCCGCTCCAAGAAGAACACTCTTACCTGATGCTTTTAGTCTGGCTGCAAGTTTACCAATAGTTGTCGTTTTACCTACACCATTCACACCTACAACCATTACTACAAAAGGCTTTTTTGA
>JAUYTX010000040.1 GCA_030695025.1 Bacteroidales bacterium | reverse complement strand
CTTTGCCCTTGCTCTCTCCCTCTCTGTTAAATCCGTCAGCAGCCAGAGTGTCGTACTCCTCTTTCCACTCATAACTTGTATGCTGCATCTCAAAAGGAGTAAAAACCTCTTCAATAGCCAACTGCTCAAGACTTTTGCCGGAAATTTCCTCTACAGCTCTTTGAAGCAGGTAATAACCCTCTCCGGAATAACTGAATGCAGAATCAGGTTTGAATTTAAACTTGACGACAGATGAAGGCCACTCCTCAGATGATGGCGATGTTGCCCAGTTGGGGAGTCCGGTTTGATGGCTTAAAACAGTTCGTGCAGTGATTTTTGAAGCCCATTCTCTATTCTCAAACCTCTGAATGCTTGTATACTCTGCCAAAGGTACATCCAGATCAATGACCCCTCTTTCTGACAACAGAAAGACTATATAGGAGAAGATTGGTTTGCTTAGTGAAGCTGCCTGGAAAACAGTATTTTCATCTGCTGATGCTATTAATGTGTCAGATTGCGATAATTCAAATGATATAAACTCTTTTTGGTTTTTAAAGGCTACCTGAATCACAGGAATATTGGCAGAATCGGCAATTTCAGCTGTCTTTGATTTAATATTATTTATTCTCTGAGTGTTGCAGGAAAAAGCGACAGACACTACTAAAAGAGAGAGTAATTTTCGCATTGTATTAGAAAATATTAAAATGTTAAAACAAAATTAACAATTCAAACTGCTATTACAACACCCAAAAACTACACGTTTAAGTTGTTTTCTTTTTCCAGGGAAAATATCATGAATACATTTGGCATCGTAAATAATAAAGGAAATAAAACTCATTATAAGTTTTGGGGCAGCTGTATGCCCTTAATGTGAGGTGAAAGAGCACTCATAAACCAATTTGGATGCAGCGGTTAGTAATTAAGTACAATAGACAAATCTAATTTTGATTATAGAAATAATATGATCTTGACCAGAAAGATAGAGATTGTCATTGACGAAAATGAGACAGAACTCAAAAGCGAATATTTAAAACAGATTCATTCGTGGGGTTATCTGGTGCGCAATGGCGCAAATGAACTTATTTCCTATTTATATAGTATCGACAGACTTAAGTATTACAAGTTTATAACAGAAGATACTAAGATTGAACTCGGTATAATCGGAGCAAAAGGAGAGAGCATAAAAGAGGGGTCTGCATCATATGTTCTTCTATCGGAAAGGCTTAAAGGACAGGTTCCTATGGACGTGGCAAATGCATTACAGCAAAATGTCACCAACAGCTACAAGGAGATAAGGGGCAAGATATTTAAAGGAACAGCCTCACTAAAGTCATTCGGTAATATCCCCATACCTTTTGGAGGAGCATCGTTAAGAAATCTGGTATATACAGAAGATACAAATAGTTACCATTTTTCTCTGTTTGGGATTCCGTTTGTCACGGTGTTGGGAAGAGACAGAAGCAACAACAACTATGTGCTTAACAAATGCCTGACAAAGGAGATTAAAATTTGCACATCTTCACTTCAAATCAGTGAAAATAAAAGAAAGTTATTTCTTCTCTTAAGTGTCGAAATGCCACGAATAGAGCTTTCGCTTAGTGAAGAAAATTTTATTGATGCTCACTTATCAATAGAAACACCTATTGTTGCTTTTTTTCGAAACGAAAAAAAAATGATAGGAAATAAGGAGGAGTATCTTCACAGAAGGATTCAGATTCAGAAGGCGTTAAAGAGAGCTCAGATAAACTCTGCTTACACAAATGGAGGCAGAGGAAGAAAGAGAAAAACCAAGGCTCTTGACAACTTCAATGGTAAGGAGAAAGATTACATCAATACGAAACTTCACACTTACACAAGATTACTAATCGATTTTGCAGTGAAAAACAGATGTAGTACCATAAATCTGATAAACCAGAACCAAAAAGAGAAGGAGGCTGTGAAAAACTCATTTTTACTTAGAAATTGGGGATACTACGGCCTAAAGCAAAAATTGGCATATAAGGCAAATTTGTTCGGAATTAAAATAGTAGAGAAGGCTGGCTGATTCTGTCCGGTTTTTAACATTTCTCTATTTCATTTAGAATATCAATTAACACTTTCAGTATTGCAATAGACTCTCTCACTGTCTTAAAGGCAGATGATAGGGCCATGTCTTTATAAATTTGATTCTAAACATCTAAATACTTAACTAATTTCAATGAAAAAAATTTGTTTAACAATCGCAACATTTGTATTTGTTGCATGCCATATTCTGACTGCTCAGAATATGAAAATTTCCGGCACGGTTACCGAGGTAGGAACCGGGGCTCCAATGCCTTATGTAACCATAATGGTTAAAGGTTCTACTACCGGTACAACGTCTGCCGATGACGGTTCATACACAATTAATGCACCCGCTGAAGCAACTCTTGTTTTTAGCTTTATCGGCTATAAAACTTTAGAAATTCCGGTTAATGGTAGAAACGTAGTCAACTCACAACTTGAATTTGATGCACTATCTCTGGACGAGGTTGTAATGGTAGCTTATGGTACTGCCAAAAAATCAAGCGTTACCGGTTCAATTGCCTCTGTAAATTCGGCAAGTATTGAAAAGAGACCTGTTACCAACGCTCTTGCCGCTCTTGCCGGCTCAGCTCCCGGTATACAGGTTAACACTGCTAGCGGTCAGCCGGGAACAGACCCTGCAATAAGAATCCGTGGTTTTGGTTCAATTAACTACTCTTCGGAGCCACTTATAGTTCTTGACGGTTCACCTTACAATGGTGTAATGGCAAATATCAATCCTGCAGATATCGAGTCAATTAACATTCTTAAGGATGCTGCTTCTACTGCACTATTCGGTTCAAGAGGATCTAATGGTGTTGTTATGATTACCACAAAAAAAGGTAGAAAAGAGAAGCTAAGTGTATCTGCAAACATTACACAGGGTTTTTCACAAAGAGGATTGCCTGAGTATGATAGAATTGATGCATTTGACTACTATCCTGTAATGTGGGAATCGCTAAGAAACAGTTTAATAAACACAGATAGAACAAAAGCAGAAGCAACTCTTCTTGCATCAGGTGCAACTGCAAATGGAATTGTCTCAAATTTAGGATACAACCCTTTCAGAGGAATTGCAAATGACCAGGTTGTTGATACAGACGGAAAATTAAACCCTGCTGCAACATCGTTACTTTGGGGCAATGATCTGGACTGGTATTCGCCTATTGAAAGAGTTGGACACAGAACTGATGCAATGATCTCTGCTAGCGGTGGAACAGAAGCGGCTGACTACTACCTCTCTGTTGGTTATACTACCGATAACGGATGGATGAAAAAAACCAATTATGACCGGATATCTGCAAGAGCAAACATTAATTTTACCCCTAAAAACTGGTTAAAATTTGGAGTCAACCTAAATGCTTCATATAACACATCGTCATCTGCAAATACTGCAAACCATTTAGGTTACGCAAACCCAATCTATTTTGCCAGATCTATGGGGCCGATTTACCCTGTATATAGGCACAACCGAACAAATGGTGAATACGTTACCGATGATAACGGCAATAAACTTTGGGACCTTGGTGCAAGTGTTGTTGAGAATGGTGTTACTCACAAATCAAGAGCTCATAATAACGGCAGACATGCAATTGCAGAACATTTGCTTAATATAAGAGATTTTCAGAGAAACACAATTCAGTCGAGAGCCTACGCTGAGTTTACTTTCTTAAAAGATTTCAAATTTAAACTTCAACACTCTTTTGATATAAACAACTATTTGAACTCTGAGTATGAAAACTCATTAGTTGGAGATGGAGCACCTCAGGGACGCTCAAGAAAAGAGAGTTCTCTGCGCTACACATGGACATCTGTTCAAATGTTAACATACGAAAAAACTATTGCAAAACATGATTTCAATGTCATGGCTGCTCATGAAAGTTATAAAAATGAGTACAATTATTTGAATGGATTTCGCCAGGGAGAGATTATCTCTGGAAATACCGAACTTATAAACTTCACAACAACAAACAGCCTATACTCCTACCTTGACAGACACAGAGTGGAGGGATACCTGTCGAGAGCAACATACTCATATGACAATGGCAGATATACTGCCGAAGCATCTTTCAGAAGAGATGGTTCATCAAAGTTTTCAAACGATGTAAGATGGGGTAATTTTTGGTCAGTTGGTGGTGGCTGGAGAATTGACAAAGAGAATTTTATGGTTGGTCAAAAATGGGTTGACTATTTAAAACTCAGAGCTTCGTACGGACTAAACGGTAACGATGGAGGTATCAGCAATTATGCATGGCAGATTCTTTATCGCTACAGAAACAATGCTGCTGAACTTGGGTATATTCAGGATACTGCACCCGGAAATCCTTTGCTCAAGTGGGAAACCACAGTTCAAACTGACATTGGTCTTGAGTTTAATCTATTTAGCAATCGAATGAGAGGTAGCATAGACTGGTTTAACAAAGAGTCTAAAGACCTTATCTTCTCAATGCCATTAGCTCCAACAACCGGATATGTTTCACAAGACAGAAACATAGGTGTTGTATATAATAGAGGATGGGAGTTAGATCTCACAGCAGGTATCATTGATGTTAAAAATTTCAGTTTTAACTTAAATTTAAATGCTACTACATATAAAAACAGAATAAAAGCGTTACCTGAAGCAAATAGAGAGTTAGGAATAATTGCCAATAATTCACTTGATGTTCCTCTATATAAAAGAGTTGAAGGGGGATCAATATATGACTACTGGCTTAGAAAGTGGTATGGCGTAGATCCGTCAAACGGAGACGCTCTCTATTATTTCAATGATGCAAAAGATGCCAATGGAGCATATCTTATGCAATGGAATGAAGCTGATTGTAAAACACTTGGAGATGGTACCCTTGTTACATCTAACCAAGCAAAAGCAAAATATGGCAGGTCAGGTACAAGCATCCCAAAGGTTTTCGGTTCTGTTACGCCAATATTTAAAATTTATGGAATTGATGTATCTGTTCAGTTTAACTACTCAATTGGAGGAAAAACCTTTGACTATGGCTATTCCTCTCTAATGTCAACCGGAGGGATGGGATCTGCAAAACATGTTGATATTCTAAACAGATGGACAACTCCGGGACAGATTACCAATGTTCCAAGAATGGACAATGCAAGAACAACTGACTTTAATGCTTCGTCAGACAGGTGGCTTGTAAGTTCGTCTTACCTGTCGCTCAGGAACATAAATATTGCCTATAGCTTCAATCCGGATGCTTTAAAGTCTCTAAATATCAAAGCTTTGAAAGTTTATGCTTCTGCCGAAAACCTTGCTCTTATTACAGCTAGAAAAGGTATTGATCCAACTCAAAATTTTGACGGTAACATATTGAATGATGTAGGATTTAACAGAATCTTCACTTTTGGTGTAAACATAAATTTCTAATCAATTAAAACGATGAAAAAATATAATTTAACAATATTATCTCTTATTGCTGGAATACTAATAATTCCTGCCTCTTGCTCGAAAGATTTTTTAGATACTAAACCAACAGACCAGGTAGATGCAACCAGTGTTTTTCAGTCAGTTAAGAGTGTATGGGGTGCGGTTAACGGTCTTCACAGATCGATGTACATCCAGTACAACTCAATTCAGGCTCACGGAGGGATGGATGGTTTACTCCGACACATAGATTTTTTAGGTACTGATCTGCTTTTTAATACCGGAGGTAATACTCATAACTTAAATGTTTACAAGTGGATTGATCACAGAAATGAAAGATCGGGTGCTGTCTTATACTGGACAAACTTGTATAGATTAATTGGTAATGCCAACCAAATTCTTACAAAAATTGATGGAATAACAAATGTAGACAACATTGCTGATTTTGAAAATCAGAAAAAGCATATAAAAGGCCAGGCTCTTGCATACAGAGCATGGGCGCACTTTATGCTAGTTCAGCTCTATGCCGAAAGATATGTTCCGGGCGGACAGAATAGTCAGCTTGGCGTTCCATACATGGAAGAGGTAACTCTTGAAGGTAAGGCCAGAAACACTGTTGAAGAGGTTTATACAAAGATCAACCTTGACCTTATCGCTGCCATAGATAATCTTCAGGGCTATGCCAGAGCTAACAAATCTCATATTAACAAATCTGTAGCACAAGCAATACAAGCTCAGGTTGCATTGGTTCAGGGTAACTGGGAGTTAGCTTCAACCGCTGCAAATGCTGCAAGACAGGGATTCAGTTTTATGTCTTTTGCTCAACACCAGGAGGGGTACAGTAAGATAAGCAATCCTGAGTTTATGTGGGCTTCATATGTCCAGGAAGATCAATCAATGTACTTCTTCTCATTCTATGCGTATCTCTCTCACAATTTTAACTCAGGAGTTATTAGGACGAGTCCAAAATCTATTGTGAAAGATCTGTATGACAAGATTTCACCAACAGATGTAAGAAAGTCTTTCTGGCATCCCAATGCGGTTGCTACCGGCCTACCGGCAGTACCTCCAGGTGGTGTAAGGTATAACTATATGAATTCAAAGTTTAAAGCTGTGTCAACATCTGACAGTCGCGGAGATTTTCCATGGATAAGAGTTGCGGAGATGTATCTGATAGAAGCCGAAGCTCTTGCCAGACAAACAGGTAAAGAAGAACAAGCTAAAGACGTACTTTATCTGCTTGCGAAAAATAGAGATACTCAATACACAAGATCTGAAAACAGTGGACAAGCATTAATAGATGAAATTTTAATTCAAAGAAGAATTGAACTTTGGGGTGAAGGCAGAAACTTTACTGATTTGAAAAGACTAAACCTTCCTCTTGTAAGACCTGAAGCGTCAGTAGAGGGTGCAGGAGGACATATTGGCTCAATTGCAATCAAACTATATGAACCAGCAGGTAGTAAAAACTGGACATGGATGATACCAGGGGCTGAAATTGAAACCAATCCACACATGGTTCAAAATCCCGCATAGTTTAATTCTCTTCATATGATTCAAAGGCTGTCATTTTTTATGGCGGCCTTTTTTTGTTACTTTTGAGAACTACTTTAATTAACCTCTTTGAAATTTTTACTCATGAAAAAAATGTTTTTTTTAACAATTGCCGTTCTCTCTTTTGTGTTTGCGGAGGCACAGAAAAGGGTTCTGGACGAATCTGTTTATGACTCCTGGAAAACCATTAAAAGCTTTCTGGTCTCTGACGATGCCAACATTACCTTTACTGAATATGAAAGCTTTTCCGATAAATCAACTCTTGATATTAAGATCAGAAATATCTCTTTTGCATTAACAGTAAAGGGAGGTAAGGATGCTAAGTTTTTTAACAGACAAAAGGCTGCTCTCTATCTTGTTAAAGACACTCTTTTTACAGTCAATGCTGCTACAGGTGAGACAAAAAGAGTTGGCGTTTCTAAAAAATATGAGATTTCGGATGATTCCCCCTTTATTGCCTGGTATGAGGGTAAAATTTTATACTACACCGATATTTCAACAGCGAGGATAGATTCTGCAGTAAATGTTTCATATGCAACCTATTCTCCATCAGGAGAGATGCTGCTTATATCATCCTCAAATAATAAGAGAGCACTTCTTAGGATCTTTTCCCAAGGTAAGAACCGGTTTAAACGTGACACTTTGCTAATAACAGAAAAGCATTTGAGTGAAATTTCGGTTGGTAAAAATGGTGAGACCCTTATCTTCTTTCAGGCTGATGATTCATTGGGTAAGACCGGAGTTAAGGCTGTATTGTATGACCTCAAAAAGAAGAGATTGAATGAAGCCGGCCTGGATGAGAAGAAATTACCTTCAGGAACGGTGTTCAATTTCAAAAAGGGTATTCAGTTTTCCAAAAACTTTGATTATTACAAATTTGAGGTAAACCCGGCTAAAGAGGAGGCTGCTGAGGTTAAAAAAGAGAAGCCGATCTATGAATATGAACTTTGGCGATGGAACGACACTTTACTCCCATCTCAGAGGAGAACCAGGGAGAGTATTTTTGCCAACCAGCTTAAATGTCTGTATGATCCCTCTTCCGGTAAGCTTGTGCAACTATCCTACGGAAAAGGGGTTTTCCTTATGCCAGACGATAATTCAAATTTCGGTTTTGAACTTGACAACAAACCCTATATGTACACAGATCTCTGGGAAGACCCCCTTCCAAGAGACTTCTACTTTGTAAACAGAAAAACCGGCGAATATAAGCTTCTTTTTGAGGCCTTTATGGGGAGCTTTGCGATATCAAACACCACAGACAACCTCTTTACATATGAATATGACAAAGAGGCGTGGATTGTAACTAATCTGAATACCCTGGAAAAGAGAGACATCTCCTCGGCATTACCATACCCCATTAAGAATTTGAGTTTTGACAAACCACAGCCGG
The DNA here is from genome assembly GCA_030695025.1 of Bacteroidales bacterium. Classification (GTDB taxonomy): domain Bacteria; phylum Bacteroidota; class Bacteroidia; order Bacteroidales; family UBA932; genus Bact-08. The sequence goes on along the minus strand of JAUYTX010000040.1, from coordinate 40,474 downwards.
CCTCTCCGTATGGGCAAGCAGGTATGACTGCCGATAATAGATACTTTCTGGTATATGATGAATTTGATGTATGGGCACTACCCCTTGACAGCTCAAAAGATGCAGTATGTATCACAGGCGGTTATGGCAGAGAGAACAATATCAGGTTTAAAGTGATAAATATTTCGGGAGGAAGAACAAGAGATGAGGGGGTTGACCTTAAAAAAGAGATTCTGCTGGAGTCTGTAAATTACAATAATATGTACTCTGGTTTTTATACACTGCAACCGGGCAAAAAACCAGAATTGCTAACCGAAGGGCCACAAAAATTTAAATTTGTAAAAAGATCTGGAAAGAGTAACTATATAATTCAAATCGAGAACTTTTCTCAGGCACCTGACTACTGGTTGGTTGGTCCCGATATCACTCTTAAGGAGAGACTTACAGATTTGAATGAACAAACTAAAGATTATAAATTCGGCAAAACAGAATATATAACCTGGAGCGATTCTAAAGGTGCAAAACAGACAGGCATTCTGTACACTCCGGAAGATTATGACCCTGCAAAAAAATATCCTATGATTGTCTATTTCTATGAGACAATGAGTCAGGATATATTCATGTTTTATCCTCCGGCTCCAACCACCTCAACAATTAATCCTGCCATGTTTGTAAGCAGAGGTTATGTTGTCTTTATGCCGGATATCAGATATGAGATTGGGTGGCCGGGACAGAGTTGTCTGAATATTGTGGAGAGCGGCACCAAACACCTTATTGATAAGGGAGTTGCTGACCCCGAAAGAATTGGTGTTCAGGGGCATAGCTGGGGCGGATATCAGGTGGCATATCTCATAACTCAGACAGACATATTCAAATGTGCCTGCTCCGAAACAGCCGTTGCTAATATGACATCGGCCTATACCGGACTGAGGGCAGGAGCGGGAAAACCCAGAATGTTCATGTACGAATCATCACAAAGCAGAATTGGCGGGACACTTTGGGACAGACAGCAAAATTATATTCAGAACTCACCAATATTCTTTCTTGACAAGGTGACTACTCCTCTTTTATCCAGACACAGTGACGGTGACGAAGCTGTGCCATATTCTCAGGGTCTTGAGCTCTTTCTTGGGCTTAAAAGGCTTGGAAAGGAGGTTTGGATGTTCAATTATAAAGGTGACGGTCACAACATAAAAAAACGGGACATAGCCGTTGACTGGTCCCGTCGTATGGATGAATATTTTGATTACTACCTTATGGGTTCAAAAAGACCCGTTTGGATGAATTAGTAACCCAAACCAACCCCTTTGTTGATTCTGTTAAAGATGAACAGATGTTGGTCAAGCATGAATATCCAGTATGGCCAGCTATGAACTCCGGGGCTCATCATAAGCATATTTGGGATTTTGAGTTCGTCACAACGTTTCGCAAAATCTCTGCTGCTTTGGGCAAGTCCATCTTGTGCGCCACAGCTGATTAGCAGAATATCTTTGCCTCCCTTTATTGATTCAAGGCGGTTAACTGCTGAGTGGAGGTCATATTGGCCATTCTCTTTGGCATATGGGCCCAGAACCTCTGCCATCTGAGTCTCTTTGAGTCTTGTGTCGTGTAGGTTTAAAACCCCGGACATACTGCCTGCCGCTTTGAACCTTGTAGTGTCATCCATATAGATGTTAATGGCTCCATGTCCGCCCATACTTAAACCGGTTATAAAGGTCTTTTCGGGGTTGAGGTTGAATTTTAATTTGATAAGCGGATACAACTCCTCGTCAAAGAAGGTTCTCCATTGCATTTTGTCCTTATCTACGTTGTTCAGATACCAACTGTTGTAAAAACCATCAGGAGTTATGATAATAAAACCATATTTATCACTCATTGCCTGAATGTCTGCCTTATCGCCCCAGTTGCGGTAATTCCCGCTCCAGCCATGAAGAAGATACAGGGCAGGAGTTTCACCTGCTTTATCCGGGCAATAACCCTTTGGAGTAAATACCAATACAGAGTCATTACACTTAAGATTTGCTGATTCAATGACTATCAACTCCTGAGATTTTAATCCGGTTGAAAACAACAAGATTGTAAGAAAAATCAGGAATATGGGTTTTAAATCTTTTAGATTCATTTTTTCGCTTATTATTATTTATTTAATTCTTACTAATCCTTTTTAATTGCTCTTGGCTATTAAACTATAGACTACAGTGCTAATGTCTGAAGTAAATTTTATTGACAATTTTCCAACCATCTTTAAATTTATAGAGAAACAGATAATCGGTAAATATGAGTTTTTCCTCCCGGAGAAGCTCAATTTTTGCCATAGCGGCATTGCCGGTAATGTCAATATCAAGAAACTTGCACTCTGTCTTTACCGAAGGTACTTTACCTGCCTCTTTAGCTTGTCTGATATTCTCCACCCAGTTGTAAATTGGCAATTTTGTCATTGTGTTTCCATCCTGTCCGATTCCCAACAACTCGAATCCCGGATGAAAGCCTTTGCTTATAGCATCTAATGTGCCTCCATTATGAATACCAATAACATATGAATCGGTTATTGTCTTTTTAATAAGGTCTTCATCTGTTTGGCCAAATAATGTTACCGTTGTTATTAACAGGACATTTATAAGTAATAATTTTCTCATAACAAAAAATTTAAGGTTGTTAAGATTTCTTTTATTAACAAAGTTATGTAAAGAGAAACATTAATAAAAAAAAACTCTGAAATTCATTGCATTAAATGAATTTCAGAGTTTTGTGGAGATGGGCGGACTCGAACCGCCGTCCAAACAAACCATCCAAAGAGCTTCTACACGTTTATCCTTTCTACAATTTTCGTCTGCGAGCTGCCGAAAGGCAGGCCACTCACGGCTTATCCTCTGAGTACTTAGGAGACTTTAAAGGAGTCCGCCTCCGCATCCACTCTTGAATGATACCCCATTTGCCGTTTCATAGAGGGCTTAAAGACCCGGCGGGATACTCGTTATAACAGGACCTGGCCTGCCACAATTAAGCGTTTTAAGCTATGCTTAAATTACGCAGCGAGTGCATAGTTATTGTTGCCAGTTATGGCTTGTACTCCGGGATTAACGAGCCGGGGATACAACGCTCGACGTGCTTATCTTCCGATTGTGAATGCTGTCAAAACCAAAACATCCCCATTGATAAACTTGTGCAAAGTTATATAAAAAATGTGATCTATCTAAAATATGACATTATATAGCGCCAGCTACCGTCAAGAAAAGATATTAGGCCTAGTACCATAATAACAACTCCTGCAACGCGGTTTATCGTTAATAATTGCCTTAATCTGAATTTTTTGCGAAATATATTTATCGATGTACTAAGAATAATCCACCATGCAAGAGCTCCTGCAAAGACACCTCCAAGAGCTGCCGTAATTACCATTTTTGCGGAGGAACCGTCAACATTCAGTCCCACAAATGCAAAGAGACCTAAAATCAGAAAAACTGCACCCGGATTGGTAATTGTCATTATCACCGATGACAGGAAATCTTCAAAAAGCCTCTTGCCGCCCTTGGTGTTTCTGATTTGTTTAACAGGGTTTGTCAGAAAAATTTTGAGACCTATTATAACAACTGCAAGGCCTCCAAAAAAGAGTACAGAAGCCTCATGATTGTTCACAAATTCCTGAATGATAGCAAGACTGAGTATTGCAAAAGAGGCAAACAGAGTGTCAGCCAGAGAGGCTCCCAGTCCGGTAACAAAACCTGACATACGACCTTTACTTAAAGTCTTTTGAACACACATGACGCCAAGAGGCCCAAGAGGTATTGACGCACCCATTCCAACAATAAACCCTTTTATGAAACTCTCAACCATCTATAAATATTTTCAGCCCCAAAAATATAAAATTATATTCAAATCGTGCAGGAATTTAACTCTTTAAAAACTTTAACGAAGGAGATTTAATAAATTCACCTAATCCTAGAGAATCCCACATTGTATCAATTCTGGCAATTGTCTCCTTTGATGATAAAGCATAACCCGGCCACTCCCGGGTAAAGCCATTCTCTCCGGTCACCTTGGTTCTGCTGTCCATAATGAGCATTCCATCTTCAAAACGGGAATCTCTTACAGGATCACAGTTGCTACCCCAAATCCAAAGCATGGTGTATCTGTCGTCAAGCGGGAGTTCAGAATCTGTAACAATGTTTATTAAGCCTTGAATATCTGATTGAGAATGAGTGAAATGGAGAGGCTTATATGCCCTTTTATCTTTTGTTGACTTAATCGATCCTACCTCTTCGGGAAGTTTGACTGTTGCATCGAACATTACCTTTCCACCATAACCGCATTGTGGTGAGGTGTGGTCGAGAACATCGAGAGGACCTCTGCTGAAATGTGTATCTCTTTTTGGAGTATAATTGTTAGTAAAGCAGGTCATTAACTGATCATGATTGCGAATATCAATATCCTGATCAACCACAATCATAATTTTATTAAACATCATCTGGCCTGCTCCCCACAATGCATGGGCAACTTTTATTGCCTGTCCCGGATAGCTCTTTTCGATTTTTACTATGGCAATATTGTGTCCAACACCCTCTTCAGGAAGGTGGAGGTCGCGTATTTCAGGGACCATGGCAAACTGAATAGGGGAGAGAAATATTTTCTCTGTTGCAATGGCAATATATTTATCCTCCTGAGGAGGGATTCCGACAAGTGTTGCAGGGTAGATAGCATCTTTTTTATAGGAGATGCAGGTAATATGAAAGTTAGGATAGAGATCTGCCAGAGAGTAGAATCCTGTGTGGTCTCCAAATGGACCTTCTGTTACAAGCGGCTCACTCTTATCCACATAGCCTTCAATAATAAAATCACAATCTGCCGGAACCTGAAGAGGTTGAGTGAGACAATCTGTGAGCGCGACGGGCTTATTTCGAAGGAAGCCTGCAAGCAGGTATTCGTCTATTCCCTCCGGGAGTGGTGCTGTTGCCGCATAGGTGTAAACAGGATCTCCTCCGATTGCTACTGCCACCGGCATTCTTCCTGCTTTAAGTTTAGCAAAGTGTCTTGCTCCGGTTTTGTGTCTGTGCCAGTGCATTCCGGTTGTCTCTTCTGAAAATACCTGCATTCTGTACATTCCCAGATTTCTTGCGCCTGTTTCGGGGTCTTTGGTGTGAACCAGAGGTAAGGTTATAAACCTACCTCCATCTTCCGGCCAACACTGTAAAATGGGCAATCTTGAAAGTTCAGGTTTAAACAAAACAACCTCCTGGCAAGGTGCATGACCTTTGAATTTTTTTGGGAGCCAACCTGCAGCCTCCTTAAGATGAGGCAGCAACTTTAGTTTATCCATTATAGATGTCCTCTCCTGCATCACCTCCTTCATAAGTAAGTTCATATGGCCGGTGATTTGAGCTATAGATTCAACTCCGAATGCCATACATATCCTCTTTTCTGAACCAAGCATATTGGTTAGCACCGGAAACTGAGTTCCGGTATTTTCAAAGAGGAGAGCTTTGCCTCCACCCGGTTGTTTGCTTACTCTGTCGGTTATCTCTGCAATCTCAAGCACAGGGTCGACAAACTCTTTTATTCTAATGAGTTCACCCTGAGTATCAAGATATTTTACAAAATCGGTTAAACTCTTATACATAGTTTCAAATTTTTAATTTGGTCTTGTAGCCTCTTCTACTAGATAGACAATAGACGAAAAATTAATTCCGCTGTGATTGGAGAGACCTATTTCACAAGTTCTGCTGGTGGCATATCCCTCTTCACAACCTTCACTTTGCTTTGCAATATCTCTGAGGCCATGTTTATTCAGTTCAGGAAGAAGGAACCCTCTGTCACCTGCAAATCCGCAGCAATTACTCTCAATTTCGACAACCTCACTGGCACACAATGTTGCCAGTTGGTATATGTATTTGTCCACCTCCATTTTCTTGGCACTACAAACTGCAAAAACAGATACTTTTTTGTTTAACTTGTTGAAAGTAAGCTTGTCTTTAACAAATTCGCAGATAAACTCAGCAGGCTCATATAGTTTAATCCTCTCGCCAAAGTTGGTTTTCATTGTGTACAAACATGGGCTCATATCGCATAGAACAGGAATCTTACCTCCATCTGAAGCAATCCACAACGCCTCTTCAAGTCTCTTTGAAGATTCCTGACCGGCTTCTACAAAGCCTTTGCTTGAAAATGCCATTCCACAGCAAAGTGAGTTCATGTTTTGTGGATAGACTATATTAAATCCGGCTCTTTCAAGCAATATTTTGGTAATTTCAGTTACCTGAGGTTGGTCTGTCATTGTCTTAGATTGACCCATGCTTCTTGTAATACATGATGGAAAATAGACAACCGAATTGGCCCCTTTGTTTGGAAGTGAGGCCTTAATTTTTGAGGCCCCTTTTGGAAAGTGCTCATTCCAAAGCGGTACAATACCTCCTGTAATTTTGTGCATTCCGGTTGCTACAGAGCCAAAAAACCTCTTTCCGGTGAGCAGCCTTGCGTAGTGAACAGCATTCAAGCCAAATCTCATCCCGCCTGTTACTGCTCCCATATTTTTGGCAATTCTCAGGGCTATTTTCTCCGACCTTTGGGAGTGGCTCTCATGCCTGAGCTCTTTAACAAGTTTACCTGTATCAATTTTAAGCGGACATTTGATGTAACAAAGGCTGTCTGTTGCACATGTATCTAGCCCAGAAAAATTGTACTCTTTTTGAATTTCTGCTGCTCTGTGTGGCTCTTCTCCAGTAGCACGGAGTCTCTCCATCTCTTTGAAAGCAACAATTCTTTGCCTGGGCGAGAGTGTGAAGCCTTCTGAAACACATACAGGCTCACAAAAACCACACTCCATACATTTGTCAACGGTCTCTCGTGTTGATGGAATCGGTTTAAGGTTTTTTAGGTGTATCTCTTTATCATTGTTAAGTATAACTCCCGGATTAAGAATCCCTTTTGGGTCGAACAGCTCTTTTATTCTCTTCATTAGGCTGTAGGCCTGTGCTCCCCATTCCATCTCGACAAATGGGGCCATGTTTCTTCCGGTACCGTGCTCGGCTTTAAGCGATCCATCATATTTTTCGACCACCATCTTTGCAATATCATCCATAAAAGCACTATACCTCTTAACCTCGCTCTCTTGACCAAAATCCTGGTTGAATACAAAATGGAGATTTCCCTCCAGAGCGTGACCAAAAATAACCGCTTCACTATAGCCATGTTTAACAAAAAGAGATTGAAGTTCAAGAGTTCCTTCTGCCAGTCTATTTATCGGGAAACAGATGTCTTCAATAATAGGTGTAGTTCCTGAAAGCCTCATTCCCGCAACAGTCGGGAAGGTCTCTTTCCTGATTTTCCACAATTTTGCCTGCTCCTTTGCGTCATGAGTAAACTCAATTTGCATTAGCGGCATTATCTCTTTTATCCCCTCTGAGATCTGAGCGATATTATCATTTATTCCCTTACCGGTAATCGACTTGGTCTCAACGAGTATACCACATGCATTGTCAGGCAGGTTTTTAAGATATTCCGGGACACCTTTGGCATCCTCTACCGATTTTAAAGCTGCTCTGTCCATAATCTCTACAGCTGATACACTCTTCTGTTTTAAGACTATAACAGCTTTGCAGGCGCTCTCGATATCTGGGTATATAATCAGAGCTAAGGCTTTTTCCGGTAGTTCAACAACAGTGTTATATGTAATATCAGAAATAAAACCCAAGGTTCCTTCGGAGCCTATCATAAGGTGCTTTAATATCTCTGTTCCGTCGGAGTAGTCGGTTAATGCATTAAGACTGTAACCGGTAGTATTTTTAATCTTAAATTTCTTTTGAATTCTGTCAAAAAGAGATTGATTGGATTTCACCTCAGCAGCCATCTTTTCCAGTTCGGTCAGTAGCTGCTTTAGCATATGAGAGTTTCTAATAGCTTCTGACGGATTTGCAGTATCGAAAACAGTGCCATCTGCCAGAACTACTCTTATATCAGCAACAGTTTTGTATGAGTTTTCGCTTGTTCCGCAACACATTCCACTTGCGTTGTTTGCAGCAATACCTCCAATCATTGCACTATCTATTGAAGCAGGATCAGGGCCTATTTTACGACCATATTTTACAAGATAACTATTAGCTTTATAGCCTCTTATCCCTGCCTGGAGCCTGATTTTCTTCCCTTCTTCAAATATCTTATGGTCCTGCCATCCGTGAGTGGCTACTATCAATACGGAATCTGAAATTGCCTGACCAGATAGAGATGTTCCTGCCGCTCTGAATGTTACGGGAATTTCTGCTTCGAAGGCTTTTGCCACTGCTAGACGAAGTTCACTTTCGCTTTGCACCTTTACAACCAACTTTGGTATTAATCTGTAGAATGAAGCGTCGGTTCCGAATGCCAGGGTGCTCAGGGCATCGTGCAAAAGTCTCTCTTTCGGGATCTCTTTTAATAGCTCTTTGTAATACTGAAGGTACTTTCCTGTAATCATTTGAACATCTCTTTTAATTGTGCAGTGAATATCCGTTTGGCAATAATTCTCCCCTTTTTATCCAGAAGGTATGTCTGAGGTACCTGTCCTACCTCAAATATTTTGTACAAATCTAAATAATTATAATCTTTTGGTCTAAGAATTTTCCATGGAGGGTTAATTACATTTATATATTTAAAAAGTTCGTCATCGTAACTGCCCGCATAAATGGCAATTATTCTTAAACCATGCTTTTTAAAATATTTGAAGTTCTCTTTAAGTTCTTCGGTAAATGGAGTGCATACAGAACAGTCTGGGTTGAAGAAATAGAGCAGAGTGTGCCCGGTAAGCATCTTTTTGATCTTTTTGGCCCTACCTTTTGTCGTGTACAGAGTTACATCAGGAATAACAGACCCGACTCTGTTATTTTTTATAACTGATACTTTGGTCGATACAATATTTTGAGGATAATCCGGGTCTCTCCATAAGCTAGCATATGGAATTATGTATTTTTCAGCTACATACACAGCCGCATATTTAAACGCAGGGTCATCCTCATTGAAAAGAAATTCAAAAAGATGATAAAAAATTGCATTGTATGTGTCGTAATTATCTCGGGTTGCTCTTTGAAAAAGTGGGTCAAACGCCTCTTTAAACTGAGAGGTATCCTTTAAATCGAAAATGGAGAGATAGGCAGGAACAAAATTTTCAGACTCATTATAGAGATTGTTAATTCTCTGTTCATCTGATTCAAACACTTTTTCTAGAGCCGTAGCGTCTAAATTTCTACCTATTATCTTTTTTTCTCTGTCCAGAAGAAACATTTGCGGGGTGCTTAAAACGTTATAAAGCTTGTGGAAGCCACTCATGCCATCTGGGTCATATACAAAGTGCCATTTTATTTTTCTATCAGAACTTTCAACAGGAAATTCCTCAGCTATAAATTGTAAAAGGGAAAGAGTGTCCTGACCTGTATAAACTGCGTAAACCTCAATACCAAGATAATTTCTCAATTCCGTAACCTTTTTAAGATCCGGGAGTTTAGCCTTGCACACACTACAGTTGTTGTCAAAAAAATAGATAACGGTATAGTTGGTCTTTAGTGATTTAAGAGCAATCTCTTCTCCTGTTATTGTCTGAAGATTGAGTTCAGGGGCTTTCATTCCGATAAGGGAATTTTGATTGAATTCGGTATATAATCTAAGAATTGCCTCACCCCCCTCGCCATGCCACTCCAATTCTCCGGATAGAAAATATTTTTTTGCAATGTAAATTGCTACTGATTCCTGTCCCATCACAGGTGACGTACTAAAAGTATTAAAAAGATAACCAGCAATTGCAGTTTTTAAAGCAGTATTGTCAGTTAAAGATATCAGCCTGTTGCAGGCTGCAATAAGAGAGTCGGGATGAGGATTAGCTCTTGAAATGTAGTTGTCAATATCACGATATATATTATGTATCGTGACAGTGTCTCTGCTATTATTTAAAATTGAACGGTTCTCCTGGCTGTAACCTGTTGTTATAATTACAATTATCAGAGCAGCCGTTGCTGTAAATATACGGTACATTTTCAGTTATCATTTGCGGTAGAGCTCGAGGTTCACTCCCTCCGCCAGGAATATTTTAATATCTCCTCCGTTTATAAATACATCTCTGACAACCGTAGAGCTAATAAAGGAGAACTCATGTGATGACGGAATAAAAACCGTGGTAATTTCTGGCGACATCTTTGTGTTGGCTTGAGCAATTACCCTTTCAAGTTCAAAATCGGTTGTAGTTCTGAGGCCTCTGACAATAAAACCTGCTCCTGATTTTCGGCAAAAGTCAATGGTTAGGCCTTCATAGCAGTCTATCTCAATATTTTGAAGTCCATTTACGGATTGTCTGATGATATCCATTCTCTCCTCAGGTGTGAAGAATCCTTTTTTCTGAACATTATAGCCTACAGCAATAATTATTTTATCGAATAATTTCAGGGCAGATTTCAGAACATCTAGGTGACCAAGGGTGAACGGATCGAAAGAGCCGGGAAATACAGCCGTTTTTGGATTATTATTACTATTATTATTCATCGATTTCTATTTTGCATTTAAAAACAAAAGCAGCGGGACCGGTAAGTTTAATATCAGAGTAATGCTCTTCTGCATTGCATCTGAAACTTACGTTCAGATCTCCTCCTATAGCCTTAACATTTGTTGATACGTAGACAGGGTACGGGTTGGCATTTTTATTGAAAGTTCCTTTTGAAAGCAAGTGGTGATATGCTATGGCAGAAGCAGTTACTCCTGTCCCGCAGGCAAAGGTCTCGTCTTCTACACCTCTTTCAAAGGTCCTAACAGAAATCTCCTGAACATGTCCCGGGGATAGGGACTTGCTCCAGCCTGAAGAGTCTTTCCCCCAATTTCCTTGTACAAAGTTTACATTTGTGCCCCCTGGGAACTGAGGATGATGTCTCCATAATTTCCCCTGACCAAGCACGTCATAGTCACTTAGGTTGTCTACAAACATTACAAGGTGAGGAGATCCAGTGTTAAGATATAAACTTTTAGGCGAATGCTCTTTTATGGCATTAACATCAATGATTCCAAGTTCAACTTTGCACAGAGTAGGAGAGTACTCCAGAACTTTGGCAATGTGCTCTCCATCTGTGGCAATAAACCGATAGCTCTGTATACCTTTATGTGCAGCAAAAGCAACGAGGCATCTTCCTCCGTTACCGCACATGCTTCCCTCCTTTCCATCTGCATTAAAATATCTCATTGCAAAGTCGTACTCTTTGTTGCTGTTAAGATACATAAGCCCATCTGCGCCAATGCCGAATCGTCTGTCACAAAGTAATTTAATTTGACTTTCAGAAAGATCAATTTCGTCTTTTCTGTTGTCAATGATAACAAAATCGTTACCTGCTCCCTGATATTTGTAGACTTTGATTTTCATATTCTCAATTAATTAGTTGAAAAGATTCTGCTCCTCGGATTGATATGCCTTTTCGTGCTCAAGCAAAAAGCTTTTCTTGTCTATTCCTATGTTAAACCCTGTTAGCTTATTGTGAGCACCCAGTACCCGGTGACAAGGTACAACAATTAGCAGAGGATTCATTTTACATGCCATCCCAACAGCCCTGTTTGCGTCTTTAGTGCCAATCAGCTTGGCAACCTCTCCATAACTTCTGACTTTCCCGTAAGGTATTCTGCACAGTTCATCCCAAACTTTCCTCTGAAATTCTGTCCCATCAGGTTTTATTGGCAGGTCAAAGCTCTTTCTCTGATTTGCAAAATAATCTTTAAATTGTTTTTCGGCCTCTGTAAGTACCGGGTGGATGTCATTATGCAAATTATTGTTTTTGCTCTGCAAATATGTTACTTCTGTCAGACTGTCTTTGTCACAAGTCAACCTAAGAAGTCCGATTGGTGTGTCAATTATTTTAGAAAACCTTCTTGAGTCAACCATTTTATTATACTCTTCGATCATTGATTTTGCAACTTTAACTGATGCTCCCTCTCCCCCGAGAATATCTCTAAGTTTGCTGTATTTCTTTACAAGCTTTTCCCTTTGTCCCTTGCTTAATAATTTTTTCAACTCTTTGGTAATATTGTCAGGGGTGCAGTCGTGCTGAATCAACTCTTTGACAACCGGCCTGTCAAGAATCAGGTTAACCAGACTTATGAATTTTACTTTTACGAGTAATTTTGCAATTCTGTAAGAGATTTCGTTTCCACCATAACAGACTACCTGAGGTGCGTCCAGAAGAGCTGCTTCCAAACTGGCAGTACCAGAGGAAAGTACCGTTGCCTTACTGTGTTTTAAGATGCCGTATGTCTCTCCTGTAAGGAGCTTTATATTGCTTGATTTTAAGTGCTTATCGTATATAGAGTTGTCAATTGAGGGTGCTCCGGCTAAAAGAAACTGATAATCGGGAAAATTCTTTTCAAGCTTTACCATTCGGGGTAAAAGATAGTTTATCTCCATGACTCTGCTCCCTGCGAGTAACCCAATAATCGGCCTTTCGTCAAGATTATTTCTCTCCCGGAACTCTTTCTCGCTCTCTTTATGCACAGGATGGCCTGCTGTTGAGTCAAGGAGAGGATTGCCGTTATAAATTGCATTAATGCCCCACTTTTTGAAATACTCAATCTCGAAAGGAAATATTATGAATAGTCTGTCAACATCACTTTTCAGGTTTTTTACGCGACTCTCTTTCCATGCCCAAACCTTTGGAGATATGTAATAGAATACAATAATGTTGTTCTCTTTTGCAAATTTAGCAATTCTGAAATTGAAGCCGGGATAGTCAATTAATATTAATATATCCGGCTTATAATCAAGAAGGTCTTTTTTGCATAATCTGAGATTTTTGGTGATTTTATTCAAGGACATAAGCACCTCTACAAAACCCATTACGGCTGTCTCTTTGTAATGCCTGACGAGTGTGCCGCCCTCGGCTGCCATAAGATCACCTCCCCAGATGCGAAACTCCGCTGAGGAGTCGGAGGCTTTAAGCCCCTTCATTAGATTTGATCCGTGAAGATCGCCCGATGCTTCACCTGCAATAATATAATATTTCATAACCTTGGCATTTAGAAAGTTATAACTTCCAAAGCTCCTCTAATCTTTTTAATTCGTTGTAATCTGTTGTGTCAATTTTATGAGGCACTATGCTTATAAAATTTTGTTCAACAAGATTGTGATCTGCAAGCTTATTTTCCGGTTCATTATTGTAGAACTCACCTGTCATCCAATAGTAATTAAACCCATATGGATCTTTTCTCTCTTCAAACTCTTTAATCCACTGCCCTTTGCCCTGTTCTGAAAATTTAATTCCCTTAATATGCTCCAGCTTGACGGCAGGAAAATTTACATTAAGATATGTGTTTGCAACAGGGGGAATTTCAAGGAATTTATCAATAATAATTTTTGCATAATGAACTGCAGCAGTAAAATCAGCATTTGGATCATGAGAGGCTAAAGAAAATCCAATTGATGGAATTCCATAAACAGTTCCCTCTGCAGCAGCTCCAAGTGTTCCGGAGTATAGTGCTGCAATTGATGCATTTGAGCCATGATTAATACCGGATACCAAAATGTCGGGCATTTTATCACTAAATATTTGATTCATAGCCATTTTTACACAATCAGCGGGAGTGCCTGAACAGGCATAAACCTTAAGACCCTCTTCATTGCGAAGCTCAGTAAGCCTTAGCGGTTTCCCGATTGTAAGAGCAGCAGACATGCCACTTTGAGCTTCAAATGGGGCAACTACGGTAACCTGGCCGTATGGTCTCATTAAATCTGTAAGTGCCCCTATTCCTTTGGATTTTACTCCATCATCATTGGTAATGAGAATACGCCTCATATAATTTTTAAAAATTGGATGTTTACAATATGCGAAGGTAGCAAATAATTATTAACTTTGCGGCGGTTTTTAGTAGTTCTTACAGACTAACACATTCAATTTAAAACAGATTCAATATGAGCAAAATTAAAGTTGGTATTAATGGTTTTGGCCGCATTGGCAGATTGGTTTTCCGTGCTGCACAAGAGAGAAACGACATTCAGGTAGTGGCAATCAATGACCTGATAGATGTAGATTACATGGCGTATATGTTAAAATATGACACGGTACACGGTAAATTTAACGGTTCGGTTGAGGTTAAAGATGGTAAACTTATTGTAAATGGTTTCCCAATCAGGGTGACTGCAGAGAAGAATCCCGCTGATCTTAAGTGGAATGAGGTAGGAGCTGAGTATGTTGTTGAGTCAACAGGTCTCTTCCTTACAAAAGAGAAGTGCCAGGCACACCTTGACGCTGGTGCCAAGAGGGTAATTATGTCTGCGCCATCTAAAGATGACACCCCGATGTTCGTATATGGAGTTAATCACAATAAATATGCAGGTGAGGCATTTGTATCCAATGCATCATGCACTACCAACTGTCTTGCCCCTGTAGTTAAAGTTCTTAATGACAATTTCGGAATAATTGAAGGTCTTATGACCACTGTTCACGCTACTACCAATACTCAAAAAACTGTTGATGCTCCATCTGCAAAAGACTGGAGAGGAGGAAGGGCTGCTTCGGCAAATATTATCCCTTCTTCAACAGGTGCTGCAAAAGCTGTTGGTAAAGTGCTTCCTGAAATGAATGGCAAGCTGACAGGTATGTCATTCAGGGTTCCTACAATTAACGTCTCTGTTGTTGACCTTACTTGTCGTATAGAAAAGGCTGCAACTTATGATGATATCAAAGCAGCAATGAAAACTGCATCGGAGACAACTCTTAAAGGTGTATTAGGATATACCGAAGAGCAGGTTGTTTCAAGTGATTTCATCACAGACCCACGTACATCAATATTTGATGCAGGTGCCGGTATCATGCTAAACTCAAATTTTGTTAAGGTTGTTGCATGGTATGACAATGAGTGGGGTTACTCAGTGAAGGTTCTTGATATGGTTGCGCACATGTCAACTGTTAAGTAAAAAAGCCAATTAATATAATGGAGGGTGTCAAAATCTATGATTTGAGACACCCTCTTAATTTTATATATATATTTGTATTCAAAACTTAGACTATGGGTATTCGTAAAAAAATCTCCCTTGGATTTGTCGTTATAGGTGCCATTCTGTTTCTGTCAAGCGTAATTGCTGTTTTTGAATTTAACCGGATGAGAAACTCGGTCACAGGGCTCATGCGGGCTAACATTAACAGCATAAACACCTCCAGAATGCTCATGGAACTTACCGATGAGTACAACTTCATTCTGCTTAGCAGAGTAATAGTTGATTCTACAATTGTTTCTGAAGAAATTCTTTATGATGACAGATTTGACAAACACATCTCCAGTATAAAAAACAATTTTACATCTGAAGCTGAGGTTGCCATAGCTGATTCACTTGCGCTTTCTTATTCTGAATATCTGGCGGTAATAAGCGAAACCAGAAAGATTATGACAGAAGATATCGCTGTTAGAAAGGAGTGGTATGAATCTAAACTCAAGCCTGTTTACAATAAACTAAGGATGTACAAGAAAAAGCTTGGTCTTCTTACTCAGGAGGCACTTGCAGACAATACCAGAGAATTGCAGGAGGGTTACTACAGAAGTATTATGCCCGGAATAATAGCCGTCAGCGCAGGTATTGTACTGGTTCTTCTGTTCAACTATTTTATCAATCTCTATTTTATCTCTCCTGTGCTGTTAATTTCCAAAGGAATTAAAAATTACCGGGATTTCAGAAAGAGTTACAATGTCCAATTTGATAACGACGATGAAATTCAAGATATCAATAATGAAGTACGGAGCATCATTGATGAGAACAAGAAATTCAAAAGTTCAGGAGATAATAAGTAGAATATGAATTTAAGGACTGTCACCAGAAATATAGGGCTTGCGCTTCTTTTGAATGCGTTGTTTATGTATATTTCTGCTATTGTTTCAGCCATATATGATTTTGATGCGTCATTTTCTCCTTTATTGCTAAGTGCCGTAATTACAACATTTGCAGGTAGTTTTCCATTAATTTTTGTTAATAAATTTTATGAGATTAACATAAAGGAGGGCTTTACTATTGTTGTCTTCTCATGGATATTATCCTGCCTGTTTGGAATGCTGCCTTATGTGCTTTTCGGTGGAGAGTTCTCTATTCTTAATTCATGGTTTGAAAGTGTATCCGGATATACAACAACCGGAGCAACAATTCTAACAGATATAGAGAGTGTGCCTAAGGGTCTGCTTTTCTGGAGATCATCTACTCACTGGCTGGGAGGTCTGGGGGTAGTACTGTTTATGCTTCTTGTGCTTCCATCAGTAAGCACATTCAGGATGAGATTGTCAAAAATGGAGATATCTTCACTTTCAAAAGAGAATTTCAGATTTAAGGCTCACCAAACAATTAGGGTCATATCTTTGGTCTATTTTGGTCTTACTTTTGCTGAAGTTTTGTTATTGGTAATTGCAGGGATGGATCTGTTTGATGCTGTTAACCATTCGTTTGCAACAATTGCGACAGGTGGCTTTAGTACAAAAAATCTTTCTATCAGAAGTTTTGATTCTGTTGCTATTGAGATCATTATAATGGTTTTCATGTTACTTTCCGGAATTCATTTCGGTCTTCTTTATAGTTTTGTGTCAGGAAAATCTACAAACCTTTTCAGATCACCAATTATCCGATACTATTTACTTTCTATACTTACCGGATCGGTAATTGTGTCACTTAATATTAAATTTAGCGGATTGTATACCGATTGGGCAACTGCATTCAGAGAGGGGTTTTTTCAGGTAATTTCTATCGGGACAACGACAGGCTTCGCTAACGGAGATTCTTCGATTTGGCCTGGTTTTTCAATTTTACTAATAATGTTTTTTACTATTCAGTGTGCATGTTCAGGCTCCACTTCTGGAGGAATGAAAGCAGACAGGGTGTGGATATTCTTTTTAGCGGTTAAAGCACAAATTATTAAACAAATACACCCAAATGCAGTAGTCTCAGTAAAAATGGGATCACAAACCCTTGACAGAGAAACTGTGTATAGTATAAATCTTTTTATTGCCTTGTATTTATTAATTGTTTTTATATCAGCATTACTGCTAACCGGGCTTGGAACTCCTATTATTGATTCATTTTCTGCTTCTGCAGCCTGCATGGGAAATGTTGGACCTGGTTTTGGCGAGGTTGGCTCTTTAGGTAATTATACATCAATTCCTGCTTTGGGAAAACTCTTACTTACTGTGCAAATGCTTTTGGGGCGTCTGGAAATATATGCTCTTTTGCTGATATTTGTTTTATACAGATGGAGGTAGAGTAAAAGCAATGTCTCTGGATAATTTTATATACGACAAACTTGTGTCTGGTCTTGGTTTTGAGCCGACACCATGTCAACAAAACCTATTTAGAATACTCTCCCTCTTCATAAAGGAGGATGATAACGACATTTTGCTAATAAACGGCTATGCCGGGACAGGAAAAACCTCCTCAATATCTTCGCTTGTTTCACTATTAAAGGGGTTTAATAAAAAATACATTCTAACCGCACCCACCGGCAGAGCAGCCAAGGTTCTGACAGGTTATACAGGTTGCAGCTCATATACTATTCACAAACAGATTTACAGGCAAAAATCGCTCAAAGATGGTTTAGGTCAGTTTATTCTTGACCTTAACAAAAACAGGGATACAATTTTCGTCGTGGACGAAGCATCTCTGATATCTTCGGGATCGGGAGAAGGTTCAATATTCGGAAGCGGCAATCTTCTTGACGACCTTATTACTTATGTCAGATCAAATACAGGAAACAAACTAATTTTAATTGGAGACTCTGCGCAGCTACCACCCGTAGGAGAGGTTATTTCCAATGCCCTGGACTTTGATAAAGTTGGCAGTTACGGTAAGGCTATGTACGTAACATTAAAAAGTGTTGTAAGACAAGCTCAAAATTCAGGCATACTGGTCAATGCAACCATGTTAAGAGAGATGATTGAGCAAGAGAAATTTGACTTCCCAAAATTCTCGGTAAATCCTTTTTCTGATGTAGAGCGAATAACTGGTTCTGATCTTATTGAGCAAATGACAATGTCATATGAAAAAGTAGGAACGGACGAAACCCTTGTTCTCTGCAGGTCAAATAAAAGAGCAAACAGGTACAACGCCGGGATAAGAGGAAAGATTCTGTTCAGAGAGGAGAGGCTGACAAAAGGTGACAAATTAATGATTGTCAAAAACTGCTATCAGTTTCTGGACGATGTTGAAGATATTGATTTTATAGCCAATGGTGATGTTGCTGAGTTGATTAAAATTTCAGGCTATGAAGAGCGTTATGGACTAAATTTCGCCAAGGCAAAACTCAGGTTTCCCGATTACAACGACACTGAAATAGAGGCAAGAATCATACTCGATACACTTGACAGTGAGACAGCCAGTCTCGGAAATGACATACAAAGAGCTCTTTTTAACTCTGTTATGGAAGATTACTCGCATATAAAACTTAAAAGAAAACGTATTGCGGCAGTCAGAGAAGATAAGTATTTTAATGCATTGCAGATAAAATATGCAAATGCCATAACTTGTCATAAATCACAGGGAGGCCAGTGGAAAACTGTTTTTATTGACAACCCTTTCTGGAAGGGAGAAATTACAAAAGATGATCTGAAATGGCTGTACACTGCTATAACAAGGGCCGTTGATAAGGTTTATTTTGTTAATTTTGATGACAAATTTTTTGCCAAACAGTAGAATATTGCCAAATAAAAACTCAAAACTATATGAACTTCTTATTCTGTTTTAAACGAGCAACAGCAGTGCTGGTGTCCTTATTATTTGCTAATCAGTTGCTTATTGCCCAAGGTCCGGTCCAGTCCGTTCCAATGCCACACTCATGGAAAGACAATAATACTCTTGTCATGGTTCATACAATGGGCATGAAGAGGGTCTTTTATGAATATAATATCAAAAAGGAGAAGATGACCGAGATAGTCTCTCCGGTTGCGCCGAAAGCAACTCCATCTGTTTTGGTAAAAAATGGAGATGTTATATTCTTAGACATTGCCGGAAAGGAAAAGCAGATTACATTCACATCCTCTCACGAGAGAAATCCGGTACTATCACCTGATTTTAAAAGAGTTGCATATACACGGGATAACGATCTGTACTCATTTGACCTTGAGAAAAACACAGAGACAAGACTTACTTCAGACGGGTCGGAATTGATCCTTAATGGATGGGCTTCGTGGGTGTATTATGAAGAGATATTTGGCAGGGGAGGGCAGTACAGAGCGTTTTGGTGGTCACCTGACAGTCGCACACTTGCCTTTTACAGATTCGACGATTCAATGGTTCCAATGTTTCCTATCTACGATTCAAAAGGTAAACATGGCACAATAACCAGAACAAGATATCCAAAAGCAGGAGATTCAAACCCGGAAGTAAAATTAGGCTTTGTATCTCCTGATGGAGGAGATATTGTTTGGGCCGATTTTAATCATAAAGATGACCAGTACTTTGGTACTCCCTTCTGGGCAGGCACAGGTTCTACAATAATGGTTCAGTGGATGGACAGAGACCAGAGCAATCTTGTATTGTATGCCGTTAATGTCTATAATGGATCTAAAACACCTGTATACAAAGAGTATCAGAAGACCTGGATAAACTGGATGACAGACATGAAATTCGGTAAAGAGGGATTCTACTTTGTCAGAGATTTTGAATTATGGGAACACATTTACTATCAGTCATATGACGGCAATAAATTTGAAAGACTGACAGACGGAATGAACTGGGGACTGAAAATTCTGGATGTTGATGAGAAAAATTCTGAAATCCATTTCTCCGCCAGAAGAGATGTTTCGGTAAGAAACGATATATATAAAGTATCATGGGGAGAGAAGGGTAAAAATGTAAGGAAGTTGTCAGAAGGAGAGTTTAACTACGCCATGCCGCTGTTATCCCCAGACAAAAAGCACTTTGTATCAATTATTTCCAATACTGCAACTCCGCTAAAGGTGGTGTTGTTGGCAACAGAGATGGGCGGTGCTGTTAAAACAGGAGAGATAAGGGTTATTGCAGATACTAAAAAAGAGAATTTTGACAGCCTTGGTCTGCCAAAGCCGAAACTTATCTATACAACTACACCGGAGGGATACAAGCTTCCCGGTGTAATTACCCTGCCTCATAATTTTGATCCAAAGAAAAAATACCCTGTAATAATGAGCATCTACGGAGGGCCAAACTCCTCTAATGTTATGGATACCTGGAGAAATCCTGCAAAGCTGAATCTTCTTTTGGCAAATGAGGGTGTAATTCAGATATCGGTCGATAACAGAGCTTCGGGTCACTGCGGAAAAGAGGGCATCAATTATGTTCACAGAAACCTGGGCTATTATGAACTTCAGGATTACATACACTGGGCTAAATACCTGGCTGCTCTGGGTTATGTTGACACTGATAAAATAGGTATTAGCGGCTTTAGCTACGGAGGGACCATGACTGTTCTTGCTCTGACAGATGGTGCAGAATATTTCCGCTATGGAATTGCCGGTGCCGGTGTTTATGACTGGATGCTTTACGATACTCACTACACAGAGAGATACATGGACCATCCTGACAACAATCCAGACGGGTACAAGGAATCTGCTGCAATTAACAAAGCAAAAAATTATAAAAGTGAGTCTGGTTCTCTGCTATATCTGACACATGGTTTAGCCGACGACAATGTTCACATGCAAAACACCATTCAGATGATTGACGCCTTACAGAAAGAGGGCAAGCAATTTGAACTTATGCTATATCCCGGAGCTTTTCACGGTTACAGAGGTTATCAGGGTGCCCACTCAGAAGAGGCCACTATTAACTTCTGGAGAAAAGTACTGCTCAATAAATAAATCTCAGCGCCGGACAGAAGAAAAAAGGCTGCCCGAAACCGGGCAGCCCTATGCCATACCAACTTAAATTTAAACACTTAAAACTAACCAAAACTTCTCTAAATTTTGTGGTTGGAACTGGCTAATAATTTATTGCCAACAGCATAATGAGATTATAAATATCCCACTCAGATGCCACTTTAAAATCTCCAATTTTATCAGCCAGTACATCAGTTGACTTAAGAAGATCCTTTTTGTCTATTGAGAACTTTTCAGCGATAAGTGAAGTAACTGCAAGCTGTGAACTTATAGTGTAAATGTCTGCAGGCACTTTCTTGTCCTTTTCTACATAAAAGGTGATGTCAGATGTGGTATAATCCAGATACCATTGACCGTTATACTCTCTGTAGTTTACAACATAGTCAGCTGACATCATGTTCACGGTTGATTTTTTTGGCTTACTTTTCAGGAATAATTTATATGAATCTGTGTTATTCTCAACATTCATTGAAAATTCAATTTTACCAATTGCTGATGATTTTGAATCGATGTAGATTTTTCCTTTGTAAAGCGTCTCTTCATCCTTGATTTTTTGGTCAAAAGCAACCACGTAAAATGGTCTTCCAAACATCTCAACCGGTTCAAGATATTCAAAATTATACTTGTCCCTAATGTCATGTAATTCGGTTCCAAGGAAAGGAGTTTTTACCACATCAAGCTGTAATGCAGATATAGGCCCTCCTTGTAATTTGACCATAAAGGCGTCAATTTTGCTGAAGTCGCAATTACCTCTTACATCTTTAACGGCTACAAGATCTCTCTTCCATCCTTTGTAAGGGCTTTTATTGATATTAAGAATTGCTTCATTTACCGATACACAATCGTTGTTCCTGATCACACGTTCTTTATAAAAAGCGTTGATCTGATTCTCGGTGGTTGAATAGTTTTGGCTGATTTTGCTAAATGCTATCTGAACCAGAGTTGCAGGGTCTGTTTTTGGGTTTTTAATCTCACTCTTCGGTGCGATCCCGGCTTGAATAGAGGTTAGGGCAAAAATTGCAATAACCGAAAGTAACAGAGCTTTTGTTTTCATGATTGAAAAATGATTTTTGGTTTTTCTGCTTAATAGACGAGGTGACCCTCATAAAAGTTGCAGTTTTTAACAAAAATCTTTCAATCAAATATAAATTGTTACTATAAAATGTTCAATGATTGCTCTTTTATCTTTTCGAGTTCGTCCTTCATTTTGACAACCCACATCTGAATTTTGGCGTGAGATGCTTTTGAGCCCAGAGTATTTATCTCCCTGCCCATCTCCTGACCAATAAAGCCAAGTTTTTTTCCTGGATACTCCTCCTGAGCTAAAGTATCAAGAAAATAGCTGCAGTGTTGCCTAAGCCTTACCTTTTCTTCTGTAATGTCCAATTTTTCAATATAGTATATCATCTCCTGTTCCAGTCGATTCATATCGACATCTGAAGAGTACTCCTCCAATTTGGACTTCAGTTTCTCTTTAATCATGACAGACCTTTCGTTCTCAAATTTTTCAATCTCCTCAATATATGATAATATGAGATTTACTCGAGAAACCATATCCTCTTCAAGTCTTTTGCCTTCGGTTTTTCTGAAGCCTGTCAGCATTTCAATAGCGTGTTCAATTGCTCTTTTTATTGACTCCCAATCCTCTATGTTCTCCTCTTCTCTCTCCTTTTTCTGATTTTCAAAAACATCAGGCAGCCTCATGATAATTTCGGTTGCCTTGCCAAAGTCCATATCATTGCCGGATTCTGTGGCAAGCTCCTTTAATTGTTTAAGATATGAGGCGAATGTCTCTTTGTTAATGGTCCTGCCTCCGTTTTCGGTAAGAGTTTCTATGGAGGTGTAAAGGTCAATATTTCCCCTTTGCAGAGCAGAGGTTAACATCTGTTTGACCTCAATCTCCCGCTCTCTTGGAATAATTTGTGATTTAACGGAAACATCCGAATTTTTACCATTTACGGACCTGATTTCTATAGTGATCTTATTATTGCCGTTGATACATTCGGATTTACCGTAGCCTGTCATAGATTGAACCATCGCAATGAGAGTTTTTTAAGTTGTAGCTTTTAATTATACAAAGTTAAGAAAATGAGGTTTAGAAATCTTATATTTGCAGGTTAATTATTATAAAGTATGGATGAAATTCTGAAAGAACCTGCTGAGGAGAGGTCTTTAAATTTTCTTGAAGAGATAGTAGAAGCCGATCTTGGATCGGGTAAACACAAAAGCATTTTAACAAGATTCCCACCGGAACCTAATGGTTACCTGCATATTGGACACGCAAAAAGTATCTGCCTGAATTTTGGACTTGCCTTAAAATATGGAGGTAAAACCAATCTTAGGTTTGACGATACAAATCCAACAAAAGAGGATGTTGAATATGTAGATTCAATCAAGGAGGATGTTCAATGGCTGGGTTTCAACTGGGACAAAGAGCTGTATGCATCTGACTATTTTGAACAACTTTATGTTTGGGCGCAGGAGTTAATCAGAAAAGGTCTGGCTTATGTAGATGACCAAAGCCAGGAGGAGATTCGAACCACCCGTGGAACAGTTAACAGGGCGGGAATCGAGAGCCCTTACAGAAAAAGATCTGCAGAAGAAAATCTCGCAATATTTGCAGAGATGAGAGCAGGTAAATATAAAGAGGGAGATAAGGTACTCAGAGCAAAAATTGATATGGCACATACAAATATGCTTATGAGAGACCCTATTCTGTACAGAATCATTCATGCACATCATCACAGAACCGGTAATGACTGGTGTATTTATCCCATGTACGATTATGCACACGGGCAATGTGATTCAATAGAGAGGATTACACACTCCATTTGCACTTTGGAATTTGATGTACACAGGCCTCTTTATGACTGGTTTATTGATAAACTGGAAATTTTCCCTTCAAAACAATATGAGTTTGCCAGGCTGAACCTTACATACACGGTTATGAGCAAGAGAAAACTGCTCGAACTTGTACAAAAAGGGTTTGTTACCGGATGGGATGATCCAAGGATGCCAACAATTTGCGGCCTTAGAAGAAGAGGCTTTACGCCGGAGAGTATTCGCCTTTTTGCAGATAAGGTAGGAGTAGCAAAAAGAGATAATATAATTGACTTATCACTTTTAGAGTGGTGTGTAAGGGAGGATCTGAACAAGAGAGCCAACAGATATATGGTTGTTCTGGATTCTATTAAACTTACAATTATCAACTATCCTGAGAATGTGACCGAAATTTTCACTCCGGTTAATAATCCTGAGAACATAGATGCCGGAACAAGGGACGTAGTTTTCTCCAGAGAGCTATATATTGAAAGGGAAGATTTCATGGAAGAGCCACCAAAGAAATATTTCCGCCTTAGACCGGGAGGAGAGGTACGCCTTAAATATTCATATATAATTAAATGCGAAGAGGTTATTAAGGACAATGATGGCAATATAATTGAAATTCGCTGTACTTACGATCCTTCAAGCAAACCAGGAGTGGGAGAGTGGCGCTCTGTTAAAGGAACCATTCATTGGGTTTCGGCTACTCATTCCAAAAAGACCGAGGTGAGGCTATTTGACCGTCTGTTTACTAACCCTGAAATGGACAATCTTGAAGAGGGAAAAGAGTATATTGATTATCTCAACCCTGACTCTTTAAAAGTTGTAACCGGATATTCCGAGAGTGCATTACACGACGACAAATCCGAAATTGCAGTTCAGTTTGAAAGGATTGGTTATTTTGTAAAAGATGTTGAATCTAAAGAGGGTAATCTTGTATTTAACAGAACAGTGGGGTTGAAATCTACCTGGTAATTTCGCAGAGAGATTAAATTGTCTCCATTTTAAATTATAATTGACAAAACAATCACTCAGTTAGAAATGCAACTTAGGGTAGAAACTGCTAATTTAATACAGTTTTTACCCTATGTTTTTTCCATAGACCAGATTTATAATAAATTATAGCGCCGATGCATCCGGCTGTCCAACCAACCGGTATTGACCACCAGATCCCGGTAGTGCCAAACGATTTGGAGAGAATAATGGCCAATGGAATTCTGAAAACCCACAACGAAAGTGTTGTTATGAGCATTGGTATAAATGTGGCCCCGGCTCCTCGGGTAACTCCGTTTACAACAAACATTGTTGTAAACATAATGTAAAAGGATGTAACTATCACCAGATACTCTTTTCCTATACTTACAATCTCTTCAAAATGGGGTGAACTTACATCTGTGAACAACCTCATTATCTCTCCCGAAAACAGAACCACCACTAGCATTAGAGCAAGACAGAGGACAGTTGAATAGATTAATGTTTGTTTTAGACCATTTTTAATCCTGTCATATCTTTCTGCACCAAGGTTCTGTCCCACAAATGAGGAGAGAGCTGCTGCAAGGTTCATCGCCGGCATTGAAACAAACATGTCAATTCTTCCTGCTGCAGTATATGCAGCCAGAGTAGCAACTCCAAATGGTGAAACAATTGCAAGCAGTGCCATTGATCCCAACCCTACAAGAGTTTGCTGTATTCCGGAAGGAAGGCCGATCTTTAACGACAGCTTGAAGTTTTCCCAGTTAAACTCCCATTTCTTATAATTAAGATTGAACTTAATCATGTTATCCTCTTTTTTATTCAAGTGGTACCACAATGCAATCCATGAAAATATTGATGCGATTGCAGTAGCCCATGCCACGCCATCAATTCCCCATTTAAAGACAAGGACAAAAAGAAGATCTAGTAAAATGTTGATCAGAAATGATATGACCATAAATGTTACAGGGGTTCTGGAGTTTCCAACTCCTCTGAGAATAGATGCCATTCCAAAAAGAGCAAACATAGGTATCGTAGTTGTCAGAATGACAATGTCAAAATACCTTACAGCAGAAGGGAGAACCTCTTCCGGTATGGAAAGAAGCTGGAAAAGGGGTCTGCTTAGAAGGAAAAATATTATTGAGAGGATTACGGAACTTACAAGAAGAAAAATTTGAAGAGTATCTGATGTTATTTTAACTTTTTGATAATTCTTTGCTCCAAAGTATTGGGATACCAATACCGAACCTCCGATTGCAATGCCACCAACAAGCGCAGAGAGTGTGAATAATATGGGGAAGCTGGCTCCAACGGCTGCAAGTGCAACTGAGCCAATATATTTTCCTACAACAACGCTGTCTACAATATTGTATAATTGCTGAAAAACATTACCAATGAGCATAGGAATGGCAAACATCAGGATCTGTTTACCCTCCTTACCCTGCGTCAGATCGTTCATCAAGTTTATAATTTATATGCAAAAGTATAAATTAATGCTCAATGGGAATCTATGGCTTTAGAATCTTTTTGTATAAATATGGCAATAAGGTTGAGTTCCCTTTTTTACATAGTAATCCTGATGATAATCTTCTGCTTTGTAAAATTTTGATGCCTTTGTAACCTTTGTCTGAACATTTAGTCCCTTTGACTTTAAGATGCCAATAAGCTCTTCTGTGATAACTTTTTGAGACTGGTCCAGATAAAATACCTCCGATCTGTACTGGGTTCCAATATCAGGACCCTGACGGTCTTTTTGTGTGGGATCATGAATTTCAAAGAAGAGCTTTGCAATTTCTCTGTATGTGATTTGGTTTGCATCATAGATTACCTCTACTGCCTCTGCATGACCACTGGTTCCACTGCTGACCTGTCTGTAATCCGGAGAATTCGTTGACCCACCGGTGTAACCGCTTACAACGGAGATAACCCCTCTTTTTTGCTGTAAAAGATGTTCTACACCCCAAAAACAACCTCCTGCAAATATTGCTCTCTCCTTTTTTTCAGGGACAAACTCAAGTGATACAGAATTAACGCAATGTCGCAAATTCTTTTGAGTAAATCGCTCTCCTGTAAAGACATGTCCCAAATGCCCGTCGCAATTAGAACAGACAATTTCTGTTCTCATCCCGTCTGCATCCAAATGACGTGTGATTGAGCCCGGAATTTCATCATCAAAACTAGGCCAACCGCATCCTGAGTCAAATTTGTCTGATGAGCGGAACAGGGGAGCATTGCACTGTTTACAATGATATGTTCCAGCCTCTTTATGATTATGATATTTTCCGGTAAATGCCCGCTCGGTACCCTTGTCAATAATAACCCTCTTCTCTTCAGGGGTTAAGACACTTTTATTCTGTGCCTGTAACGTCATAATTGTTGTAATTAACATTATAATTGTCAATGAATATTTTATTTTCATACTCCAAATAATTACTCATACATTAAAAACAAACAACCGCCTCATTGGTTGAAGCGGTTGTCTGGTTTATTTATGTTAACATATTTACTCTTTTTCCCAAAGTCTCATCTGTGCAATCTCATCAGCCCAAATCTCTTCATTGGGAGTCTCAAGTATTAACGGCATATCGTTAAGCCTTGGGTCTTTCATCAATATCTTAAATGGGTTGGAACCCAATGTCCCGGCTCCTATAGAGTCATGTCTGTCAACCCTGGAGTTTAAACCTTTTTTTGCATCATTCAGATGCATCCCCTTTAGATATTTGAACCCGATAACCTTATCAAAGTGGTCAAAAGCAGCTGTAATACCTTCTGATGTCGAAAAGTCATAACCGGCAGCAAATGAGTGACATGTGTCAATACACACACCAACTCTTGATTTGTCTTCTACATGGCTGATAATTTGTGCAATCTGCTCAAATGTATGCCCCATGTTTGTCCCCTGACCTGCTGTGTTTTCTATAACCGCTGTAACCCCTTTTGTCTTTTCAAGTGTAATGTTTATCGACTCTGCTATTGTTTTAAGGCAAGTGTCAATATCAACTTTGTTAAGATGGCTGCCTGGGTGAAAATTAAGTCTGTCAAGGCCTAATTGTTCACATCTTTGCATCTCATCAAGGAAAGCCTCTCTTGATTTTTTAAGTCCTTCATCCTCCGGGTGTCCAAGGTTAATAAGGTAACTGTCATGGGGTAGAATCTGAAATGGCTTAAAACCAAATTTTTCGCAGTTGTTTTTGAATGCCTCAATACTCTTTTTGGAGAGAGGAGACGACATCCATTGTCTCTGATTTTTGGTAAAAAGTGCAAATGCGTTTGCTCCGATGTTGTGTGCATTGACAGGGGCATTTTCTACTCCGCCTGATGCGCTGACATGTGCTCCGATATATTTCATAATTAAATATCTAACTTATTTGGGAATAATCTTTAACCTCTTTTTTTAATGAATTAAGGGTAACTGTTAGAGCTCTGTTTTTTTCATTCGACAACTGTGGGTCTTCATCAAGAATTTTCTGAGCATACCTTCTTGAATCTTCCAGTATTTGTGAGTCTTTTGCAAGATTTGCAATTTTTAAATCTATAGGCAAACCGCTCTGTTGAGTACCCTCCAAATCTCCAGGCCCCCTCATTCTCAAATCTGCCTCGGCAAGCTCAAACCCGTCAGAGGTAGAACACATAAGCTCAACTCTTTTCCGGGACTCTTTGCTTAACTTATATCCTGTCATTAAGATACAGTATGATTCGTCTGTTCCTCTTCCTACTCTGCCTCTTAGCTGATGAAGTTGTGACAGACCGAATCTCTCTGCACTCTCTATCATCATAACAGAGGCATTAGGAACGTCTACACCAACTTCAATAACGGAAGTAGATACCAAAATGTTCGCATTACCTGATGCAAAGAGGTTCATGTCATGAGCTTTGTCCTCATTTTTTTGTTTCCCGTGAACAACGGCAGTTACATATTGAGGGGCTTTAAATTCCTCAATTATATTCATATAACCCTCCTGAAGATTTTTATAGTCCATTTTTTCACTCTCCTTAATCAGAGGATAGACAACAAATATCTGTCTGCCGGCTGCAATCTGCTCCTTCATAAAGGAGTAAATCCTTTGCCTTTGGTTTTCGCTTGCGTGAATAGTTTTTACAGGCTTTCTGCCGGGAGGCAATTCATCAATCACAGATACATCAAGGTCTCCGTAGAGGGTCATTGCCAAAGTTCTTGGTATTGGAGTGGCGGTCATTACGAGTATGTGAGGAATACTCTCTCCTTTGTTCCACAGTTTAGCACGCTGTTCAACGCCAAAACGGTGTTGCTCATCAATTACCGCAAATCCCAGATTTTTGAACTGAACAACATCTTCTATCAGAGCGTGAGTTCCAAATAAAATATCAATTTCACCATCTGTAAGCTGCTCATGGATAGGTTTACGCTCTTTTGCCTTTGTGTTTCCTGTGAGCAGCGCACACTTTACACCAGTACCCTCCAGAAGCTTTTGAGCGCCTTTGAAGTGCTGAACAGCAAGAACCTCTGTTGGAGCCATAATACAGGATTGATAACCGTTGTCAGCAGCCAGAAGCGCAGTAAAAATGGCTACAAGAGTTTTTCCGCTTCCCACATCTCCTTGTAAGAGCCTGTTCATCTGTCTTCCGGAGGTTATGTCTGCCCGAATCTCCTTGATAACTCTTTTCTGCGCTCCGGTGAGTTCAAATGGTAGTTTTTTGTAACATTTGTCAAAGTACTCACCCACTTTGTTCATAACAATACCATTGAGAGCTCTCTCCCTATAAGATTTCTGTTTGAGTAAAGAGAGTTGAAGATAAAAAAGCTCTTCAAACTTAAAGCGGAATTGTGCCTGAGCAAGCGTTTTAAGATCTTTTGGAAAGTGAATATTCTGAATGGCTTCATAAAATGGCATTAACCGCTTATCTTCCAGTACATAAGAGGGTAGTGTTTCGTTTAGCGAGCCATGACAAGTCTTGATTAAAGTTGCCATTAGTCTGGCAATCTGCTTATTGCTAAATCCGTTATTGCGTAATCTCTCGGTTGATGGGTAAACACCCAGCATATTTCCAACATAAATTGGATTCTCTTCGGTTGCAGGTTCAATTTCAGGATGAACAATGTTAATTGTCTGATTAAAAAGTGAGGGCTTTCCAAAAATAATATACTCTGTGTTGATTTTCAGCCAATCTTTAATCCATTTAATCCCTTGGAAAAAGACAAGGTCTATAACTCCGGTAGCATCAGCAAAGGTTGCAACAAGCCTTCTGGCAGGACCTTTTTCACCTATAACATTTATTCTTGTAATCCTTCCCCTAAGCTGAATATAACTCATTGATGACTCAATTTCCGAAACTGAGTATATTTTGGTGCGATCAATATATCTAAATGGGAAAAAGAGGAGGAAGTCCCTGAAGGTTTTGATATTTAGCTCCTTATTAAGAAGCTCCGCCCTTTTGGGACCAACGCCTGGAAGAAATTTAATATCGCTCTCCAGAATTGATGACATAATACAAATATAAGAATCTTATCTAAAATTTGTATCTTGCAGGAAATTACACAGATTACACAAGATGAACAATAAGATAATTGTAGGCATTACCCAGGGCGACAGCAATGGGATTGGTTATGAGGTAATAATTAAAGCATTGGCCGATCAAAGAATTTTTGATATTGGCATCCCTGTAATTTATGGTTCTTCTAAAATATTGGGGTTCTATAAGAAACACATTCCCGATACAGAAAGCATTCCTACCAACATCATTGCTAAGGCAGAGGATGCTCATCCAAAAAGAGTAAACATTATCAACTGTGTTCCGGATACATTTATTGCAGAACCCGGAAAGGCAACTGAAGAGGGTTCTAAAGCAGCGATTCTTGCCCTGGAAAGTGCAGTCACTGATCTTAAAAGAGGTGTCATAGATGTGCTGGTAACAGCTCCTTTTAACAAAAACAGTGTATCAAAGGAGGGCTTTTCTTTTCCTGGCCATACAGAGTATTTTACAAAGGAGTTTGGCGCAGAGGACTCTCTCATGTTTATGATTTCAGAAAACATTAGAGTTGGCCTTGTAACCAATCATATACCTATTTCTGAGGTTTCAAAAATGATAACCAAAGAGAGAATTATGAAGAAACTGACAATGATGTCAGACTCTTTGAGAAAGGACTTTGGGGTTGACAGGCCTAAAATTGCAGTGTTGTCTCTTAATCCACATAACGGAGACGGAGGACTTCTTGGAAAAGAGGAGGAGGAGATTATCAAACCAGCAATCAGAGAGATGTCAGAAAAGGGTGAACTCGTATTCGGTCCTTTTCCTCCGGATGGATTCTTTGGGTCTGATTATAAAAATAGATTTGATGCTGTGCTTGCTATGTACCACGATCAGGGCCTCATTCCTTTCAAGTCACTGTCTATTGAGTCCGGGGTTAACTATACAGCGGGAATAAAGATAATAAGAACTTCACCTGACCACGGAACAGCATATGATTTAGCAGGTAAAGACAAAGCAAATCACCTCTCAATACTGTCCTCCATTTATCTTGCATGCGACATTTACAAGAATAGAAAAAATTATGAGGCATTAAGGGCTAATCCGCTTAAAGTTGAGATGCCTGTTGGCGGAAAGGAGAATGATTAATATTTATACAGACGGAGCTGCTCGCGGCAATCCAGGTCCGGGTGGATGGGGTGCAATCCTTAAATCAGGGAGACATTATAAAGAGTTATCAGGCGGTTTCAGTTGTACAACCAATAACAGAATGGAGCTGTTGGCAGTAATTGTTGCATTGGAAACTGTTAAGAGAGACAATGCCGAAGTTACAGTTCATTCCGATTCTTCTTATGTGTGTGATGCCATCAATAAAGGTTGGCTGTTTCAGTGGGAGAAAAAAGATTTCGCAAAGAAAAAAAACCCTGATCTCTGGAAAAGGTTTCTTGTAATTTTTAGAAAACACAAGGTAAAATTTGTTTGGATTAAAGGACACAGTAGTCATCTTGAAAACGAGAGGTGTGACAGACTGGCCGTTGAGGCTTCAATGATATCAAACCTGCCGCCTGATAACGGTTACATTACTGATATTAACGAGGTGAATAATCCTGATTCCTCAGCCATGGAACGAACCCTGCCTCTTTTATAGACTTCTGAATTCCTGCCGCGTCTGTCCTGTTCTCTGCACCTGCAGATGAGACCACATTTTCTTCAATCATAATTGAGCCCATATCATCTGCCCCTGAATGTAGGGCAAGTTGAGCTGTCTCCATCCCTATTGTAAGCCATGAAGCCTGGATATGAGGAATATTGTTAAGAACAATCCTACTGATAGCAACCATTTTTAGATGTTCAATGGCATCAGGTGCAGTTATTTCTGACATCTGTTCCATCTCAGCTAGTTTTGTCCCTTCTGTTTGCATCGGCCAGCAGATGAAGGCCCTGAACCCGGGAGCACCCTCCGGCTTCTCCTTTTGTATATCTCTCAAAAGTATCAGGTGATCAACTCTCTCTTTTAGAGTCTCAATATGACCATACACCATTGTTGCAGTTGTGCCAAGCCCTAGATTATGAGCGCACTTCATAACCTTAACCCATGCGTTAACTCCTGGTTTTGCAGGAGAGATTAATTTTCTCACTCTGTCTGAAAGTATCTCGGCACCGGCACCGGGTAATGTATCCAGGCCTGCATCGATAAGCCTTTTTAAAGTCTCTTCAATGGTTAGATTGCTGACTCGGGCAATATGAAAGACCTCTGGAGGGCCTAATGCGTTAAGTTTAAGTGTAGGGTAATCTCTTTTTAATCTGCGGAAAAGCTCTTCGTAGAATATAATATCCAATTCAGGATGAAGCCCCCCCTGAAGAAGAAGTTGATCTCCACCGTATCTGAACAGTTCGTCAATTTTATTTTGGTACTCCTTTGGTGTTGTTATATATGAAACATCTCTTCTGGATATTTTGCAATGGAAATTGCAGAATTTACAACCAGAAATACAAACATTGGTATAATTAACATTTCTGTCAATTTGCCAACTGACTTTATTCCCCGGATTTAATATGAATCTGATTTTATTTGCAAGGTTTAGCAGTTCATTCAGGGGTGCACTTTCATAAAGAAAAAGAGCCTCTTCACAAGTGATTTCTTTTCCCTCAATTGCTTTATTGTACAGTATATTCAGCTCCATATTCGTCATTTATGATATAACGCAAAAGTATAAGATTTATTTAGATTATGTTACAAAAAGGGTATATTTGTAAATTAAACCTAGATTAAAACCGTTGATTTGTAATGGATAATTTTTTTGAAAGGGAGGGCCTCAGATATGCCATGATTGGGAGTGGCAGCTGGGCAACGGCCCTTTCCAAACTGTTGCTTAACAACCAGGAGAAGATATCCTGGTACGTAAGGGATGACGAGATGATAGACCAGATGAAAAAATCCTATCACAACCCTTATTACCTTCAAGCTTTTAAATTTGATCCGGAGAGGATAATCTTCAGCTCAGACATTAATGAGATTATTGATTCGGCTGATGTGCTCGTATTCTGCGTCCCCTCAGCATATTTCCTTTCCGAAGCTGCACTCATAAAACGCTCCTTCAAGGATAAGTTCATTATCAGTGCAATAAAGGGGATGATTCCTGAAGAAAACATAACCATTGCCGAGTACTTCCATGTAAAATTTAACATCTCTTTCGGTAAAATTGGAATCGTTAGCGGACCGTGCCATGCCGAAGAGGTAGCCATGGAAAAACTCTCATATCTTACACTTTCAAGTAAATATATAGAGGTTGCCAGATCTCTGTGCGATGTTTTTGCCTGCAATTATATCAAGACAGTTCCGGGAACAGATATTTATGGGGTAGAATACGCTGCAGTACTTAAAAACATCTACGCAGTCGCTTCAGGTGTTTGCCATTCACTTTCATATGGTGATAATTTTATGGCAGTTTTGATAACCAGTAGCTTTCATGAGATGAGAGATTTTCTTCACGCATCCCATCCGGACTCTGCACGGAGAACATCAACCTCTGCTTACCTTGGTGATCTTCTGGTTACGTGTTATTCTCAATTCAGCCGTAACAGAACATTTGGAAGCATGATCGGAAAGGGCTACTCAGTTCAGTCTGCACAGGTTGAAATGAATATGGTTGCAGAGGGTTACTATGCAACAAAATGCATTTATGAGATAAATAGAAAATATAATGTTCATATGCCTATTGCTGAGGCAATGTACAAGATCCTCTATGAGCAAAAATATCCTGCTTATGTAATTAAACAGCTTTCAGAAAATTTACAGTAATTGCTATGATAGAGAATGTTATCCAAATAGATTTAAAAGGTGCTAAGCCCTTCTTTACAGATAAGGAGTATGCCGAATCGGTTACGGATGCACTCTCGTCATTTGACACGCTTTTATCAGGCAAAGGCAGGGGTGCAGAGTTTACCGGATGGTTAAACCTACCCTCTCAGACAGATGAAAAACTAATTAGCGAGATTGAAATTTTAGCCTACGAGTGGAAAAAAATCGCTGAGGTTGTTGTCGTAATAGGAATTGGAGGTTCATATCTTGGGGCAAAAGCTGCAATTGAGTCATTGTCACATAGTTTTGGTCTTCAGCTTGGAAACCGCGAGTGGCCTGCGATTGTGTTTGCAGGACAAAATCTTTCAGGTGAGTATATTTCTGAGTTAATGGATCTGCTTGAAAAGAGAGAGTCGGCAACGATTGTGATTTCTAAATCAGGAACAACAACAGAACCGGCGGTTGCGTTCAGAATAATAAAAGAACACTATGAGAAGAAATATGGAAAAACAGGTACTGCCAAAAGAGTAGTTGCAGTAACCGACTCTTCCAAAGGTGCTCTTAAATCACTC
This sequence comes from Bacteroidales bacterium, assembly GCA_030695025.1. Lineage (GTDB taxonomy): Bacteria > Bacteroidota > Bacteroidia > Bacteroidales > UBA932 > Bact-08. The sequence continues at coordinate 6,079 of JAUYTX010000040.1, read as the reverse complement.
TCAGATACAGAAGGTTATAAAACCTTTGTAATACCTGATGATGTTGGAGGCAGATACTCTGTACTAACACCGGTGGGTCTTCTACCGATTGCCGTTGCCGGATTCAATATCAGGGAGCTGATTGCCGGGGCCGTCAGAATGGAAACTCTTTGCAAAAAAGGTGGTGCCGATAACCCTGTTATTCGTTATGCTGCCGTAAGAAATTTACTTTATGGCAATGGGAAAAAAATTGAGATTCTTGTAAATTACCATCCAAAATTGGCTTACTTTTCTGAATGGTGGAAACAACTGTTCGGAGAGAGCGAGGGCAAGGAGGGAAAGGGCATCTTTCCGGCATCTGTCAACTTCACAACAGACCTTCACTCAATGGGTCAGTACATACAGGATGGTGAGAGGATAATTTTTGAAACAGTTTTGAGTATTGCTGATACAGACAGAGATTTTGATATAAGTGCTAACGAGAATAACCTTGACGGCCTCAATTTTTTATCAGGAAAGACTGTTGAACAGTGCAATAAAATGGCCGAAATTGGAACAAGGTTGGCACATATAGACGGAGGAGTACCAAATATTGCCATAACTGTTGAGAGATTGAATGAATTCAATCTTGGGTCACTGTTCTATTTCTTTGAATTTGCATGTGGTATCAGTGCATATATGCTTGATATTAATCCGTTTGACCAGCAGGGAGTTGAAGACTACAAAAAGAACATGTTTGCACTTCTGGATAAACCCGGGTTTGAACAACTTGCAGATAAGCTCAGGAGAAGATTATAATCTCTGTAATTCAGATATTTCAGATGAAATTTTTACAAACAATCGCTTCCCGTTTTTATAAAGACGAAGGGGCGAAAATACGGGAGTTGTGTTTTGTCTTTCCAAACAGGAGATCAGGACTTTTCTTTCAAAAGTATCTGGGAGAGCTGATAAATTCTCCTATTTTCTCTCCTAAAATATTCACAATTAAAGACTTTATTATATCTGTCTCAGGTTTGAGGGAGGCAGACAGGCTGGATTCCCTCTTTAAATTATACAGAATATACAAAGAGATTTCAGGGACCGAAGAGAGTTTTGATGATTTCGTCTTCTGGGGAGATGTAATTATTGATGATTTCAACGATACAGACAAATTTCTTGCTGATGCACGACTTCTGTTTGCTAACATTAAAGAACTTAAGGAGATTGAGAGTGATTACTCTTTTTTAACTCAAACACAACTTGAGGCAGTTATGAGTTTTTGGGAGGGTTTTTTACCTATCGGGGAGAGTGAGAAAAAACAGAAATTCAGAGCATTATGGCAGGTCCTGTACCCGTTGTATCTTAAATTCAGAGAGGAGTTGGTGGTTGAAAAGAGTGGCTACGAGGGTATGATTTTCAGACATGTTGCAGAAAATACCATTTTGCTTGACAAACTTAGCGAGTACCGTGAAATTGTTTTCGTAGGGTTAAACGCACTAAATGAGTGTGAAAACAAGATCCTCAAAGAACTCAAAAAACAAGGCAAGGCAGATTTTTACTGGGACTATTTTGGAGAGTTTATAACTGACAGTTCAAATAAAGCCTCTCATTTTATGAACGGAAATATCTCCAATTTCCCATCGAAAAGAGAGATTTTTTTCGAGAAATACGAGATACCCCAAATTGAAATAATCGGAGTTTCATCGGCAGTTATGCAAACAAAAATCGTAACTGAAATATTGGAAAACAGCGAAAATGCCATTGAAAATGCAGTTGTTCTTCCTGATGAAAAGATGTTGCTGCCAATGCTTCATTCAATACCCGAAAAATACCCCGATGTTAATGTTACTATGGGTTATCCACTCAAAGGATCTCCAATCATGTCATTGATAGAGTACATTACAGAGCTGACTAAAGACAAAGGGGCATACTATTACAAAAGAGTTCTCCCCATTTTAAAACATAATTATATAAAATTGATATGTAAAGAGAGTGCCAGGGAGCATCTCAACAAAATTGTATCTCAGAATATGATTTATGTCGCTCCCTCTTTCTTTGAAGACGATCATCTTTTAAAACTTATTTTTTCCGAAAACCTAAGCAAGGATACCTCTGCCAAAGACTTTTGCTTTAAACTTCTTGAGATACTTGATTTTGTAGTGCAAAATTCTCAAACCAAAGGAATTGAGAAGGAGTTTATATATCATATAAGGGTATCCCTGACAAGAATAGCGGGGATACTTATTCCTATGTCGCTTGACACATTCGGCAGGCTTTTAAGCCAAATTCTATCTACTGTTTCAATTCCTTTCAAAGGAGAACCATTATCGGGTCTGCAAATTATGGGTGTTTTGGAAACCCGTGCACTTGATTTTGATAATGTTATATACTGCTCATTAAATGAGGGGACATTTCCATCATCTTCACAATCCAATTCATTTATCCCCTACAACCTTAGGAGAGGTTTTTCTCTACCGGTTAAAGAGTACAACGATGCAATTGCCTCATACCATTTTTACAGATCAATATACAGGGCAAAAAACGTCTGGTTACTATATGATACACGCACTGAGGGTCTCAACACCGGGGAGATGAGCAGATTTATCATGCAGATGAAATATCATTATAAACTTCCTTTAAAAGAGAGCAGGGCGTCGTTTAGAGTAAAATGTGCTCCTGAAAAAATAGTTGAAATTGCAAAGAGCTCTCAGGTCATAGAAAAGGTTGAAAAAATATTTTTCGGAGAGCAGGCTAAATCGCTTTCTGCCACTGCTTTGGGTTCATATATTCTCTGTCCGTTGCAGTTTTATTGTTCTTATATAGAGGGTGTAAAAGAGGATGATGAGATATCTGAGGAGATTGAATCAAATGATTTTGGTTCAATATTCCACTTTGTAATGGAGAAACTCTATTCTGGTTTCAAGGGCAAAAGGTTATCAAAAGATGAGATTACAACCCTGATAAAAGACTCTTCTCAAATCGAAAAACTTATAGAGGCAGGATTTTTAGAATATCGAAATTTAAGAGAGTTTAAAGGTTATAATTTGCTGATTAAAAGGCTTATTCACAAGTATGTCCAACTTACTCTCGAATTTGATTTGTCACTTGCCCCATTTGAGTATACAGATTCAGAAAAAAGAGTCATATCAAAGCTTATTCTTGAAGATGGCAAAGTGGTTGCACTTAAGGGCTTTATTGACAGAATTGACAGGATTGAAGGAATTAAGCGAATAGTTGATTACAAGACCGGCAAAGGAGAGATAAAATACTCAAATCTTGAAGAGCTGTTTGACCAGAAAAAATTCAATAAAAACAAGATAGCATTCCAAATGTTGTTCTATGCTATGCTTCTGGATGAGAAGCAACCTGTTAAACTAGCTCCGTACATATTGAGAAACATCAGCAAAAATAACCGTGGTGATGAGAAAATTGTAGATGAGACAGAGGTAGAGCAATATAAGGAGAGGCTTAAATTGCTTGTTAAAGAAATATTTAGCTCTGAAATAAGTTTCTACAGAAACAGAGGAACCAGAACATGTGAATGGTGTCCATACTCTCCAATTTGTTACTAAACAGTTGTGATATGGGGAAACTAAAAATTATAAAAGCATCGGCAGGATCCGGAAAGACCCACACCCTGACAGGAGAGTATCTCTCACTTTTACTTAAAAAGGAGAGGGCCTACAGAAACATTCTTGCCGTTACTTTTACAAATAAGGCCACCGAAGAGATGAAAAGAAGAGTTGTTGAGACTCTGTTTAAAGAATCTCTTTCAGATTCAGGTGCAAGGAGACGCCTGATAGAAATACTGCACGATTATTCATCATTCTCAATACTTACAATTGACAGGTTTTTTCAGCAGACACTCAGAGCATTCGCCAGAGAGATAGGAAAAAACAACAGTTATACAGTAGAGCTGGACCAGGATATGGTTCTGAGTGAAGCTATTGATAATATGATTCTTAATCTTGATAAACCGGATAACTCCGACCTTTTGGAGTGGCTTACGAATGTAAGCTTTGATGCAATTGAAAGAGGAGATGACTGGAACTTCAAGAAGGGCATCAAACAACTTGCAGATGAGATATTCAAAGAGTCATTCAGACTGAAAAAATCAGATTTGCTTCCCGATTCGTTTGATAAAAAGAGACTTGCAACTTTTAAAATACAACTAAGAGAGGTTATTAAAGGATTTGACCTAAATGTTTTAAGAATAGCAGAAGAGGCTATCACGGTTCTGAATCGTTTTAACCTTTCAGCAGAAGATTTCCCATATAAGAAAACCAGTGGCATAAGTTACTTTTACAAATGCGCTGTAGGTGAGTTTGAAATGCCCGGGGTAAGATTTCGGAATATGGTGGATAATTTTGATAATTGGGTCAACAAAACAATGAGAAAAGAGAATCCCGGAATTTGCGATGCAATAGAAAATGCATTCAACGAAGGGTTGAACCGATCATGTATTGAATTGCTTGATTATGTTGATAATCAGTCCAAAATTTATTATAGTGCCAAAGCAGTACTTTCAAACATCAATACTCTAGGTTTGATGATTGATATTGAGAAATTTGTAAAAGGATACACCAAGGAGAATAACCTTGTGCTGATACCTGAAACAACAGAGTTGCTTAGTAAGATTATAGATGGCAGTGATACTCCATTCATTTATGAGAAGGTAGGCACCAGAATAGACCACTTCATGCTTGACGAGTTTCAGGATACCTCTCTTTTACAATGGATGAACTTTAAACCACTTATTGAAAATTCTCTTGCTTCAGGGAATGATAATTTAATAGTTGGAGATGTCAAACAGAGTATTTACAGGTGGAGGGGTTCTGATTGGAACTTACTTAATGGAGACATTCATAAATATATTGATAGTGAAAGAATAGAGGAGACAGATTTGAAATATAACTGGCGTTCGGCCAGAGAGATAGTTGACTTTAACAGGGATTTTTTTACATATGCTGCTTCAGAGTGCAATACTTTAACTAACTCTGAAGCATTTTCTGAGGTATATTCCAATGTATTTCAGCAGATACCTGATAAAAACAGTTCTCTTAAAGGGCACATTCATCTGAAATTTTTTGATAAAGGTGAAGATGAAGACTCCTTCAGAGAGAGAGCTCTTGCAGCGATAGTTCCACTATTGGAAAAATATATTAAAAATGGTTATAGTTACAAAGACATTACCATACTTGTAAGAACAAACAAGGAGGGTGAAAAGGTTGTTCAGAATTTAATCAACAATGATTATCCGGTTATTTCTGAGGAGTCTTTGCTTGTTTCATCATCAACAGCTGTCAGAAAAATACTGACCATCCTAAAATATATTAATAATCCCGAAGATTCAGTCAATAATACAATTGCAAAATTCAACTCAATAGAGGTTAATACAGCGGATAACATGCAATACACATCCCTTTATGAGCTGTGTGAAGGCGTCGTGATGCAAATTCAGGCTGAATGTGACGAATCGGATGCGATATATATTCAGTCTTTTCTGGATATTGTTAACGATTTTTTGAAAACAGGTAAAACAGATCTGGCCTCTTTCATTGAATGGTGGGAGATTAAAGGGAAGAAGAGGTCAGTACCAGCACCCTCTGGACAAGATGCAATAAGGGTAATGACTATTCACAAAGCAAAGGGTTTGGGTATTCCGGTTGTAATCCTTCCTTTTTTTGAAACAGAACTCGATCATGCAAACACAAGTCTATTCCCTCAGATTATGTGGTGCAAATCAACATTAGAGCCTTTCTCAAACATCCCTCTGTTACCTGTAAAGTATTCATCTTCATTGGAAAACACAATTTTCAGTGAGGAGTATTCTCAAGAAAAAGTCAAAGCATATGTTGATAATTTAAACGTTGCTTACGTCGCTCTGACAAGAGCAGAAAGAGAGATAGCAATTTTTGCTCAAGTGCCTGCAGACAAGTCGAAAAGTTCAGTTTCCAGACTTATGTACAACCTCTTTAGTGAGAGGCTTGATGATTTGCTTGAATTTGATACCGGGGAGTGGACAAAAGCCGATGCTAAAGATGATCAGCAATATACAAATGTAAGTTTACCTGAAGTATTGTCAATTCCGTACGGCCAAAGATTAAGGCTTACACTTAAA